>JABMOM010000027.1 GCA_013204105.1 Flavobacteriales bacterium
ACAAGAAGCGCTGCGATAGCAGGGCTTATTTTTTGGCCCTTGGTCAAAATAACTGGGCGAGAAGTTTACCCCGCAAATGGCGGGGAGTCCAGTCTTGGGCACCGAAGGTGAACGAGAAGCGCTGCGATAGCAGGGCTTTTCCCGCTCTCATGTTGATCCGAGTACTCATCCCATCCAAGGGGCGTCGGTGTACGCTTCGTCGCGTGAGGCAGCCTCCCTGTTCTTCATTATGTAATGGTCTCGGTCTCGACGCCTACTTCTGTATCCCAATAAGTGGAAAATCTGCTTGGCAAAGAAGCGTGCGACATTTCGATCAACGATCAGTGCTTCCCGAGAAGCTGAGGCCCAATACACGCCAGGGAGCCATGTAAGCAAACGATCAGCATTACTGTTCCTGAGCAGTATCGACAATTTTAAGAAGATCGAAGGTATCCGGCGAATGGCAAAAAAACCTTCTGACCCTTGGGTCTGATACAAAGGCATGAACACCCGAGCGTTGCGATCGGCATAGATTGGCCTTCCTTCACTTGTAGCAAGTTGCTGACCTAAGCTGATCCGTTGGAAGTTGACATACCCCGGGTACATTGCAAAATTTTCTCCTTGCGCTATGCGGTGGCGATAAAAAATCTCAAAAAAATGCGTGACGCCTTTTGATGCTTCTTGGAGAAGTTGCGCATCCTCCCTCACCGGAAACAATCGTTCATCAAGCATTCCACACAGATGGATGGACAAGCGGGCGAAAGCCAAATGGCGATCTATTGAATTGGGATCTTCATGCTGACCTGCCTCAAATCCGAAAGCGACATAGCCTAACTCATTGATATAACTGAGCAAAGGCCCATCAAGGTACTCTTCAATCCCTAATATGATGGGCAACGGATACTGCCGCGTATAACGTCTGTTTAATAAACTATCATTCACGACAACAAAGGGAATCGTGTCGCTGGACGTCGTGTGCAGGTCCATGAAATAGAACGGACCCGAATCCGAGGCTAAAATTTCATCAATAGCCTGTAAAAGCTCCACCTGTTCTGCTTCATCTCGCTCTAGAGCGACAAACTTTTTCTGGCGTATTTCCGCAACCCTTTGTACAGACCAAATCCGGTTTAGGTCAGTGTCAAGGTATCTTTCCCCTGACTGAACTGCGCCTATATTTCCTGTCAGGCCATGCACCGCTCCTTTCAAGGAAGACTTCAGCGGCTCGATCATCCCAGCCAACCTTTGCATGGCACGCACTCCAGAAGGTTCATTCCCGTGCATTCCAGCGATAAAAATGATGGATGGCCCATCATGATCGCCTTGAATAGAGAACAGTTTTCTTTGATGATCGGTCTTCGTTTCCACTAGGCTATCCTCTAACGTCATTTTTGTCAAAGGCTTTCACATCGTCAATGGTAACAATGCCGATCAAATGGTGTTCGTGGACAACGGGTAGACTGCCGATTTCAAACTTCTTCATGACGCGTATGGCTTCGCTGATCTCGGTACCTGGATTCGCTGTAATCACGCTCCGTATCATCACATCTTTCACCAAGGCATCGTCTACTTCCCCCCCTCTGAGTCTGAAGCGATCCAAATGGGTGGAAGTCAATATTCCTACCAGTTTCGCTTTGTCATCTTCCACAGGTATATGATGAATGTGATTCCAATCCATGACATTGATGGCTAGTTCAGCAGAATCATTCTCGTGCACAGTAAAGAGGTCGGTACTCATGACGTGTTCAACGGTATGAGCGGCTTCATGGGTTTCGAGATGGACATCGATGGATGGCCAATCTGAGATGGGGAAACCCGTGCGTTGATAATGATGGATAGCCTTGGTCAAGGCCAAGAGCGCATCATCTCGCTTCATTTCCTTTCTCAAGGCGCGGTAGTTCGCAATGATCCATTGAGCTCCCGTCTTCCCAATTGCTCTGCGTTCAATGATGCCCAGATAGTGGTCAATATCGACAGCGTTTATGCCACAGGACGCAAGCCCCTCACGAGCGATAGGAAGTAGGTGGTCGATGACCAATTCGCGCACAGAGATTTGTTCTCCCATCCAACGCATTACGCTTTCTTTTCCCGTCCGCGAAGCTTTGAAGAAATTGGACTTGGCATCCTTAAATTCCATGATGGAGGCAATGTCATCACATGTCTTAGGCCGACCCTTCATCAATCCAACCCAAAATGCAAAATTGGCCACCTCATCCATGGTAGTAGGGCCGGCGGGTATATATCGGTTTTCAATGCGCAAATGTGGCTTTCCATCGGTAACCCCATAGCAAGGACGATTCCACCGATACACCGTACTGTTATGCAAGCTAAGTGCTTGCAGTTTGGGCACTTTGCCCTCCGCGAGATCCTCGAGCGAATCGCGCTCAATATCACACGACATGATCACTCTGAATTTAGCAATGGAATTCTTGAAGATGTCAACCACACTCCCTTCTTCCCATCTGTTGCCAAAATTGACGCGTGGGATTTGATCCTTTACAGCAAAAGTAGAAACCCGTGTATCGATGCTCTGCTGAAAGAGGGCAATCCGCGTCTCACTCCACAATTCACGCCCCAACAGCAACGGTGAATTCGCGCAAATTCCGAGAATTGGACCAGAGATCGCTTGTGCCCAATTGTAACTCGACACGAAATCATCCGGCGCAATTTGAAGATGCATCTGAAAACTAGTATTGCAGGCTTCGAACAAGACCGATTGATGCCTCACGGAAAGTTCGTCAATGCCCTTGATGTGCAATTCAAAATCTGCGCCCCGTACATTTCTGATCATCTCGTTGAGCGCCATGTAGCGAGGATTTGGAGTCATGTACTCCAACTCGAGTTCGTTCTTTGAAATCGTAGGAAGAATTCCCGTTAAAACAACCTTATCGTGGTATCGCTCGGCGATGGCATCTGCCCTATTCAAGGAATCGTTGAGCGCGTGTTCCATTTGCCGAAAACAATCACCCTTTAAGGCGATAGGATCCAGATTGAGCTCTATGTTATAGCGGGCTAGTTCGGTAGTAAAGCGTGGATCTGAAAGCCCTTCAAGAATCTCTGCACTGTGAAAAGAGGGCCTCCAATTTTCATTCACCAGACAGAACTCCTGCTCGGCCCCAATGCGCTCACGATCCGATTCGATCATGTTCTCTTTGAGCATGACCTCGAGCGCGCGAATATCATTGAGTAAATGACGAATGAACTCAGCTCGAGCCATTTGCTGCACACCTCCGGAATGTTTGGCTTCTTGCATAGGCAGTTTGTGCTTGCTGTTCAAGACAGAATGCAAAAACAGACGTTCCGAAAGAACATCTAACGAACTGCAATAAACATGATAGGACTCCCTCTCAAAAGTGAGAGTTGTCAGCGTGGCTGGAGCCTAATGTTTCGGACGGTATACTGAAAACACGCGGCTTACATTGAATCCAAAATGCACATCTCCCTTCAACCAATCGCCGGTAGTTTGTGTCATGAAGGCATTTTCAACCATACCCGTTGAATTGGTAAAATGTAGTTGGAAGACGTGTCCTCCTGTCTCAATGTCGAATCCTACGGATAGAGAGTTCTTAAAGCCTGGTGCTAACTGGTCAGGAAGCACATAGTAATATTCAATGTTGAGTGCAATGCGCTTTGTCAATTTCACCCTTCCTCCTACTCCCAAGACAATCACTTCGTTTGCCTCAGCGCTTGTGATGACAAAGTTTCTGTGAACCAACGTCGGCATAAATTGGAGTGAAATGGCTTCGTTGAATTTTCTTCCGACGATCAACTGGTGCGTATAATTTAAACGGTGCGAGAATAGGTATGGGTCAATCGATGTGTTGGTGTTTTTCTGAGAAACAATCGCCATGTCAGACACCCATAAAGCAGTGATAGGAATGTTCCGCTTTCCTTTCTGCTGTTTGAAAAACTTCACTTTGACAAAACCATCGTAGGTCTTTAAAAAGCTACTCCTTCCCACGCCAACGTTCAACCATGGAGTAACTCCGTAATCCAGACCCAATCTTATCGATGCTGCATCAAGACCGAAGAAGTCATAGGGCCCGGTATTGAGACGCCCAAAGCGGTGAGAAATCTTGAAATCCATCACACCATGACTGTTCAGTTCGAACGAATGCCCGTTGATGATCCGTGTTGTCTTAAAGCCCGCTGTAGCGTACTCAGCGGTAGGCTCATCCTCAGGTAGCAAATCAAGCATAGATCCCTCTTGCGCCCTTAGCGATGAAAATGCAACCAAAAGCGAGCACAAAAACAGGAATCTAGCCATTGATTACTTTTTCAATGGTACGATCACGGCAGAAACGGTCACTTTGATCTCCTGCGCGATGTTGTCGCGGACTGTATTTGGGATCTCGATGTCGTAGTCCGAAGGTTTCACTGTGAATATGGAGCTAAGCCTATACTCGTCGCCATCAGGAGTGACAATAGCAGGGAGCACCACATCATTCGTGACGCCGTGTATGGTCAGTTTGCCATGCGCCGCCATTTCCACTCCAGGAGGAAAATTTGAATTGCGAATTCCGACAAAATCTTCGATTTCTCCTACAAAGCTCGCCTTAGGAAAGTCATTGGATTCCATGTAGTTCTCATTGAAATGCTCTTCCATTAGGGCCTTCTCAAACTCAAACGATTTGATCAGCACAGCGAACTCAAATTTCCCATTCTCGAAGTCGACCACAGAGGTCATCTTATCGTTCGTTGCTTCGATGTTCTCTAACGGTGTCTCTGAGAAGAACTCAACGTGACCGTCACGAGTAAAATACCGATTCTGTGCAAGAGCCACCTGACCTAGTCCTAGGGCAAGCAGTGCTATGATTATTCCTTTTTTCATGTGCTTTTCTATGTTACAAATCTAGTCAACGATCGCTGCCCTTTTCAATTCCACCGTTCCACCTGGCAACATAGATGAAGCGTCTCCCAAAAATCCGGAACATATGCCTTTGACGGTCACTGAACCCCCCTCGGCGCGTGCGGGTTCTACAGGATTTTGAAAAGTACAGTTCACGATATTGAATTCGTCGTTCGATAGTTTTAAGCCAGTAATCATGCCATTCTCCTTGATGACTTCCATGACCGGACCGCTGACCTCTATTATTAAGTCGTTGTATTTCAAATTGGATGCCCCCTCGTCTTCCAAAAAGGCATTTACCACTTCCTCCACAGTCAAGGTATATGCGGCTTCTTCATTGGATGTGTCATCATGACCACATGACGCAAAGAGGAGAAGGCCAGCAATTAAAATAGAAGCAAAGGCTTTTTTCATAGCTTAGATAGTTGGGAAATTATGATCGATCCAAAGGATTAGGCTTTCTTTATCACACGTAGATAGTACTCCACCCTGAGGCATTGAACCTTCTACGACACGTTTTTTGAGGTCGTTGTTCACGATGGCCGATGTGACTTTTTGCTGGCTGATAAGTTCGATACGGCCACCCCCATTTCCCGCAGCATGACATCCACTTATTGCGCAGTTGGTTTCCAATATGGGGAGGATATCATTCTCAAAAGAAATCGATTCGGCGGGCGTATTTGCCACGCCACAATCCACGCCATATAGATCCTCAGCGTTGTCCATGTAGCAGCCCTGTAGCATAGCGCAGAAAATGCTAAAAATTAATCCTGTCTTGAGTTGACTCATATTCAATTATTCAACGATCCTTGATCAATCCATGCCTTGATGGTTTCAATGCTGCAAGAATCAATCTGCGCTCCGCCCTGGGGCATGGCCAAATAGGATGAATCATGGGTGACCGCCCCGAAAAGTCGACCGTTGGCTGCAACGGTTGAAACACCTTCAAAATTCGCAAGAATTACAGTCCCGGCCGAATGACAACCGACGCATCCGTTGCCTTCCAGAATGGGTTTAATGTCCTGACTGTATGATATACCTATTCCTCCACAAGCAATGGATACTGTATCAAAATTACAGGTGTTATTCAATGCTCCTTGTTCAATCCATTTGCGTATCAAGGCAATGTTCTCATTGGACAAAGCCGGCTTTTCGAAAGGCATCCGAACTTCTGGAACGGTTATGATCAAAACTTCATATATGTCGCTCTCATCAGGTTCACCAGCCCGAGGCTCAGTGGTGGCCACCATCCGAGCGTAAGAAGTCAAAACTACACCTTCTTCCGCCGTCACTTCATCGTGACATCCAGTTACACAGTAGGTGGTAAGAATCGGCTGAATGTCTTTCTCGTAGTAAACCGTATCCGGATCGCATTCACCTGGTACAGGTGTCACAAACGATTCGTGCACACAAGCCTCCATCACCAATACGAGCATGGAAGACAAAGTAGCCAGGTGAAGTAGACTGCGTTTATACGTCATAAATAGTTTTCGAAAATATCATATTTCTTAAAACAAGATGCACGGACACACAAAAAAGTTGGTTAGATGATGCCATGACTTTTCAACAGTTGAGTGGCGTTCGGTGTCCTGCACACCCCTTCCCGCAGTGAATAGTCAAAATGCAATTCACCACTTACAAAGTTCGACTCGAAAAAATAGTTCTTAAAGACAGAAGGTGCGTCGGTAGAAACGTCTGCAATCTCTACGTCATGCGTGGCTATTACGCCGATCACCGGTTGATCTGACAACTTCAATAAGAACGCCCTGGTACCGTTTCTTTTATCTTCTGAGTTCGTGCCTCGAAGTATCTCATCAAAGAGTAGAAAACTTGGCGTTTGCTGTTCAATCCGATCTAACACCATCCGGAGTCGTAGGACCTCCGCTTGGAAGTAGGATCGATCGTCGTTGATGGAATCTTGCGGCTTCATACTCGACAGCAATTGGAAGGGCGAAATGGACATACGCTTTGCGCACACGGGCAATCCCATTGCTGCCAGAATCATATTTACACCCAAGGTGCGCAAGAAGGTACTTTTACCTGCCATGTTGGAGCCTGTGAGTACCATCAATTTATAGCCGTCAAAATGAACGTCGTTCACCACGCGCTTGTCTTCTTTGAGAAATGGATGTCCAATACCAGTGGCTCTGAATGTATTTCCACTTACCACCTCGGGAAAAGCGAAGTCTCGGTGATTAAAATGAAATTGTGCCTTGCTTACCCATGCTTCTATTTCCTCAATGGTCTCCAACCAGTCAAGTACGTGCTTTCCGTAACGGCGCTTCCAAGACATCAACTGCGAAAACACATGTGCATGGTAAAGAAATACACCATTCAGCACAGCTGCCCCGAGCAAATTGCTCATGCCGTCCAATTGTCCAATGATGCGTCCTAACCGCAGCAACTCCTGATCGGCTCTTGCTTGCTCAACATTGAACCTTTCACGCAGTCCGCTCATTAAAGGACTCTGAATATCCCATTGCAAGAAAGCGTCTATGAGCCTGCTTTTAACTGCCATGGATTTGTGGACCGCATCCACCGAAGCATGCTGCCGCTTAATGTGCTTTAAACCGGCTCCGAGGAGGATGAGATTGAACAGAAAAGGATAGATCAGATTACCCGTCGACTCTAAGCCCCCTAATGCAAAGAGCCATACCGCAGCAATCGGAAAAACCAGACTTAGTCCCAACAGCATCCAACGCGAAAAAAACCAAGGCGTTGTATCCTCCGCCTCAAGCCATTTTAGCACCATCCCTTTTACGTCATTTTGGTCCAACCCGGCTAATATGGACTGGAATTCAAGCAGATAGCCTGGCTGCTCGCTTATGGAACGAACCGCGGCTTGCTTCTCACCCATCGCCTTCCAGCTCAATTGCTGGAGTTCTTCGGCAAGTTTGGTGCGTCCACCCTTGCTTTTGGCTCGGTTGATACGCTGAAAAAGTGAGCCCCTCCCAAACACATCGAGATCGGTTGAATAGGGATGATCTTCTTTCTGAAACGCAGTTCCGTCATCAAATGCAGCTAAATCGTAATTCAAGTAGCTCAATTCGGCCCCTATCACAACCAGTTTCCGATTAACGTGCTCCAACCTCGACCTTAACTTCACATGCGACCGTAGGACCCAGCCAAAGACAATGATCAAAAGGACGGCAACCCCCCATAATAAGGGAATGCTGCGAACGATGGCAATGTAGATAAGCACCCATGCGGACACCATAAGTATTCCCCTTATGATCGAAAAGCGCGTATCTCGCTTTTTCAGCAATGCTTGCTCCGCCGAATTTGCAGCGAATTCGTCTTGATAGAATGCCTTGCTATCCATGGTTCAAATAAGCGAATTTATATGCGGACAGCGCCGATTAAACTGGGCATAGCAAACTTCCTTTGACATATGCTTAAAACTCACGCAACCCTCCTTTCATTTATACGACTAGTATAATGTACTTTTAAGGCCACTTTCGATGCACGATATGAAAAGATTGTTTCCGCCGGTATTTATCGCAACGTTGATGAGCATGTTCTGGTTCAATGCAAACGCACAGACCAATTTGTTGCCACAACCGAGCTTTGAGAACTTCATCACTTGTCCGAATAGTTTGAGTGACATCGCTGAAGCCTATTGGGACAAAGCTCCTTTCCATACAGGTTCAAGCGACTATTTTCATGCTTGCGCCACCACCACCACTTGTGATGTTCCTACGAATATTTTCGGTTCATCTGCGGCCAACACAGGGTCAGCCTATGCCGGTGGATATTGTGGCCTTTCTACGGGAAGCACCTACCGTGAGTACATCTTCGACACACTCTCACAAACCTTAGTTTCTGGAGTAAAGTATGTCGTGACCTTCCATTATCGTCTTGCGAGCAACGCGCGTTTCTCTAGCAATGACATGGGATTTTACCTGAGTTCAACAGTTCCAACAGGCACTGGAACTGGCTCACTGGGCGTAACGCCAACATCGTGGAACCCGACTGGTGGACAGCTTCAAAACAACACTTCTTGGGCGATGTACACTGACACTATCGTAGCAACAGGCGGCGAGCAGTACATTACTATCGGAGCCTTCAACACAAACCCCACTACTGTCCTTTACAATACTTCCGCTACCATTGGTGGAGCGTATTACTACTTCGATGATGTAAGTATCTTTTTACATGAAGGCATTGGCGGAGACACCAACATTTGCCTAGGCGACAGTGGTCAAGTGTACAGCATTGAATTGGACTCGGTTTCATGGAGAGATTCATTGGCACCGACCGTGGTATTGTCTACCCAAGACACCTTGACCGTAGCGCCTACCCAAACCACAACGTACATGGCAGTGGTTCCTGGAGACACTTATTACTTCACGATGAATGTGATCGCGCCCATCTCTGGATTCCTTGGCAATGACACCATCATTTGTGAAGGTGAAACCGTGACCAAGGTGGTCAACCTTCCTAACCCTTATTCTTACGAATGGTCCGATGGAGGGACAGACAGCGCTTTGATTACCCAAGACTCCGGTACATTTTGGCTAGAAGTTAACTTGCACGATTGTATTTCAGCAGACACATTTCACATTGAGTACTACGTTTTCCCCGATTATGATCTGGGACCAGACCTTACGATATGCTGGTACGACAGCACGGTACTGGATCCGAATGTTACGGGAGGCACCGTCAACTCATACACCTGGAGCACCGGGGAGAACACGCCTACCATCACCGTTCAGAATACTGGCATATACTGGGTGGATCTCACCAACGATGACTGCACCATGCGCGACAGCATCGAAATCTCCTACCACCCAACTGTGGTCGTTGACCTTGGACCGGACCAAGAATTCTGTTACAGCGCTTCTGAGGCACTCATTCCGAATGCCCAAAACGCTTCCTCCTTCCTTTGGTCGAATGGTGCCACCACACCGACCACCAACGCCACTACTACCGGCATGTACTACGTGACGGCGACTGGGAATGGATGCAACGCCTATGACTCGGTAAATTACACGTTCTACTACGATCCTTTCTTCAACCTACCTGAGACGTTGATGTATTGTGATTATGATACCGCCATTATATCTACCGGACTGGATCCCGCAGGATTGAATTTTATTTGGAATACAGGTGTAAACACACCTACCATATCCATTGCGGGAGGAAGCCAAGGAAACTACTGGGTTCAAGTGGCCGGTGAGCATTGTACGATGAGGGATACCGTATACGTTGGTATGTATCTACCTATCAATCTTGAGCTCGGAGAAGACATTCCGATCTGCGAGGGTGACTCTGTGACGATCACACCGAATACGAATCCATTGTTCGATTACAGTTGGAGCACGGGTACGAATGCAAGTGAAATCACCATCACTGAGAGCGGCGTCTTTACACTTACGGTTACGAACGGATTCTGTACCGAAGTAGATAAGATCCGCGTGTTTGTGTACAAGTACCCCAATGTAAACCTCGGTGATGACATTACGCTTTGTGCACCTTCCGAACTCTCCTTTAACGTGACTACGGTTTGGAATGCTGTAGACTTCAATTGGTACGACGGCACCATAACACCACTTCACGTGATGTATGCAGATGAAGATCAAACGATCTGGGTACGGGCCACAAATTATATCTGTTCTACGACTGATTCATTGAACATCCGTTTAGCGACTCCACCGAACATTACCTTACTCGATGACACCATTCTCTGTGAGAATCGAACTGCTCGGATAAAAGCAGAAGGAAATCCTGCTTGGAATTACACATGGTCCAATGGCGATACTTCCCAAGTACTTGCTACTTCGATTGGAGGTGTATATGAAGTGAGCGTTTACGATGGCACTTGCACTACTGTGGATTCGATCATGATCCATGACCTGACCAATCCAGACCTCGATATTTTGGGCCCAGAATACATTTGTTTGGGAGAGGTAGACATTCTCGACGCTAGGGTTGAAGGAGCTTACCAGTACAAATGGGGGGACGGCAGCAACGAACCAAAACTGAGCATTTACGATCCGGGAGAATATACTGTCGAAGTAACCCACGAATGCGGTGTTGCACGAGATACCATCTACGTCAAAGACTGTGAATGCTTTGTCCGTTTCCCATCGGCTTTCCGCCCTACTCCCTCTGGAGTCAATAAGACCTTCGGTGCAGAAATCGAATGTGAAATCACACAATTCAAGTTGAGGGTGTTCGACCGATGGGGTGAGACACTTTTCTACACGGAAGATGCTACAGAACGATGGGATGGTCGTGTAAATCGGAACCTCGCTCCTGTTGGATCCTACGGATGGAACTGTGAATACAAGGGTCTATACGACGGTGCGAAAATCACAAGGACGCAGCAAGGAAGCGTAATGCTAATCCAATAAACGGCGAGCAAGCGCATGAAGATTTATCACAATCCCCGCTGCAGAAAAAGCAGGGAAACCTTGGCCTTGATAGAAGTTGCTGGGATCAAGCCAGAAGTGATCGAATACCTTAAAGATGTCCCCAGTGCCATTGATCTCAAGGCTATCATTCAAAAACTCGGAATTTCTGCTGAAGCACTCGTTCGCAAGGGCGAAGCCGAATACAAATTGCTTTACAAGGGGAAATCACTAAGCGAGGATCAGTGGATTCAAGCCATGCTTGATCATCCGAAGTTGATCGAGCGTCCGATCGTAATCAAAGGCGATACCGCTGTATTAGGACGCCCCCCTGAAAACGTTGAACGTCTACTCTAGCCCTTAGGCAAAGCTTTCATCCAAGCGATGAAATCGTCCATCACGCGCGCATCTTTGAGAATCCTTCTATGCCCGATGCCTTCATACTTATGTGCCTCCATAGCTGGGTGAATCGAGGTTAGCACGTCCAAATGACGCACTGGTACATCCATGTCATTCAAGCCATGCACACCAAAGACAGGACATTTCACTGACTTGAAGGTTTCCTCCATTGTTACACTTTCAAAGGACCTTCCGAATTCCTCGAACGTCCGATCTCGTATCGCTTGAATCGTACGATCGGTCCCATTGATCCGCCGCATGTACTCATCCAATATATCCTTTGCTACAACAGGCGCACCAAAAGTGGCGAATGCGGGCAACTCCTCTCCCTCTGAGATTGCGTACGAAATAGATGCTGCACCCAAAGAATGACCAACCGCTGCAATGGGATGTTCCAAACGGCTCCAAACTTCTCGAAACACTTCTGCAAATTCAAACAAATTGGTCCTCTTGCTTTTGTTTTTACCATGTCCTGGCGCATCAATTAACACGCACCGATATCCTTCCTCTACCATTCGATCCGCGAGGACCCTGAACTGCATGGACTGCCCTGACCAGCCATGTAAGAAAAGCACCTCTGGACCCGATCCTTTTGCATAAACTACCGCATCATGTCCTCTTACCCTGACGTTTTTTTGCTCAAACGTCAAGGCGGCTTCTTTATCGGCAGGCCGCATGGGAAATGAGATCGGCGTGAGAAATAACCTAACTGCAACAGCCTTCGCTAATGCCGGAGACAATGACTCGAGCAAAGGAAAGAGCGTCCGCAAGATGCGAAACGGCAGAGGGTATTCGAGTGCTTGTCTAGCCATGCTGTTGCAAGGTTACGATGATAAGCCCACTAACGGCCTCAAGACTTGGTCGATTCTCCAGCGAGAAGATAAACAGATAGCTTCGCAGCTTGCAGTACAAGGGAATCGCATACATACTTCTCTCATCGCTGGCGTATGCCGTCGTGAACTTTTGCGTCAAATACCTTGAAGACATTCCAACGCATGAAATCGTTTTCTTTCGGTCGATCATATCCCTTTCGATTTGCATTGTTTGGATCCGCCATCTCAAGCTGCCCTTTTGGGGGAACAATAAGAAATGGCTAGTGATAAGAGGATTTGCAGGAATGTCGGCCCTCTTCCTCTTTTTTGTCACCATCAAGCACATGCCATTGGCGAGCGCCACAACGATCCAATACATCTCCCCAATCTTCACGGTCCTTCTGGCGACCCAACTATTGGGAGAACGGGTGAAGACAGTACAATGGTTGCTCTTTGCATTAGCGTTCATTGGAGTTTTGATGATCAAAGGCTTTGATGACCGTATCTCCTACCTCTACCTTGGGATCGGTGTTGTTTCTGCCTTGATCTCTGGTGTGGCCTACAACGCTATCATGAAATGCCGGATGACCGACCATCCGTTGACGGTTGTTCTCTACTTCCCCCTCATCGCCACTCCGATCATGGGGGTAGCTTGCGTCACCGTAGAATGGGTAACACCACAAGGGATTGAATGGGTCTTATTGCTCATCATGGGTGTTTTTACCCAGATTGCACAGGTGTACATGACCAAAGCCTTGCACGCTGACCACAGCAGTCGGATCATGCCTTTCAAATACTTTGGTGTGCTCTACGCCATTGGCATCGGCTTCCTGTTCTTTGGCGAACACTTGCCGTGGTTGAGCATCATCGGAATCGGCTTGGTGTTATTGGGAGTGATCTTGAATGCCTTTGTGAAGAACCTCAACAAGCAGCTTCCTCCAACGCAAGGACTGGTCTGATCATCGGAGCGGAATCGGCTTCCCCGAAGTACTGATGATCACTTTATCATCCAGTGTCCTCAATTCGCCCAGGTGATCTCGGTACCGTAAGTTAAATGGGTAAACTCCATGAGGCGCCAAAGAACCATCTGGCATGCGGCCGTTCCAAGATTTGGAAAGCGATTCAGATGCAAACAAAATACGCCCCCATCGATCGTAGATGCTCAGTAGATAATCTATTTCAGAAATCACTTCTCCTACAATGACAAATTCATCGTTTAATCCATCTCCATTCGGAGTAAATGCAGAGGGGTAATACAGCAGTGTCTCATAATCGTACATCATCTGCTTATCAAGCGTATCCGTGCATCCATCATTTGAGATGACCACTTGGCGGATCGTCATCGGCATCCTCCATTCAGCAAAATGGTATTCAAGGATGTCTTGGTCATAAATCGTATCCTCGCCGATGAACCAAATCATCTGCTTCGCGCCAATCGACGCGTCGTAAATATTCAGCATCTCATCGGTATTGCTGGGTTGAGCAGGGTCAGTAGTAAACGCAGCCAATGGTTGCGCAAGGATTTTGACCGCACACACTTCCGTGGAGCGCGCATAGCATCCAAATGCCGTAACCGACGCGATATCGATGTCATAGCAACCGGGAAGCTTATAGGTGTGATAGAATGAATCTACGTTTAGATCCGCTACCACCGTACTATCTCCCAGGTACCAGGTGTAGTCATTGTCCTTGTCAAAGTTCGTAATCCTGATCAGCACGTCGCTTTGGGCACAGGCCTCTTTCGGTGCTACGTCGATGATCGCTGGATCCGGCTTTCCTACGTGCACCGTCACCGTGGCCGCACCAAGTTTTGAAAGGCAGAGGTCCGTTATCTCAACGCTGAAAGTTCTTGTTGAATTCGGACGTACGAATTGAATAGGATCTGTCTCACCGTTGTGCAGCCATTTGAACCGGTACTCATCAGGACCTCTGAATCCTCCTCGGCCCGATGCAATCAAGTGGGTGACCTCTCCCGCACATAGTGAATCGTCTTCCACGCGTATGCTAGCATCAATGGCGGAATACCCTCCCACTTGAACAAATACGCTGTCTTCATAGCTCGGTGAGCCGCAGAAGTCACTCACAGTCACCGCGTACCATACTGGCTCATCAGGACTCACATCGATTTCATCCCCAAACAATCCAGCACTCCAGCTGTACGTGTAAATCGAGTCTCCTCCAAATCCTTCAACAAAAAGTTGGGTCGTATCATACGGACAAATCGTATCCACCGGGTCAATGACAGACGATAAAGGTGGCCTCACCTTCACGAGGACTTCAGATGTATCTCCAGGGCAGCCCTTGGCATCTGTGGAAGCGACAAAGTATTGAGTGGTCAATGATGGAGACACATTGACTGCCTGATCGGTAGAGATCACTACTCCTGAGAGAGAGAGAGCTCTCCAAACATAACTGAAAGGCGGTGTTCCTCCAGTGCTAGCAGCAATGATCGATGCCACATTCGAAATACACATCATAGTGTCGCCGTACGCGGTAGTCCTAATCGTATCAGGGATCTCAATAATGACGTAAGACTCAGAAGAACAACCGTGCGCATCGGTGACCGTTACCCAGTTCGTGTCAGCACATAATTGGTTCGCTATAGGCGACACCTCTCCGCTCGTCCATAAATAATAATAAGGGAAAGTTCCACCGCTTGCCGTAGCCTCAGCACTAGCATCGCAGGTGGATCCATCTGAACACGACGTCTTAGATGGATTGATGATACTTGAAGTGAGCAACGTGGGCTCGCCTACCGTAAAGTCTTCAATCAGGGTACACAAATAAGTAGATGAAGCCGTATCCACGTCCTGCACGGTCACGGTATAGGTGCCCGCACAAAGTCCGGTTATGTCTTGGGTAGTGTCGTTGGTGCTCCAGTCATAAGTATATGTGCTCGTACCATTTGCTAGCGTAAGGTCGATGGAGCCGTTGCATGAATCCTTGCACAAGGCATCCTCCACCGCGGCAAAGACGTTAAAGGTGGGTTGAATCACCGTAACAGTAACGGTGTCCTCTAGAGTATCGCAGAGGTAAGCCTCTTCAACGTAGTACGTTGTCGTGTTAGAAGGCGATGCATAGGGGTCTGCAATAGATGTAGAGCTAAGTCCAGTGGAAGGTGTCCAACTGTAGCTGATTGCCGTTTCGCCGGCATCCAATTGCACGGAATCACCATTGCATATGGTTACATCCTCCAAGTGGTTGACCAAACTATCGATGACCTCGGTAAGGCAAAAGCGCTGAACGTTGTTGGCACCCCCAGTAGTGCCCAAGAAACCCCAATGAACGGTTGAATCGCCACCGAAAATACTGTCGATCATATCCCCCGAATACTGCAAGCGATAATTGCAGTCAAGGTAAACCTCAAATTCCTCAGCTGAAGGATCCCAGCGAATGTTGAGCGTATGATAGTTGCCATCTTCCACATTTGCCGTGGTCGGTGAAGCCTGAATAGGACCTGCAAGTGCATTGGCTGAGCCGTGATCGACGGTTCCATTCTTTTGAATTCCGATGTGATCAGCGGCCATGTCGCTGTAGCCTCCATTGTACCACGTATCCACTTCTACTCCCAAGGAGTTCGATGAAAACCCAGTACCGTTATACCCTAACCCTCCACCGCCGGTGCCGATGTACGGAGTACCCAAGGAACCTCGCAGTACGAATACGATGCCATCAGCGCCTCCATTGTTGTTGCCGAGGTAGACCCGAAATTTGTAATCAAAAGGTTCATTCAGGTTGATCGCTTGGTTTTTGTAGACGTAGCCCGCTTGGCTATTCGTGGCGGAGGTAAGTTGGTAACATCCGCCGGAGAGGGAAGACGCGGAACCCCCGACCAAGTACTGCGCAGTAAGAGCAGTGGGTAGCGCCAAGAAGACGACAACCGAAACGCCAATTTTTAACGCGTGTTGTATGGAGGCAAGTAGGGGCAACAAATGCAGAGAAATTTCTAAGTTCAAATGTACTTAACAAACGCCTTCAGATTATGTGCGTTGCCTTCTAAAAGCTGGCCTCCGAACATTAATTTTGCGGCATGCGCGTGGATAAGTACTTGTGGTGTGTTCGGTTGTTCAAGACGCGCTCTGTTGCTACAAAAGCTTGTTCCGCTGAGAAAGTGCGATTGAACGATGAAATCATCAAACCCAGCAAGGAGCTAAAGGTGGGTGATACCGTAGCCTTAAAGGAGCCACCGATCTGGAGAACATTTCTGGTAATCGACATTCCAAAGAGTCGTGTAGGCGCCAAATTAGTCCCAGAATTGATGAAAGAGACCACCTCGGAAGAGGACCTACGCGAACTTGAAGTGGTGCAACGAATGAATTCCGAAAGTCGTTCGTTTGGAATCTTCGGGCGACCTACCAAACGCCACAGAAGGGACCTAGACAGCTTCAAAGGGGGTTAAGCTTACATTCGTCCGAGATCCGAATATGAAACACATCGTTTTCACTGTCACCAATGACCTCACCTATGACCAGCGGATGCAACGCATCTGCACCGCGCTTTCCAGTGCCGGATTTAGGTGTACGTTGATCGGACGTGAACGCTCTTCATCTGCACCCCTCGCTAACTACACGTTTCAACAAGTTCGCTTGGGATGTTGGTTTGAGAAAGGCAAACTCTTTTACTTGGAATACAATGCAAGGCTTTTGTTGCACTTACTCCGTTACAAGCCCGCAGCATTTTGCGCCATCGACCTGGATACTGCACTCCCGGTCTACTTTGTTTCTAGGATGCGTAATCTACCCTTCGTCTTCGACTCACATGAATATTTCAGCGAGTTAGAAGAAGTCGTGACTCGACCTCTGGTGCACAAGGTCTGGCAATGGGTCGAGCAGTTTATCATGAAACGATTCGATGTCGGCTTTACCATAAGCACAGGTTACGCTAGCCTATTTAAAGGCCGATACAATGCGGACTTTGCTGTGGTTCGAAACGTGCCTGTCAAGCGCCCCATCTCCCAAGCCAGAGCAGATGCTAATCCTTATTTGATCTACCAAGGTGCCCTAAACGTTGGTAGAGGCCTACAAACAGCTATTCTAGCGATGAAAAATATCGATGGCCTGGCTTTAAAGATCTACGGAGACGGTCCTATTCGAACAGAACTGCAAACCTTGATCAAGCGGGAAGGGTTGCAAGCAAAAGTTGAACTCTGTGGGCCTGTCCCTCCTGAGGAGTTGAGAAGCCACACGCAAAAGGCCTTTGCAGGATTGACGCTGTTTTCATCCAAAGGATTGCATCATCAATATTCCTTGGCCAACCGCTTCTTCGACTACTTCCACTCCGGCATTCCTCAGATCGCCATTGACCACCATGAATACCGGTCATTCAACGATGCATATGACATTGCTTTCTTGATCGCAGACGATAGTATCGAACAGGTAACGGCTGGAATAAAAAAGCTTCAATCAGACGTAGAATTGTATGAACGATTGAGAGCGAATTGCTCGCGTGCGGCGGACGAGAACAACTGGCAAAAAGAATCGATCTCCTTGACCAACATTTACAAAGACATATGAGACTGACAATACTCTTTGCATTCCTAGCCATGATTTCCTTGACGTCTTTGCGTATGGACAACCCGCATGCATTCTACGTGTCCATCACGGAATTGGAAGTAAAGAACGACACGTTGCAAATCTCCTTGCGTCTCTTTACAGAAGATTTAGAGCGCGCCCTCAACGAACGTACCAATGAAAAGGTGTTCTTGAACGAACCGCAAGAAATGCCTAAGAATTTCGTACACATCCGCGATTATGTCGCCAAGAATTTCATCGTCAGCAATGCTGCGAAACCGGATCGAATCACTTGGCTAGGACACGAATTTGAAGAAGATGTTTGTTGGATCTACGGAGAAGTGGCGCTTTCGCCGGAACAGAACCTACTGTTCATCAAGAACGAGCTGCTGATGGACATCCATGATCGGCAGCAAAACATCATCCATTTCAATACGTCAGGAGGGATCGAAACGAAGCTCGCTACCAAGGGATATGCTGAGGTTCGTTTTGCCCTGAAATAAAAAAGGCACCCTATGGGATGCCTTTGAAAAATTCGTTTTTGGTGCTGGACTAGCTTCCTCTTTGCGTTCCCCCCGCCTTCCTCGGTGCGGTCACCTTTCCTCCACCTGCGGGCTTCTTTGAAGCTGATTTGCTCCCAGCTTTGGCTGAGGATGGCTTCTTGGCTGCTTTCTTCGGGGCGGCTTTGGCATCTTTCTTCTCCGCTCCATCACTAGCTCCATCTTCCTCGACAACTTCATCATTCGGATCGAAGGCATCGTGCGCTATCAACAAATTGTACCAACGCACAACCTTAGCCATGTCGCTTGAGTAGACACGCTCACGATCATATTCAGGAAGCACTTCCTCGAAGAGCACTTTAATCTTAGCGTCTGATTCTTTGTGGCTGATCGTCTGCTTCCCGCCTTCCTTTTTATGGATTGCCTTGAAGACTTCACGCAATGCAACTTCATCCGTATCGGTGTAAATGCTGATCTCTTCCAGTGCGCTAACTTTTGCAGATCCGTGAACGGGAAAACGCTTTCCATCAACGATAGATTCAACAATGATTCCGTTCTTCATCTGACCTACCAATTTGAAGAGTCCTGATTTGCCGGAAACGGATAAGATTTGTTCTTGTGCCATACGTGCTAATGCTTGAGGCGCCAAATGTAGCGCAATTCTAAATTGTTCAAGGGTTCAAATAAATGATCGGATAAATCTCTGAACTCCCTTCTGATTGAAGTTCCACATAATAGGTTCCAGAAGTAAGCTTAGGAAGTGCTATGGTCAAGGCATTGAATCCTGCATAGATCTGACCCGTATTCGTCGCGCTTACCAATAATCCATAGGCGTTGTAGACATATACATCGATTTGACCATCTCGTTTTTTACCCAGTTGGAGGTTCAATTGGCCCTGCGTAGGATTCGGCCACATTCCCATTACTTCAAATGCACCATCCACATTTTGTCCAGGGGAGTAACCAAAATAGCGCACAAAAGCAGAATCGCCGCTTGCCAAAACTTCTTCTATATCTCGTCCGGCATGAATCGCGAAAGCCAAGGTTTCCTTCTGGCCGTTCATGATGTCTATGCCCTTCATACTCGCTACCTGGATTACATCATTGCCCTTTCCGTCTTCTCCTGCACTGCCCGCCGAGTTCCGATTAACCGTCATTGTCTTGTACTTCCTTCGAGAGGAATAGTCCTCTTCATCATACATATCCACTCCTCCCCATCCCCCGGCGACATTGTCGATCATGTAGGAAACGAATTCGTATTCACCCAAGGCTTGTATTCCTCCTGTAAATTTCTCACTGCCCGTGTTGTACACATAGCCCATCCGCTTTCCGTATGCCGACTCTGCCTTGTTCTTCGTAGCATCGTTGATGTCCCAATCTGCAAACATGCCCACTGCAAGGTCGTAGAGGTCTTCTCCTGTGCGGTTCTCAATGGTATACTCCATCACCACATAATTTTCATGACCTGGATCCGTGTACGCGGTAGCTTTTTGTTCGATCAGGAAACCTATCTCATCCTGACGAGCACTGGTGTCGGTAAACGAACCCATAGCTAAAAAAGCCTCCGCTCCAGATGGAGATTGACGTTCAATGACTTCTTCCTGCCAAAAATCACGATCATAGATTTCTGGACCGCGGACGCGATCTACAACCCGCTCCCGCAACTGGTCTTTGTAGCCGATCATCAGGCCACATTCATACACGAAATTTCCAAGGTTTTCCAATTGAAACCCAAGTCCATGGGTCTGGAATAGATCCGTAAAACCCACCAATCCATGCTGAGAAACGGTGGTCTTGATGTTGTTTACATTGATATTGACGTACGATGGATTGAGCGTAAACGTCAAGAACTGCGTCATCTTATAGGTCGTCGAAGGACTGGTGGCGGTGACCTTGACGGCCACTTCGATATCGTATGAATCGACCGGGAGAATGTCTAAGGAAAAGGGGGCTAATAGATTGTTGAGCCGTCCATTTTGGGCCAGGTCTCCTACAGACCATGTTCCATTTGACACCTGGACATGTGGACTGGCAGATTCAATGGTCAGTGTGATGTCAGACATCGGCAAGAGGTAGTTGGCGAGCTCCAATCCCAGATTCACTTGTTCACCACCTACAAAAACTTCATCATCCCCATCCGTAAACTCATAATAGTCGATGCGTAGCGCAGGAGATGAAATGGAATCGACCGCGCGAAACATATCCAAACGGCCTACGCCAAGCTTATCTGCATAGGCTGCATTCTGTGGCAGGTCGTAGATGGATGCATCTGAAGTGACTCGGAGCTGTTCTCGCACCTGGGTGGCAGACAGGGCAGGGAATCGACTTCGCACCAAACCAGCTGCACCTGCAGCAATGGGAGAAGACATGCTTGTTCCACTGTCGTATCCATAGGTGCCGTTCTTCAAACTGAAGATCAAGGTTCCTGGAGCAACCAGATCGATGTCGTGATTGTAATTTGAAAAATCCGCTTTGCCATCGCTCCAATCTGTGGAGCCCACGCTCAAGACTTCTGTATAAGATGCCGGATAGAATCGATCTTCTCTGTTGTCATTTCCAGCGCCACCTACTAAGAGAGCGTCCTGGTTATACGTCGCATAACGTACAATGTCGTACGAAAACTGGGTAGAGCCGAAGCTTCCCCAAGAACAGTTGATCACGTCTGCCCCATTGTTGGCCGCATATACAATACCGTCATAGCCATAAGGAAGCGTCAACTTATCTCCTGCTTTGATGCCCATTATTTTACACGCCCAACCGGTTCCTGCCATGCCCGTAGCATTGTTGGTAGATGCGCCAGCTAGCCCCGCCACATGCGTGCCATGGGAGAATCCAGTTTCGTTGATGTCGTTGTTGCCATCGTAAAAATTCCATCCTTGGAAATCATCGATCAGGCCATTCCCGTCGTTGTCCAGCCCGTCGATCGGGTCCTTGACATTGACCCACAGCTTTTCTTCCAAATCTGGGTGGTCCTTGTCTACTCCGGTATCGACAATAGCTATCGTGATCGTGGAAGCACCCGTGTCCACATCCCAAGCTTCAAATGCTCTGATGATGGGCAAGTGCCAAAGACTATCGATAAGCGCATCGTTGGGAGAGACAATGGCTCTTTGAATGAACCAAGGTTCAGCATACTCAAGAACACCCGTCCGCTCCAGCTGCTTAGCCGCTTTATACACATCCCAATTGGGGTTTATGCGAACAGTGTAGATCAAGGAAATGTCCACCCGATTATCAACTGCACCCTCCTGCGTAGGCGAACGCGCTGGGTCTAATGGTTCGATGGATGGGAAACGCTTGGCCACTAATTCAACGCCCATGGCGTCAAGTGAAGCGTTGAGAATCGCTAGATCAATATTATCATCAGTACAATGGGATCGGTATTGCGGCATCACTTTGATGATCAAGGCACCTTCAACATAACTTTCCTGCGCCATCAATCCATTACCTAGAAGGAATTGTGCGATCAGAAGTATGTACATCAGGTCTTTTCTCATTTCACGATACGCCTTGCATATATCTTTTTACCTCCATCCAGCAGCGACAATTGATACACTCCACTCGGTAAGCTACTAACGTCAATTACATGGACGTTATCTTGAACTGTACCCCACGCCATCAGGCGCCCCCGAAGATCGTGTATTTCCCAATGTTGAAACGGCTCAATTAGATTAAGGTTCAACACATCCTTCACAGGATTGGGATATACTTTAAGAAAGTTTAGATCATCCTCAATGCCGCCCAAAGCATAGACGTTGATTCGGTCCGTAAAGTGAGTGCATCCGTTGCTGTCTTCATAGGCTGCTTGGTAGACCCCAGGAACTGGTTGCACTATACTGAAAGAACTCGTCGGTTCAATTGTTTGATCGTTCAAGTACCACGAAGTATTCACAGCGAGCAGTGAGTCAGTAATCAATCGCAAAACGCCATCTTCTTGCAAGTGCAACATGGGAATGGGCATC
This sequence comes from Flavobacteriales bacterium, assembly GCA_013204105.1. Classification (GTDB taxonomy): domain Bacteria; phylum Bacteroidota; class Bacteroidia; order Flavobacteriales_G; family Salibacteraceae; genus SHAN690. The sequence continues at coordinate 22,362 of JABMOM010000027.1, forward strand.
GTCGGAAACAATGAAACTTCAATCGAATCAGAAACAGCTTCACAGTGATATAGGTTGGAAACCGTACAGGTATAAATTCCAGCTTCTGCAACTGTGACGGATTGCTTGAAGGAGCCGTTGCTCCATCGGTAGGCACCATAAGCATCGATGACGTTCAATTCGACGTTCTCACCTTCACAGAGAGGTGTAGTCCCTTTCACTTCTATGTTGGGTTTGATCGGACTAGGGCGTTTAGACACTTGTAAACTGTCAGAATACCCGTGGCAACCTATCTCATTGGTTACCTGAGCGAAATACAATCCCGATTCATCCACCACAATTGCAAGTGACGTGTCGCCAGAATTCCAAAGCATCTCATTGAAGGCTTCATCCAAGGAAATATCCAAGGATGTCCCATCACAAAATTCATCGTTATCGTAGACCAAAGAAGGTCGCGGCGTAGTCGAGCGCAAGGCATCGAGGGCGTCTACTTTACCATGCCCCCATTGATCATTGGGAAGATTACCTGTAAAACCATCTTCCTCGAAGGTCGTGCTGGTGATGGCTGCCTTAAAATCCTCCCAAGTGCCGTTGGGGCATTTCTCCAGAAACAGTGCGCCGATTCCAGCTACCACGGGCGATGCACTGGAAGTCCCTCCGGCTCGGTGGTGCATTCCTCCAATGCCAACCCGGCTTCTTGTATTTGGATTGGACAAGAGATTATTCAATTGAAAGAAGGCTCCTGCAGTCAACGTATTATCCCCCGGCGCGGTTACCTCCGGTTTGACCGAACCTGTTCGCGCAGGCCCTCGGCTACTATTCGCGGCAATGGCTCCCTCTGTCTGACCTGACATCGTGACGACGTTGTTGTCGACATCCGTGTAGGTGCTTCGGTTGATCATATTTCCAACGGTAATCACCTTATCAGAACAGGCCCATGCACTCACAATGCTCTGTTTGGTATCTGGCAACGCATAGTTCGACATCTCCGCATACTGCGTGGGAGACGGTAGGTTTTGGTACAGCATGTTCCTATATCCAAGCCAATTGGCTGACCAAAGATCAAAGCGACCTGAACCGGTTATCATGAGACGATAGTTGTAATCAATAGAATCTATCAGATCAACCAAGACCTGAAGGCGATACGTTCCATTGATGGAGTCAGCATAGGTTTCTACCCTTCCCAAATAGTTGCCGCTCGTGCTCAGTAAAGTGTCTTCATAGATAACGTTGATCCTATTCAGGATGCTGTCAAAACCAGTACGACCTCGATAGGCGTATTGCGATACCAATTGATCCGCTCCGATCGCGAATTGAAGGGGTTCCATGTCTCCCACATCCCCATATATGACAAATGAAATCAGTCCATTTCCGACCTGTGCTCCAGACTGTACACGAAACCATGTAAACGTGGTATCACTATTCGCCTCATACCCCAAATGGTAGGGGTCCAGATCACCTGAATTCCCTGCAGCACAAACCATTATCCTCCCAGGCCCGGCCGTAATATCTTCGTCGATGGCTAGGGTAGCCATGTCTCGCCCATCGTGCGAGCCTAGGTAAGTTCCAATGCTCGCGTTGATGACGCATGGCCTGCCGAGCGCTTCCGCCTTAGAAAAAATATAATCCACTGCATCCGCTACGGTATTAGTCCATCCTACAGCTGAAAAATTCGAGGACACAATGATCAATTCTGCGTCGGGTGCTATGCCTTTGTAACCTGGATAAGAACTACCATCACCCGCTGCAATTCCAGCAGTATTGGTGCCGTGTCCAAACCATTGCCCCTGATCCGTGTGTGGACAAATGCTGTCATTGATCTCGGTACTATCCCATACTTGACCATAGCCATAAGAAGGAGTACGTTGACTCACTTGCATGGTCTGATCCCATACTTCGATGATCCTCGTATTGCCATTTGCGAATTGAAAGTCTGGATGGTTCAATTCAATTCCCGCATCAATCACCCCTACGATTACCCCTGATCCGGTGTAGGCTGCTGGCAACCCATGGCTGCCTTGATGAACCTGGCTTACCCTGGTGTGCTCCCTAGATCTTGACAGCAATGGTTGGCCCTTGGCGCCATCAAAGTGAATCGCGGAAATGAAAGACGCTGTATCCAAAGCCAGTACATCTGCTGCTCTGAGAAGAAGGGCATCGTAGGCCTTTATTGAGTACTTAACCGTCCCGCTGTGTGAACCCACGAAGGCAGCAATCCTTGCTCGGTCTCCTTTCACAAAAAGGTGCACCCATTCTTCAGCACTTGATGCTTGCAGTGCCATTCTCAAATCAAGCGGCAACCTGGTCGGTTGAATGCGCTGCGCTGAAGCTGCAAAGTGAATGATAAGGATTATATAGAGAAGGATGCTCTTCATTGATACAGAGGCAATTCACTTATAAAGACGATTCTCGGCTCAGAAGGTTGAACTTCAGCATAGACATGTTTGAGTCCATTCGTCAACACTAAAAACCTCGAGCCGCTGATCGAATAATACGTCGCAATTTGTAAAAATACATCTTCATTCAGGGCAATGTCAGGCGCCTTGCACTCGACTAAGATTTGCGGAGCGCCATCCCTGTCTATGAACCCGATGTCCGGACGCTTTTTACGGCTGTGATAATTCAGTTCATACTCCAGTTGCATCCTTCCCTTCGGGTAGCCCAAATGATCCGATAAAAAATGTGCGAAGTGCTGCCGCACCCACTCTTCCGGGGTGAGCACCACATATTTCATTCGAAAGTCATCGTGGATGTGGATCACCTCATTGATGATCCTAACTTTGGCGTCAAACACCGGAAGATCTAGCGGCGGGTATTTCTTTGGGTCGATCACAAATAAAGGAAAGCGATTGTAGAATGGCGAATGTAAAGGAGTACTTGGACATCATGAAGGAAATGAAGGCAGGGAATTTTCGCCCGGTCTATTTGCTCCATGGTGAAGAGCCTTACTACATTGACAAGATCAGTAAGTTCATCGAGCAACACGGAATCGAGGAACATGAGCGGGATTTCAACTTAAACATCTTTTATGGGAGAGATCTCAACGCGGAGACCTTGCTGGAAACGCTCAAGCGTTTCCCTATGATGGCGCAGCGACAAGTAGTCATTATTCGCGAAGCACAGGATTTTGGTGGGAAATGGACCGACTTGGAAAATTATTTCCAACAACCCGTAGCTTCCACTGTCTTCGTCATCGACTTCAAATACAAAAAGGTGGATGCTAGGTTCAAGTGGGTAGATCACGTCAAGAAAAACGGAATACTCTTTCACTCCGCAAAGCATTACGACTCGGACATACCCCGAGTAGTGGAAGAGTTCGCCAAGTCAATGAAGTACCGCATCAATCAGCATGCATCTCATCTGATGGCGGAGCATCTTGGAAATGACCTAGAAAAGATTGAAGGTGAGTTGCACAAGTTGACGATCAACGTACCGCTCTCTCAAGAAATCGGAGTAGACGATGTCAAGAAGCACATTGGAATCAGCAAGGAATTCAGTCAATTTGACTACGTCAATGCACTAGCCGTACGCGATGCTGCGAAAAGCTACCACATCGCCTTTCAGATAGGTCGCAATGACAAGAACACGCCTATGGTCTTGGTCATTTCCGCCTTGTTTGCGCACTTCAGCAAGGTGATGATGTACCATTCCTTGAGCGACAAGTCTGCAAACAATATAATGCGCACAATTCCGGGGATCAGGAGTCCGTATTTTGCGAAGAGCTTCATGAACTCAGCTCCGCTCTATCCTTTTCCTAAAACGGCCCAGATCATTGAAAAACTTAGAGAAGTGGATGCAAGGTCGAAAGGAGTTGGCTCCTCGAGCATAAGTTCGGTTGAGCTCTTGAAGGAATTGACCTATTTCATTCTGAATTAAGTAGCTAAATCGACCCAAACAACCTTCTTCGTCTCGAAGAATGGATCATCAAACCAATCCGCCATTTCAAAAATGCGATTAGCCTTACGGAGCAAAGAGAGCTCCGCCCCAAAATCGCCTCCTTTGATATAGATGAATCCATTGGGAAGCGCATGTTCTTTGCCTTTATGGATCTTGCCACTTAACCATTCCTTCATGATCGGCAAAGATTTCACGGCTCTGCTCACGGCGAAATCAAATGTTTCCTGCAAGTCCTCAACCCTAACATGCTCCGTCCGAACATTCTTTAGCCCTAGCGACTCCACCATTTCTGCTACAATGCGTATTTTTTTCCCAGTGGAATCCACGAGCAGAAAGGATGATTCTGGAAATAAAATGGCAAGTGGAATTCCTGGAAGTCCGCCTCCTGTTCCGAAATCGAGGACACGGGTTCCGGGTTTGAACTGAATTACCTTGGCAATACCGAGAGAGTGCAACAAATGCTCCTCCCAAACCCGGTCTTCGTTCTTCCGAGAGATCACATTTACGCCTTGATTGTGTTCTACCAATTCCCGGGCATACTGTTCCAATAAATCCAGCTGTTGTTTGGTTAGATCAGGAAAATAGGAAGCGACGAGTGTTTTTCCAGACATGAATCAGAATTGATTTCCACGGTGTTTGACGATCTCGTACATCAATTCTCTGGCGCGGAACAATTGCGCCTTCACCGTACCCAAGGGTAGATCCATTTCTGCAGCAATTTCATCGTAACTGTACTCTTTTAAATAGCGCAACTCAACGAGCAATTTGTATTTAGGCTTTAGTGTGTCGATGATTTTATGGATTTCCTCTATCCGCTGTCCTTTCATGAATTCTTGTTCCGGATTCAGACCATCAGACCTGACATCAAAAGCAGTTCGACCATCATCGTCCTCCGCATTCTGATCTATCGAAAAGGTCGAAGCCTTCTTTTTCTTTCTGATAAAATCAATGGCATTATTAGAAGCTATGCGAAAAAGCCAGGTACTGAAAGCGTATTCGGGATTAAAAGACGGCAGCCGTTTGAACGCTTTACCAAAGGCTTCGATGGTCAGATCCTCCGCGTCGTCAGTGTTCCGTACCATCTTGAGCATCATGTAGTAGATGTTGTCATGGTAGGTCTCTAGAAGCTCGGTATACGCAGCCTGATCACCATTCAAAGCACGCTCAACCCATGCCTGATCACGCTTTGCGCTCGAGCCTACGGGTTTCTCTTCCATGCCTTGTCCTTCGTCCATATCGCGTAAATCGAAATTAATGCATTCATCCAAGATGCGGGGTACTCCCATCGCCAAAGTTGAATAACCGCCTCAGGTCGCCCTGCTAAGTTTATGATTCTCTGAAAGTTACTAGCCGAAAGTACCGTCCTAACAATGATCAGCGGCACCACCCAAGCCATGGTTGGAACGCCCATCCAAAACGACCACAGTAAAATCAGCGGCATCAAAAGAAGGGAAAGATCATAGAGCATCAGCAAAGACGAAATGTTCACTGGGTAACGCGGTGCCGCACCTAAGTGCCTCTTTTTTTGATGCGACCATGCTTTCCAAGTAGAAGGTGCATCAGAAAGCGTAAGCGCCGCTGGACAAGATCGAATGACCGTTCCTTCTTCAAAGGATTGCAGTAGAAGATCGTCAGAGCCTGTAAGCAGGTCAGCATGGGCAAGAAAGCCTTCTGAGCGCTCAAATGCTTGACGGGTGTACCCCATCGAACGACCCACACACATATAAGCGCTGCCAAGACCAATCCCAGCGTGGTACATCAAAGCAGTGCGGATCGTTTCGGAAGCGTATAGGGAACTTATCATTCCATCTCCAACCCGGTGAAATCCCGACCCAACCACTACTTCGGACCCCGTAGCAAAAGATCTAGCAAAGCGACGCAACCAATGGATATCGTTCGGAAGGCAATCGCCATCGGTAAAAACCAATAAAGGGTGCCTTGCCGCCTCAATCGCCGTCTGTAACGCGGCCTTTTTTCCGTCTAGTTTATGTCGCTGTTCTTCACCCGTTTGAAGCACCTTGAATCGCTCTTTCCCAGCAACGAAAGCATCGATGATTTCAAAGGATCTATCCGAAGAATGATCATCGACGAGAATGAACTCAGCGTTTGGATACTCCTGCTCGCCAAGGGCCGTGAGGAGGCCACGTACATGGCTTTCCTCATTTTTTACAGCAATCAACACGGAGAGAAAAGGCTCGGCTCCTGTTTCTTGTTCCAACTGAGCATTCCCAACTTTTCTAAGTCCACGTTGCATGAGCAGCGCAGCAATGATCTGGAAAGACAATGCAGATAGGGCGACCCACGCAAGGATTGCGATCATCGATAGAGTAAGAGATAAGCGATTACGGCAAGTAATCCAGCGATCAGAAATACCACCTTATTGGATCTTCGTCGTGAACGATCACCCGAACCTTCTCGCCAGGCTGTTTGCATTCGGCTGCGCATAGCGCCGGCACTGCTCGGCCCGGATTCCATTTGAAGCTCCTTTTTTACCGCTTCGATGCGCGCATTGAGTTGCTCCTTTCGCTCATTGTAGAAGCGCGGTTTGAAATCAAAACGTTTCGGTTTAGGCTGCTTGAACAAAAAACGAATCATAGGTCAAAGTTAAGAGGATTTTTCGGCGGGAGATTTGTAACACCCCATTGATGAAAAGTACGTTAACAACGAGGTGTTTAGCCTCCTACAGTCGGTATCTTCACACTTTAGAATTTGCATGATCTATCAACGCGTCCATATTCTTCTGATTGCCTTCCTAGGGTCCCTTTTGATCTCTGGCAATCCTCCTTTGAGACATCCCGATCGTGAGATGCCATTTTCCCCTGTTTCAATGGATGCCACAGACAGCCTACTCGCAACAATGGATCTCGACGAAAAATTGATGCAATTCTTTGTCGCAAAAAAGGCAGAACCCGGATTTTCCAATGCGCTTATCATTCCTTTTAGCGCCATCAACGAGGTTGGATTTGACGGTGAAAGGAGTTCGCTCTCCTTAGTAGGAATCGACCTCATCAATGACCCCTCAGTCTACGCCATCCTAGGCCTGCCCAAAGCGCCCCTACTTTCATCGGTCAAAGATCCTGAGACCATCTATGGCTATGCGTTGCAACTCGGGCATGTACTTCGCGCAAAGGGCGTGGATTTTGTCATCGGACCTTCTCTTGACATCGAGATCAACGATGATTCTCCCTACACTTCTTTGCATTCATTTGGAAATGACATTGCCACGGTTTCCGAAAAGGCCCAGTCCTTCGTTGATGGAATGCGGACCGCAGGCGTGATGTGTGTTGCTGGTCATTTCCCAGGACTTGGCAACACGCTGCGGGGAGCGGATGCCAATCCTCCTATGATCTACAGCAAAAGAAAAGAGCTCAACAACAGGGACCTCGTTCCATTCAAGGCACTGATCAATGACGGGCTTCAGGGGGTCATGATGGCCTCTGCCTTTGCGCCGGGTATGGATAGCACCCTCAATGCAACCGCGGCATCTTCCATTATTGCACATCAAACATTGAAAGGACAACTTGGATTTCAAGGACTCGCATGGTGTGATTTAAGTACCGAAATCAATCTTCAAGAACGAACCATTCAGGAGATGTTCCTCGCTGGGAACGACCTTATCATACTTTCTAATGAACTGAATTTGGGCATCGATGCACTCAAGGACTTGATTCGTTCGGGCACCTTGAACGAGCAACAAATCGATGAACGATGCAAACGCATTCTTCAACTCAAATTGTGGACGGAACGAAAGCCGCAGCTTGTAAGCAGCGGTGTGTTTTCTGACCGCATGATAAAGCTAGGATTAAAGGAACGTCAGCTATTCTCTGATGCATTGGTCCTCCTAAAAAACGACGGCGTCGTCCCTTTTCAGGCGCTCGACACCCTTTCATTGGCCATCGTAAAACTCAGCGATTCCACGAACAAGCACTTACCAGGGCTCATCGGTCGTTACGCCCCGGCAGATGTGTTTCAGCTGAACAACATGTCTCTCGAAAAAGACTTTCAAATATTTGAAGCCAAGGCGGGACGGTACGACCATATCATCATCATTGGCGAACCAACCAATGCTGACCTGGACAAACGTCGATTTGGCTTGAGTGAACATGCCCAATCCATCATCGATCGGATTTCAACATCGCACCGAACCACCTTGGTCTGGAATGGAAACGCAAAAGCCTTGAGAAGTATAGCGACCACTTCGCGCATGAAAGCTGTTCTTTTGGGTCATGAAGTGAGCGCATGGTCTGACGACCTTACCATCCAAGCACTCTTTGGTGGAAGAGAGATCAAAGGTGAATTGCATCGGAAGATCGACGATCGCTTTCATGACATGCCGGTAATCAGAACAGAAAAAATACGTCTTGCCTACGGCCTTCCTGAAGAGGTCGGCATTGATCGGAACGACTTAAAAAAGATCGATTCCATCGCCAAAAAAGGCATCGAAGAAATGGCCTATCCTGGCTGTCAAGTCTGGTTTGCAAAAGATGGAATCGTGGTAGTGAACAATCCGTATGGCTACCACACCTACCAAGCTGAACGAAGCGTCAAAAACACTGATCTCTACGACCTTGCTTCGATTACCAAGATTGCAGGATCCGTCGCGGGACTCATGCGACTAACAGAAGAAGGGCAATTCAACCTAGACAATCGCCTTTGCGATTACCTGTCTGAATGGGTAGATACCACGACCTACATGCAGCTTAACATGCGTGAAATTCTAGCCCATCAAGCCGGACTGACTCCGTGGATCCCCTTTTACACGAAGACTGTGACCAAGGGTGTTCCACGCTATGACGTTTACAGCCTAGCCGCATCGGAGACCTATCCTCTGCGTGTCGCACGCGAATTCTACATCCGATCGGATTATCCAGATAAGATGTTTAGGCAAATCCTCAACCATGACTTGGCTGAAAAAACGTACAAGTACAGCGACATCGGGTACTACTTTGCTTTGCGGATCATCGAAAAACAAACGGGCACTTCTTTGGATCGCTTCTTAGATTCAACCTACTATCGTCCTTTAGGATTGACCACCATGGGCTTCCGTCCGCTAGAGCGCTTTGAAAAGTCTGAAATCGCTCCAACGGAATACGATCGCTATTTCAGAAATCAATTGGTTCATGGAGACGTGCATGATCCAGGTGCTGCCATGCTTGGAGGCGTTGGTGGTCATGCAGGTTTGTTTTCCGATGCAAACGATTTGGGCGTGATGATGCAGATGTACCTCAATGGAGGCTTTTATGGGGGGCAACGTTTTTTCGGACAGGAGGTGATCGATGACTTCACTAAATGTCAATTCTGTGAAGACGACAATCGCCGTGGCGCCGGGTTCGACAAACCCTTGACCGATGGCTCCGAGGGACCCTCCTGCGGGTGCACTTCATTGGATGCCTTCGGACACCAAGGTTTTACGGGAACGGTAACTTGGGCAGACCCCGACGAAAAGGTAGTTTACGTTTTCTTATCCAACAGGGTCTATCCGGATGCCAACAACAAAAAATTGTTGGAACTCAACATCAGAACAGAAATTCAGAAGGAGTTCTATAGGGCCATCGAAAGAGGAAAGGACCTCGCGACAGGTGATCAATCTTCGATCGATTGAAACGCTATGACCGAGATTAAAATCGTTCATTTGTTACGCGAAGATTGCCAATAATGAAGATCGGAATTGTGTGTTATCCAACCTTTGGTGGAAGTGGCGTAGTAGCTACTGAGCTTGGGCTGGAAATGGCCGCACTTGGCCATCAAGTTCACTTCATTTCCTACTCCCGTCCGGTCCGTTTGGATGCCAATGTGGCCAATGTTCACTACCATGAAGTTGTCGTGACCGACTACCCCCTCTTTGACTATTCTCCTTATGAGCTGGTTCTGACCTCGAAGTTGGTGAGTGTGGTCAAACAAGAAGGCCTAGACATTCTGCATGTTCACTACGCCATTCCACATGCTTCTGCGGCCTATATGGCAAAGCAAATTTTGCGCGAAGATGGGATTGACCTGCCGATCGTATGCACGCTGCACGGAACAGACATAACGCTCGTTGGCCGCGACGCTTCCTATGAACCCGTGATCACGTTCGCCATCAACAAAAGTGATGGAGTCACGGCCGTTTCTGAAAGCTTGAGAAAAGACACCTTGGAGCATTTCAAGGTGAAACGATCGATCGATGTTATTCCGAACTTTATTAACCTCAAACGCTACGAAGGTTTGAAGCGGAATGAGATTCGAGAACGATACAGCAAGAACGGCCAACCGTTGATCCTGCACGTTTCAAATTTCCGTAAGGTCAAACGCGTTCAGGACGTGGTTAAAGTCTTTGCAGGGGTTCGGAAACGGATGAATGCTTCTCTCTTGCTGGTTGGGGATGGCCCAGAACGCTACAACATAGAACAAATGTGCCGCGACCTCGATGTTTGCGATGACATTCACTTTCTTGGTAAGAATTCGAAGGTTGAACAAATCCTGGTGAATGGCGACCTCTTTATCCTTCCATCAGAAACGGAAAGTTTCGGATTAGCGGCGTTGGAAGCGATGGCCGCTGGGATGCCCGTGATATCATCAAATTCAGGGGGTCTTCCTGAAGTAAATGAACACGGTTTTTCTGGATACCTGAGTGATGTCGGAGACATCGATGACATGATACACCACACGTTACAATTACTCTCAGACCCAAGTGAATTGCAACGATTCAAACAACAGGCGCGCGTGCAAGCGAAGAAATTTAGCCTGCCCGAGATACTACCGAAGTACATCAAACTCTATGAAGATTTGCTGTCAGCGTAGAATTCCGTTAGTTTGGAACGGAAGTTGTTTTACACATTAAAATTGAACGCCATGAAAAAGCTCCTCCTTATCCTCGCCGTCGCTTTGTCAACTTCCGCTTGCTCTACTTGCTACGAATGCTACCAACAAGTTCCATTGATAGATGCCAATACCGGAGACACCATCGACTACACTACTGACACCGATGATTTTTGCACCGCTGACGCTTCAGAGGTTTCTCAAAAGGAATCGGACGGAGCAGTCTGCCAAGTACAGTGATCAATTCAGAATAATACCGTTCTCCGCACTGCTCTCTTGAGCCAGCAGAAGGTTTAGGTATTTGATCGCGTTCATTAGAAATCGATCTTGTCGCTCGGAGGAATCCAGAAGAATCAATTTCATCTTATCCGTATTACTAAGCGCGGTACTCGCTGCAAGATCCACAAGCTTATAGTTCTTGATATTGGCTGGCTGAGGCTTTGTATTATAGCGCAACTGGATGTATTCTCTGAAAACCTCTACGAGTTCATCGGAAGGCATTTCATTCAGGACTTCATTGTTCCATTCTCGAACATAGCCACCTGGATATAGTTTCTGCCCAAAAACAGGCTCATAATCCTTGAGTTCGGCAATTCTTTTGGCCTCAATGATCACATCTAACTCTCCAGATTCATAGCGTTTCACAACTTTCAAGAGATGGCAGATACTAACAAATCCTCGTTTTAATACATCATCTTCACAGGGAAGACCAAAGTCCAAGGCACTTCTTTCTGCTTCCTCAAACAGTTGGCGATAGCGGGGTTCAAAAATGTGCAAAGGCAACTGTTCTCCCGGAAGAAGGAAGATGTTCAATGGGAAAAATGGTATATGCAATATCTCCGTATTCACAATCTAATAAACGCTTGTAAGTATAAAAGAGTTTATCCGTTAAAACAATGGCCATATCTCATCTTGTCGTAAATAACCACCTCGGATCGAATTGGTGAGCACGATGGCAACCTTGTCATCTGAACCGGACATCCAGAAATAAGATCGAAATCCACGCCACCAACCATTGTGAAAAATCAGCGTGTCAGATTCCATCGGTCGAATTCTCCAACCCAAGCCATAGAATTGACCATTGCCGCTGCGCGTTGACGGCCGCATGGCTTCTTGGAGCAATGCCGCAGACCAGAGCTGAGCTTTACGCAGTCCCTTGTACAATTTGAACAGATCTCCTACCGAACTGTAGAGGCTCTTATCTCCAATCACCGCATCCAGGTAAAATGGGCGTTTAGGATCACCATTTGGATAGTGGCCCAACACACGGTATTGATCAGATGGCCTAAGCCAAGGATTCAAATAGTGGGTGCTGTCCATCTGTAGCGGAAGAAATATCTCACGTTCCATGAATGCCTGAAAGGTGAGCCCACTCACCCGCTCAATGAGGACAGGGAGAAGCGCATAATTCGTATTGCAATAATCAAAACGCTGATGAGGTGGGTGGTACTTTGGCACTTGCTCGCATCGAATGATGTCATACACATCGTCATTGCTCATGAACGAATCAGGGTTGTTCCAAAGGCTGTCAGTGACGTAGATATAGTTGCCCATTCCGCTGGTGTGGTCTAACAGACTGCGTACCGTAATATCTTCATCGGGGAAATCAAAGAGATAATCTCGGACAGGAGCATCGAGCGCAAGCTTTCCCTGTTCAACCAATCGTAAAATCCCCAGCGCGGTGATGGGTTTTGACAAGGACGCCAATTGAAAGACATCATCCAAACGAAGGGTGTCAGTTCCTCGCAGCCTGGCCTTCCCAATGGCAAAACGACTGACGGTGTCGTGGGATGAAAGTAAAACAACCCCATTGAATCGCCCCTCATTGTGCAATGAGTCGAAGTAAGCCCGAGCTGCTCGTCGACCAACCTGAACCACCACCTCCTGCTTAGTCTCCGGCAATCGCAATTCAGCCTTGACAGAAGCGTCTTGTGAGCAAGCCACACATAAGGCGACTATCGCAAACAAAAAACCCCGATGTTTCGGGGTTAATATCTTTAGATGGGCAGTGTACCTCACTTCACTTCGGCGCATGAACAAGTAAAGTCTTCGAAAGCCCCAAACTCGACTTCACAACGCTCCTGATAATTATCATAATCGCCTTTTGACCCGCAAATTTCCGGATAGGAATAAGCAGCCACTTGATCTTCATCCAAAGCGGTGCACTGGTAACATTTTTTACAGGAGGACATGCCAATCACCAAGGCGGTGAGTCCCAAAATTATCGCTACTCTCTTCATATTAATCATCAATTTTCTCAACGCAAGAAGTGCGAATATAGTCTAGTCTAAAGCGAGTAGTTCATTGAGTAAACGAATATTCACATCACGTCCTTTCCATTTCTTAGTGACTTCTCCGGCTTCCAAATAGAGGACCGTGGGAAAAGTGCCATCGATCGCGCCGATCAACTCCCGATCCTTTGTCTGTACGTAATGAAAGTCCTTGATTCCTGTTTCTTCCACGAAGAAATCTACCCCTGCGTCCTCTCCAACAATGATGATACGTAGGTCATCCGCAACATCTTTCGGAGCAAGCGTAGCGATGAATGAACTCAATTGTGCGCAATGAATGCAATTCGACAACATAACCACCACCGTCTTATTGCCTTCTGTCATTGGAGATTCAGCACCAAACGATTCTCTACTCAGCATTTCTAGGTCGACTTCAAAATCCGCATTCCGAGAGAACGCTGGCATGGGTTCGATAAGGAGCAACACAGGAATGGCCAAAACAGCGAGCAAAGGACCCGCAACGCGCAAGCTCCATTCTTCTGCCCACGAGGATCGAATCAAAAGCATTCCTCCGAGCAGCATGAATCCGAAGTTCTTGATCAAGCTACTAGGTCCGTCCAAGGGAATCAATTCGCCAAAGCATCCGCAATCAGCATCCCCTTCTCCTTGTAAAATTTGCATGAATAGGAAGACTTGAAAGGCGCTGAGTAATCCAAGACTAAACCAAAGTGAAAAGCGAAGTTGATATCCACTCAGAATAAAAACGCCCAGTCCAAACTCAGTGACAAGCAGGATGCGCGAAGCAATGGGAACAAAGGCCCACGAAACTCCAGCTTGATGAACGAGAATCAATTCGAAATAATCCAGCGGAAAGAGCTTTAAAATTGCCGAAGCAATGAACAGGGCCCCGTAGAACATCCTTACAAATGGGAAACTTCTCTCTAGAGTAGAAGGAGCATTTTCTTCTAGGTGATCCAATCTTCTCTTATTTATCCTCCATCCAAGTGCAGATGCTGCGATCCTCGCATTCTACCTCTACCAATTCGGCTTCACTCTTTCTCAATCCTGGGTAGTGCGTGGCCTCGTTTAAGGTAGTTCCTTCTGCCTCCACTTCACAGACACAAACGTAATCCGTTGTGCAAGACGACATCGCTACCACAAGGAGCGCACATATGACCATCGCATACTTCATTTCATCATAGCTTTAAAACAAATGTACGAGCTTCCGGATTCAGCCTTGGGCTCCTCCTGTCAATTCTTTAACTTCGGCATTCACAGGCTTTATCATGGGCTACACACTGAAAGGACTCAAATACGATGTGAAGGTTCTCCTCGCTTGGGGAGAGAGTATTTCCGGCAATAAGAAGATTACGGAGTTTCTAATGAAGAACGGCTTTCCTGAATTAGGACTCTTTCATTACGCGCTCAGAAATGAAGAGCGCAGCAGGGATTGGCTGATGGAGAATAAATTTCCACACTTGCTCGCACTCATCAGTGCTACAGAAGGGAGCAAAGACGCACGAAAATGGCTTGCTCTGCAGGGATTTGATCTGCTGTTGGATATGGCCCTTTCTGCAGATGGTGATGAAGAAGCCTACACCAGAATGCTTGGTGAAGACATGCAAATATTTGCCGTACTCTCAAAGAAAATCGAGTCGATCAAGAACGAAATTGAGGCGCGGAAATTTGATCCGCACAAGTACTCCAGTTCACAGGGGGGTGGATGATCAGTCTTTCAAGGCCTTGTTATTGCTGAACTGCCCTTTCCAAAAAGTTCCATCTGAGTACTGCATCTTGCCCTTTCCGGCCATCTGTCCGTCCTTGAACTGCCCTTTATAGATCCGGCCATCTGCCCAGCGCATCTCCCCTCTTCCATTCATTTCGTCCACTTTCCATCGACCATGGTATTTACGCCCATTGCTCCAGCTTTGAAACCCTTTGCCATGGCGCATTCCATTTTGCCAGCTACCGTCGTAATAGCTGCTGTCTGGCCATACCATGTTTCCTTTTCCGCTGAACTCACCGTTGAAAATCTCACCGTAGTATTTAGAGCCATTTTCCCAAAAAATAGTGTGAAAACCATCGGGAAGACTGCGAATGTCATTTCCATTCACCTCTTGGGCAGAGGCGTTGAAACCAGCAACTAGAACCAAAAGAAAGAAAGCCGCGAATTGAAAGTACCTCATCCGCATTCCTATAGCTTGGAAACAGATCCAGCTCCCGTGATGCTTTGCTCAATCTCTGGATCACCGACGTACTTAACATCACCAGCACCGGTAACGTCAACCTTGAGCCGATCAGCAACGGCAATCTCTACATTCCCTGCTCCTGTAATGTCAATGTCAGCGCGCTTCACATGCAATTCAGAAGCTTCGATGTCGCCAGCCCCTGTTATCTTAATATGGGCTTCATCTGCTTCGCCGGTTAATTCCAATTCTCCTCCGCCAGAAATTTGAATGATGATTTCGTCTACCTGGACATCTAGCGCTCCATCACAGGCCCCCGAGACGTCCAATTCAAATGATTTTTCCTTAATGGTTTCGTTCGAAGAAATTTCAATAGCTCCAGAAACATCAATTTCCTTAAGGTCCTTGTAATGGATGCGAAGCAGGAGCTTCTCTGCTTCTAAAAATTTATTTTCGGTATCAATGGACAGTTCCCCGTCCTCCACCTCGATGGAAATATGTTCGTGCAGGTTCTCATCCGTGATCACTTCAATGGAGCTCCCTCCTTTGATCAACTCAACCTGAAAAACACCGGAAATCTCAATTTCATCAAAAGCATCCAGCTCATGGCTGACCTCAACGACGTTGCCATTTCCTTCGATTCGCTCTCCGCAGCTGGAAAGTAATCCAGTAAGTGCGAGTACAATAAGTGAATATCCAAGTTTCATAGTGCTTTGGTTTTGTCCAAAAGTGTAAAATGTTTCACATTTGGCGCCTACCGCTCATGTAAAGAACCAAACGAATGAATCTTCTTCTCCTTAGTAATTCTACCATCCAAGGACAGCCATACCTCGATTGGCCGAAACCACTTATACAAAGATTCCTTCCAGAAGGAACGGAAGCGGTGTTCATCCCCTATGCTGCAGTGACCTTTTCTTATGATGACTACGAAAAAATGGTTCGCGAAGCGCTAGGTCAAATCGGAATCAAAGTACGTTCGATTCACACCTTTGATGACCCTGTCAAAGCGATCAATGAGGCTCAAGCCATTCTCGTAGGAGGTGGAAATACATTCAAGCTGCTCTCCGAGCTGTATAAGAATGAAATCATTGAACCCATTCGAACTAAGGTGACCAATGGAACACCATACATTGGCTGGAGTGCGGGTTCCAACGTAGCCTGCCAAAGCATCAAGACCACCAACGACATGCCAATCATGGAGCCACCCAGTTTCGACGGGCTTGGGCTTTTGGACCTCCAAATCAATGCACATTACACGGAGCAAACGATCCAAGGCCACGGAGGAGAAAGTAGGTTACAGCGCCTACTCGAGTACAGCGCAGTGAACGAAACACCCGTATTATGCTTACCGGAAGGTTGCGCCTTGAAGATTGAAGGAGAGTCGTGGAAGCTTATCTCTTCAGAGCCCTGCAAACTGATCCGAAAAGGAGGCGTGATCCAAACCCTTCATCATGGCCCGTTGACCCTCTAAAACGCCTTACTTTTTCTTCGGATAGCTATTCTTGACGCTGTCCAATTTACCATCGTCTGGTGTGCCATGGTTTGGCGCTTCCTGCTGATCTATTGATTTCACTGTAGAATCAACAGGCGAACTCGTGTTATTCGCTGGAGCCACACTCTCTTGAACGGAAGGAGCAATGGAATTTTCATCAGGTGCTGCAGCACGCTTCATTTCCTTCGGCTGCACTTCGATTTGCGTTTCTACGTTTTTTTCATCCCCATCACCGCAAGATGCAGCGCACAGGATCAGCGCCAGAACGCTACTGAACAATGATCTTCTCATACTGTGTGATCTGTCCTTCTCGGCTCACCTGAACGATATAATGTCCTGGATCGAGGGCTAATTTATTAAACGTTAAGCGATGTAGACCAGGCTTCATGTCGTCCGCATAAAGCTGCTTCACCAAGCGACCTTGTACATCAATGATTTCAACCACCACAGAAGACCAAGTGGGGTTGTCAATGTCCATATTGATCAACTCATACGACATACTTGGGTTGGGGAAAACGGAGACTTCGTCCTTTTGAGCCATTCGAGCAATTACGCCCGCTGGAATTACTGGTGCGGTGTCTGTCGTCCAAACATCGATGTAGTCTTCCCTTGTCAATGAGTCCGAACCAAATTCATTGGTCACTACCAATTTTACGTTGAACATCCCTGTGTCGGCAAAGCTTACCAATGGGTATTGGTAAATGGAAGTAGCTGGATTTCCACCTTCAAAGTACCACATCCAACTATCTGGATCATTCAATGTGCTATCGCTGAATTGGACGGTCAACGCTTGATATCCTTCAAGGGTATCTGCTTCGAAATCGGCTATTGGTGTGGGTGCCGGCTCATAGGTGCCGTTGATCTGCGCGATCCACGTATTCCAAACGTGCGAATTCGGGCCAAAGCACCCCCCAAACCAGACCTCTACTGAGTCCGCGTTATGTCGTCGTTGCAGGTCAGAATAATCTCCCCAACGCTCAACCGTGTTCACATAATAATGGTCGATATAACTGTCGCCATCTCTGACGGTAATGGCGTCT
>JABMOM010000028.1 GCA_013204105.1 Flavobacteriales bacterium
ACTTTTAATGTATGGGTCCTGGGTTCGAGCCCCAGCCGGGTCACGAAGTGACATGAAAACCTCAGCGTAAGCTGGGGTTTTTTGCTTTTGAGCCCTGCGGGAAAGCAAAGCAGCGAGAAGTGACATGAAATAATAAGCCCCGCCTTTAGAAGACGGGGCTTATCCTTTTTAACTAAACCTACCCTTAAGATATATAACCTACTGTGTAGACGTGCACCTGAGGTAAAGGGTTGGTTGTTAAGGGGAAATATTATTTAACCAGCTCGATGAAGCCGTTGAGTACTCTTCGTTGTCGTAGTCTTTGACCTTGACTACGTAAGCATTGGTTTCCATTTGTTGCTGGGCGCAAAGAACCGCCGCGTTGAATTCCGCGTAACCGGAACCAAATTGCAAATACGTAGCATGGAATGACCCGATTATTTTGAGAGCTTTGCAGTCGCCATGAAGGACGATATCTACATAAAGAACCGCAAAGCGAAATTTGAATTCGAACTCCTCGAGGAGATGGTGGCGGGTATCGTACTTCAAGGCACCGAAATCAAAAGCATTCGCGAAGGACAAGCCAGCATCAACGAGGCCTTTTGTCAATTCATCAAGAACGAGTTGTACGTAGTGAACATGAACATCGCCGAGTACAAGTACGGAACGTATGCGAACCACGAACCCAAGCGTCAGCGCAAGCTATTGGTGCACGCAAACGAGATCAAGAAGTGGAGCAAGAAAGTGAATGAAAAAGGCCTGACGATTGTTCCTACGGCGCTTTTCATCAATGAAAAAGGCTTGGCTAAGCTTAAGATTTCCCTTGCGCAGGGTAAGAAACTCTATGACAAGCGAGACAACATCAAGGAAAAGGACAACAAACGCCAGTTGGATCGCCTGAAGAAGATGGGCCGCTAAGCCTCTACTCGGCCATGACCGTCATCAATAAAGGTGAATCAAACACATCACCGGGACTGATCACTTGCTCTTTCATTGGAATAGCATCCCCGTAACGTTCCTTCAGTTTTTCCTGCACTGCAGGATGGCTCAAGTCCACGTCTCCAATCGTTGCCAACTCACCGATCTCCAGTCCCGTAGCCGATTTATACGCCTTCCAAGCCAGCTCCGAACAATAGATGCGCTCATCACTCCATCCGAAGGAAAAATCATACGGCAATCCATCCATTTTTTCAGCTGCTTTACGCAAGGCGGATAGTGTCTTTTCATCCAAAACCTCATCGGCATTGATCAGTCTCTTCACCACGTAGTGGTGTCCATCACCGTGTGTGATCCAGGTTTTTAAAGGAGTGTATTTTACAGGCCCAACCGCTTCATACACCATCCACTGCCCCTCTACTTTAAAAAGCATGCCCATGTGACTCCACTTAGACCCAGTGGCCAATTGAACGGCTAGACTTTGTCCAGATTTCGAAGATTGAAAGATTAAATCACCCTCACGAAAGTCAAGCGCTAGGTTATCGCCACTCGATGACTTGATGCTTTGTTGCCAAAGCCCCTGGTTTGGAATGATGCCATGCATAGCAGCTCCTCCCGAGAGGAGTACCAAGGTCACGACCGCAACGGCTAGGCTATTTTTTACGGTCATTGCTTAACAAAGTGAACGGTCAAGGAGTCTCTTTCTGCATAAAACGGATAGGAAGTTCGCGTGGAATAGCTCAACCAAAACTCCTTGTTTGACAACCTGTCGATCGAATAGACCTCGCCTTCAATAGGTCCAGAGATGGAAACAATATCAATGTTTGATCCTTGATCCGATCGTTCCCTTGTAATTTCTTCGTTCAAGAAGATGAGCTCCGATCGATTTGGAACACCGTTGCCCCCTGTGAATTTCCACTCTCCTTTTTCAACGGTATTCAAGGTGTACGCAGTTCCTGTACTGCTCGAGTCAGCTGGGAAATTTTCACGCATTTCCGCAGTATAGCCTCCATCACCTTTGAAGGAAATGACCCATGAAAATGGACGAGCGAAGGATGTACTGTCCTCCCTTAAAAACACAAGTCCTGAATCTTTCACATAGCGAATACTGCGAATCGGACCGTAGTCAGAATACTTTTCATACTGCTCCACCTTCCAATCACCCGTCAATCGATTCTTGCGCGTACGTAAGCTAAAAAAGGGATCCTCATCTCCTTTTTTACAAGCTGGAACGATCATTCCAAGCAGCAATATGGCAATGAGGGTCTTTCGAATCATTGGGCAAAGAAATAGCCGAGGGTGATCTGCACCATGGGATCAAATTGGAAGTGGAGATCCGATGTGCGCGATGAACTTAGGTTCCGCAGGGTCGTATTGGTTCCAGAAACAGGCTCGATTTGGATGACCTCCTGTCGGTCGCCGCCGCTGACAATATTGGTCAACCCAAGGCCGTATTCCATTCCGACACAGAAACGCTCGGCAACGAAATAATTCATTCCCACGCTGAGCTTAGCGCCCACCGAAAAGCCTCCATCTTCAGTGATGGTTCTGGTCACCCGAGAAGTTCCGGTGGTGTCGGTTGTATTGGTCACGCTGCCGATCTTCATTCCACCTACGATTCCAAACTCCCCATCTAAGGCGATGTATGGATCAAGTCTTCGGCTTCCTTTAAAGTGATATTCTACGCCCGGACGAAAGGCAACATTTGATCGGCTGGCTGTAGAGTCGAATTCTACCAGGTCCTTGCCCACGCTGTCCGTTGTTGTCACATTGAATCGAAAAATTTGAGGCGAAAACCCTATTCGATACGTCCAACGATCGCTTTGTGCGTAGCGGATTAGTATTGAGTTGTTGTTCAACAAATCCGTCCTTGGGACGAGCTGTATGTTGCTGATCAAACCCATCACATTCACCGTAACCCCCCAATCTTTTGCATTAGGAAGCAGGCTGGGCTTGGTTTCTTCTACCGCTACAGCAGTTGGTTCGGGCAGACTCTCCTGCGCACGAATACTCAAAAAGCTAGCAAGCATGATAAGGCCTAGTAGGAAGCTTTGTTTCATGGTTTGAAAATAATGGAAGTTGAACGAATGCGTCAAGATTTTATTTCAATCCGCATTATCCGTGCGCTCCAGCATTGGAACGAATTGAAAATCCCCGTGTTCTTCCGTAACGTATTCCGTCTCGCTGACTTTATCGATGGTCAGCATGTGTTGCACACCGTTCACCTCACCCACAGGAATAACCATGCGCCCACCCACCTTGAGTTGTTCCTTGAGCGCGTCCGGAATCTTTGGCGCACCACAGGTGACCAAAATCTTATCGAAAGGCGCAAAGGCGGTTTTCCCGGCATATCCGTCACCGTAGAAGCAACGAGCGGGAATGCGCATCTCCTCAAGTAAGTCCCGGCTTTTGAGATGAAGAGCGTGCTGTCGTTCGATGGTAAACACCTTCATGCCCAACTTGGACAAGACGGCCGTTTGGTATCCACTGCCTGTTCCAATCTCCAATACCTTTTCACGCTTCTTTGGATTGAGCAGAGATGTCTGAAATGCGACAGTAAAGGGTTGAGAAATGGTCTGACCCGAGCCTATTGGAAAGGCTTTGTCTTCATATGCCAAGTGAAGAAAGGCGGTGTCGAAGAAAAAAAGGTGTCGAGGAATTTCATTGATCACATCCAGAACCATCTGATTATCAATCCCTTTGACGCGTAAAACTTCAATGAGTTTTTTGCGCATCCCCTTATGTTTCAACGTGTCCTGCATACTGGGTTCGAAAATATCTATTTCGACAATGGGATGTTCAACGAATGTTCCCTTGTTTATCGACAACTGCTTATTTGAAAAGACCTTTGTTCGAGCAATGAAGAAGATCAAACTTGGCATACTAGGAACAGGGCACTTAGGAAACATCCATATCAAGCTATCGCTAGAATTAAGCGATGCCTTTGAGGTAATCGGTTTCTTCGATCCAGATCCAGAGAAGACCGCCAAGGCTTTGGACACCTATGGATTGAAAGCCTACGACAGCATGGAGGCCTTGATCGATGCCTCAGAGGCGGTCAGCATCGTCACTCCAACCCTCTCCCATTTCGAGTGTGCGATGTACGCCTTGAAAAACGGCAAGCACGTCTTCATCGAAAAGCCGGTTACCAATACTACGGAGGAAGCCAAGAAATTGGTAGACCTGGCACACGAGGCCAAAGTAAAGGTGCAAGTGGGGCACATCGAACGCTTCAATCCGGCTTTCGTTGCGGTGAAAGAACAGTTTGATCATGTCATGTTCGTGGAGACCCATCGCTTGGCAGAATTCAATCCAAGAGGTACGGATGTTTCAGTAGTACTGGACCTAATGATCCACGACATCGACATCGTTTTGAGTGTGGTCAAGGCCAATCTCCGAAAGACGAGTGCGAGTGGGGTTGCCGTAATCTCTGATACACCAGACATCTGTAATGCCCGCCTCGAATTCGACAACGGATGCGTTGCTAACCTCACCGCAAGCCGTATCTCGCTTAAGAACATGCGTAAATCCCGATTCTTTCAGAAGAACGCGTACATCAGCGTGGATTTTCTAGAGAAGAAATCACAAGTGGTAAAATTGCAGGACGTTGACGACAGCAATCCGTTCGCGATGGTAATCGACCCTCAGAATGGAAAGGAAGCAAAGCAATTGCTGTTTGACAATCCCGATGTGGCACCGAGCAATGCCTTGAAAGAAGAACTGCGAAGCTTTGCCGAAAGCATTCATAACGACACCAAGCCCCAAGTAACGATCGAGGACGGATACCAAGCCATCCATGTTGCTCACCAAATACTTGAGCAATTGAACTTTACGAATTCTATTTTCGCAGCTTAATTAAAACCCAAGGAAATATCGAGGCTATAGCCTCGTTTAACTCCTCTACTGACTTGATTTTGCTGCAAGGGAATCGATATGTGATGTTGGTCGCGCTCCTCGCTTTGATAGCGGTGAGTTCCTGTGACCTGGTGGATCGTGATGAACCGAGTCCTGCGTGGATCACCATCGACAGCATGGCCATGGTCGACAATCCGAACGTTGATGAAGGCGCATTATCACAGGACATTTCAGACGCATGGGTGTTCATTGACGATGAATTGATTGGCATTTTCGAACTCCCTGCAGATATTCCTGTCCTCGATGAAGGAAAGCACAAACTCCTTGTAGGACCTGGTATCAAGGTCTCTACTGTGTCTACCCTCCGCGACAACTACTTGTTTTACAATGCGCATCAACAGGATGTAACGCTCACTCCAGGTGAGAAGGTCAGCATCACTCCTACCATCTCCTACCGTGACGAAGGAAACAACTTCAAGTACATCGTAGTAGAGGAATTCGAGGATGCTTTCATCGAACTCAATCCGAACGATAACACGGACGCTGAGATCAAGAGAACTACCGATGGGGAATACGTGAAGTACGGCTTCGGCGCAGGGCTCATCGAAATCACAGACACCACGAAAGCTGCGTGGATAAGAACGTCCGAAGACTTTGTACTGCCTCAATTGGGCAAGATCGTCTACCTAGAAGTAGACTACTACACTCAATATGAGCTGGTCGTTGGAATTCACATCAATCAGAATGTATTGGCCGATCAAAATGTCAATTACTTGGTATTAAAAGCCTCTCAAAGCGAAGAGGTAGAGTGGAAAAAAGCTTACGTTGCTTTGACTTCTGTACTTTCTGAACCAGCAGATATGGAGTCTGTATATCTGTACTTCTTACCCGATATTCAGTCCAGCAACAGGGAAAGTGGCATCGTGTTGTTGGATAACATTAAGATCTTGTACCAGCAGTGAACCGTAAACTACAAATACTCAAGTATGTACTCAGCGATAGCATCGCTGCCGCACTGGCGTATTTTGCGGTATTCACCTTCCGAAAGACATTGATCGAGACCAAGGTGTTCGGGGACAATGTGTTGGTTATTTACGATCAAAAGTTCTTTCTGAGCCTCAGCATCATTGTAGCCTTTTGGCTTGCATTATACGTTATAACGGGAGTGTACCGCAGCATCTACCGCAGGTCCCGTTTAAAGGAATTCACACAGACCTTTACATTGAGCTTGCTGGGGAACATCTTTCTCTTCTTTTCCATCCTACTCGACGACTTTATCGACTCTTACAAGAGTTACTATTTATCGTTCTCCATCCTGTTTGGCACGCATTTCATACTTACAGCCTTTGGCCGATTGATGCTCTCAACCATTACAGCAAACCGAATACATGGTCGAAAGATCGGATTCAACACCTTGATTATTGGAAGCAACGAGAACGCATTGAATCTCTATCGTGACCTTGAGTCACAACGCAAGTCCTCCGGGTTCTTCATCAAAGGGTTTGTACACATCAATGGTGGAAAGAACCACGCCCTCGACGGCCAATTGACCCACCTCGGTCATTTTAGAGACATTGAGCAGATTGTTGATAGTCAAGCAATTGAAGACGTAATCATTGCATTGGAGACAAGCGAGCACGATAAAATTGGGCATATCTTAAATGTGCTGGACGGGACATCGATCAACATCAAGATCATCCCAAAAATGTACGACATCCTAAGCGGACAGGTCAAAATGTCTTCCATCTTAGGAGCTCCGCTGATTGACATCAATCAAGAGATCATGCCCGTTTGGCAGCAATCCGTCAAACGCATATTAGATGTGGTTGTTTCCACCTTTTGCCTGATACTGCTGCTGCCGTTGTTCTTGCTCATTGCCATTCTTGTCAAGACGGGATCAAAAGGCAGCGTAATCTATTCCCATCACCGGGTTGGACTCAATGGCAAAGCCTTTCGCATCTATAAGTTCCGCTCGATGTTCGAGAATGCCGAACAGGATGGGCCAGCCCTGTCCAGTGAGAACGATAGCCGTATTACGCCGATCGGAAAATTCCTTCGCCGGACGCGCATGGATGAGCTCCCTCAGTTTTACAACGTCCTGATCGCCGACATGAGTTTGGTAGGTCCTCGACCGGAGCGCCAGTTCTTCATAGACCAAATTGTAGAGTGGGCACCCCACTACAAGCACCTTCACAAGGTACGTCCGGGCATAACGAGCTGGGGTCAGGTCAAGTACGGTTATGCCGAAAACGTCGATGAAATGGTAGAACGACTCAAATTTGACGTTCTCTACATCGAGAACATGTCGCTCATGGTAGACTTCAAGATCCTCATCCATACCGTGCTGATCGTCTTGCAAGGACGCGGCAAGTAAGCTTCCTCCCTCCCTTCTTTATCGAATAGCTCAGCTTTCAGCAAGAAATCAGTGAGGCCATTTCATTGCCACTGATGCCATAAAAAAAAGCCCATCGTCCTGAGACAAAGGGCCTTTTCAATTTCTATGGATCTAGAAAAAAAAGAAGTAGTAAGCG
Source organism: Flavobacteriales bacterium (assembly GCA_013204105.1). Lineage (GTDB taxonomy): Bacteria > Bacteroidota > Bacteroidia > Flavobacteriales_G > Salibacteraceae > SHAN690. Next base: position 7,302 of record JABMOM010000028.1, read on the forward strand.
TGGCTTACATTTCTTCCATTTCGATCATCTTGAAAGGAATGTTGATGATGGCCTGGTAGTCTTCACCAGCCTCAAGCATGTCCTCGTCATCTTCTTCATAATGCCAATTGATTGCGATATTGGTCTTTCCATTTACAGACTCCAGTTTCTTGAAAACATCGAGGATGCACTTCGAAGAGCTCGTATTGAAATACTCGAGCTGAATGTTCACTACGGTATCAGATTTTGCACTGTCACCATACGAACCGATCCAATCCACAAGTGGCTTGTAGAATTCTACGGCGTTCTCAGGAATCGAGCGTCCTTTGATCTCAAGCACACCAGATTCGGCATCGAAATTTACTGTTGGCGTTTTAGGTGTTCCTTCAATTTTAATTGGATCCATCTTGATTCTTTATTTAGGGATTACGGTTTAATTTACACTTTGATTATAAGCACGTACAGGCCAAAGGTATCGCTTACATCGGAAAAATCGTAATCCAGCTTTTTTCCGGATTTACGTGCGATATCGATTATTCCAAGTCCACCTCCCCCGTGTACGCTGTATTGTCCATTATCGAGGACTTCCTTATAGTAGCTGCGGAGACCTTCCTTGTCCAATGAATTGATTTTATCAAGCTTGGCTTTTAGCGGTGCGATGTTATCGAGATCAATGTAGTTCGCGGCAAGGATGCTGTAGCCTTCACCTGACTTGGCAAGCATGAAGGTCACCACCTTTTGGCCGTCTGAAAAAGCATCGGTATGATGATAGAGGTTCTGTAGCGTTTCGACCAAAATGTTGTACACTTTGCGTTGCTTCTTGAAATCCTCTTCCGCCACTTCAAGCTTTTGTTCAACGTCACCCAAAATCTCGCTGATGCGCTCCTCGTGCACTTCTCCTTGAAAGTTCACCAGAACAGCACCCCCATTAAGATTCTCTGTAAACTGCTTGATCGCTTGGCTTTCCACTAATAGGAAGGGTAATGATTTTGACAAATATAACGGATAAGGAATAGGTTTTTTTATACTAGGTGTTCAAACGTTTCATCAATGGATTGTTAGTTGGTCAACATCCTGTGCAATTACACGGATTTGCTTTCTTAATTTTGGCGCCTCAAACGAATACAACGAAAATGAAGAAGTTACTAACCTTATTTATGGTCCTTTCCCTTCTGGCATCCACCAGCGTTAAGGCAGACGAAGGAATGTGGTTGCCGATGCTGATCAAGCGCCTCAACCATGCAGACATGCAAAAGCACGGACTAAAGCTCAGTGCAGAAGAAATCTACAGTGTGAATCAATCGAGCTTGAAAGACGCCATTGTAGTACTAAACGGCGGTTCATGTACAGCAGAGATGATCAGCGGAAAAGGTTTATTCCTTACCAATCACCATTGTGCATATGGTGTGATCCAAGACAATAGTTCTACCGATCACGACTACCTAACCGATGGATTTTGGGCCATGGCGATGAAGCAAGAACTTCCTGCGAATGGGATGACAGCTGGCTTCCTCATCGAAATGCGTGATGTTACGGATGCCGTTCTGGGTGACGTAAGCATTTCTCTGAGTGGCAGCGAGCGCGATGGCGCAGTTCGAGAGGCCATCTCAACGGTGCAAGAATCGATTAAAGGAGAAGTAGAAGAGCATTACAACATTGTCATCCGCAGTTTCTTTGAAGGCAATGAGTATTACGCATTTGTTTACGAGACATTCCGCGACGTTCGTTTGGTAGGAGCCCCGCCATCAGCCATTGGTAAGTATGGAGGAGATACGGACAATTGGATGTGGCCACGCCATACCGGTGACTTTTCCATGATGCGCGTTTACATGGGTGCAGATGGCAAGCCAGCAGACTATTCTGAGGACAACCTTCCTTACCAGCCCAAGCATTTCCTTCCCGTTTCACTAGACGGTGTTGAGAAAGGCGATTATGCCATGATCATGGGTTACCCAGGCAGTACCGATCGCTACCTCAGCTCTTATGGTGTTGAACAAGAGTTAACCGTTCGTCAACCGAATACGGTAAAGGTCCGTGAAACACGTCTCGCCTTGATGAAAGAAGACATGAAGGCCAGCGATGAGGTGCGCATCAAGTACGCATCTAAGTACGCAGGTGTAAGCAATTACTGGAAGTACTTCATCGGTCAACAACGCGGACTGAAACGCTTGAAGGTGAAAGAGAAGAAGCAGATGGAAGAAGCTGCTTTTCAGAAGTGGGTGAATGAAAGCGATGAGCGTAAAGAGATTTATGGGAGCGTTTTAAACGATTGGAAAGAAGGATTTGAATCCTCGAATCAAACAGCCCTCTATCGAACCTACATCAATGAATGCGTATTCGCGAGCGAAGCAGTAATCATGGCATGGAGAACTTCCCGCTTGTACGGTGCCCTTGCGGCAGAAACACCCGACCAAGCCCAGATCGATGAACAAGTTGCAGAACTGCAGGATCGGGCAGAAAAATTCTACAAAGACTACAACATGTCTACCGACCGCAAGATCAGTGCGGCTTTGTTCCAGTTCTTTTCAGAAGACATTCCCAGCGATCTTCAACCTAGCTTTTTTAAGGATTACGTAGCCAAGTTTAAAGGTGACTTTTCGAAGATGACGGAGAAGATGTACGCTAAGAGTATGTTTAGCTCAAAAGAAGCATATCTCGCCTTCCTTGCAGCTCCATCAACCAAGGCTTTGGACAAAGACATGGTCTATGAGTTCATGAATGGTTTTCTTACGCATTATCGAGGCGAAGTGGCACCTCAAATGGAACCATCCAACGACTTGATCGACAACGCGAATCGTCTTTTCGTGCACGGCTTGCGCAAGATGAACAATGACAAGAACTACTATCCAAACGCAAACTCAACCATGCGGGTGACCTACGGCAACGTACTGGACTACTTCCCTGCGGATGCAGTGTACTTCAACTACTACACCACGTTGGAAGGTGTGATGGAGAAAGAGGATCCAAAAAACGATGAGTTCATCGTTCCAGCGAAGCTCAAGGAACTCTACGATGCGAAAGACTACGGTCCCTACGGTCAGGATGGCACTATCCGCGTATGCTTCCTCACCAATACTGACATCACTGGAGGTAATTCTGGAAGCCCTGTAATCAACGCCAATGGTGAATTGATCGGATGTGCTTTTGACGGAAACTGGGAAGCGATGAGCGGCGATATCGCATTTGAAAAAGAACTTCAACGCACCATCGCAGTTGATATTCGTTACGTTCTGTTTATCATTGACAAGTACGCAGGAGCAGACCACCTCATCAAGGAGATGAAGATCGTTCACAACAACATGAAGAAACCTTCTGTTGGAACGGACGAAGCCTCTGGTGAAATGGCCCCTGCCAAAGAAGAGCAGAAAAAAGGATAATCAATGAGCAAAGCGTGGTTTGAAACCTGGTTCAATACAGACTATTACCACCTGCTTTATCGAAATAGGAATGAAGTGGAAGCGCGTCAATTTATTGATGCGCTTCTTCATTTCCTTCACCCGACAGAGCATGCGCGTTTCATCGATGTAGCCTGCGGCAAAGGGCGCCATTCGAGGTACCTGCATAGCCTTGGATACGATGTTACCGGTATTGACTTGAGTAAGAACAGCATTGACGAGGCAAATGCTTGCGCAGCCGAAGAAGACGGACTTACCTTCATTCAACACGATATCCGCGCGATTTTTCCCGTTTCAAATATGGATGTAGCGGCTAATCTGTTCACCAGCTTTGGCTATTTCGACAACGATGATGAGCATCAACAGGCCTTAGACAACATGCAATTGTGTTTAAAACCGGGAGGGAAATTGGTCATTGACTTTCTGAACACATCCCAGGTCCTTCACAATTTCAAGCAAGAAGACCTCAAGGTGATTGATGGAATTCAGTTCAAGGTTACCAGGAGCGTAGACGAAAAATGCATTGTCAAGCACATTGAGGTGACCGATGGAGAAGAAGTCAAAAAGTACGAAGAGAGGGTGCGGGCTTTTACAAAAGAAGACTTGGAGCACATCATCCTTCAAGCCGGCCTAACGATCGATCACATTTTTGGAAATTACCAGCTAGACGGCTATGACGAACGTAGCCCGCGTGTGGTTATAATTGCACAAAAGAAGGCATGACCACCTACATCCTCGGACTCGTGATCTCATTCGCAGCCGGAGCCTGGTTCATTTACAAGGCTCCTGAAAAAAAGCAATGGATCTATCTCTTCTTGTCCGCTGGAGGCGCCTACCTTATTACGGTTCTATTTACGCATATCCTTCCTGAGCTGTTTGAGAACCTTGGGCATACAGCTGGCTATGTTCTCCTTGTCGGGTTCATCGCTCAGATATTGTTGGAAAACTATTCCCATGGCATTGAACATGGACATGCGCACGCTTCATCTACCCGAACAGCCCTTCTGATTTCCTACGCAGCGCTTTGCCTGCACGCATTGATAGAAGGAATGCCCCTGGCTTCAGTGCTCTTCAATTCAGTAATTCAATTCGACCGAGAATTGACCTTAGGTATCATGTTGCATAAAATTCCTGTAGCCATCACATTGTCTACCCTACTCATCCGATCCGGATTGGGTAAGAACAGCGCAATGCTTTGGTTGCTCGGCTTTATTGCCTGTACTATTGTTGGATCGTTCGTACAGCATTGGCTAGGCAATGATTCGGAACGACTCATGTTCATGAGTCTAGGATTGACCGTCGGCATCCTTCTTCACGTTTCTACGACCATTCTCTTTGAAAGCAGCGATCACCATCGGCTATCCCCTAAGCGAATAGCGGTAATCGTGCTCGGAATTCTGCTTGGAATCGCGATCTGATCAGCTCGCCGTCTTGGCTTCTTCCCAAATAGATTCCATCTCCCCTAAGGTCATATCAGCCAATTGCTTCCCTTGTTCATTCGCGCGCTGCTCCAAGTATTGAAAGCGCTTGATGAATTTTCTATTCGTTCGCTCCAGGGCATCTTCAGGGTTTACATCGATGAACCTGGAATAATTGATCATGCTGAACAAGACATCACCGAATTCATCCTCTACTTTGGCCTTTGGTGCGCCGCTCTCTACCTCATCCTGTAATTCTTGGAGTTCCTCCTTTAGCTTATCCCACACTTGGGCCTGCTCATCCCAATCAAAACCCACTCCCCTCGCCTTTTCCTGAATACGATTCGCTTTAACCATGGCTGGAAGGCTCTTCGGAACGCCTTGAAGAACGGATTTTTTTCCTTCCTTCAATTTGATCTGCTCCCAATTGCGCTTGACCTCTTCGGCGTCGCTCACATCAACATCACCGTATACATGCGGATGCCGATTAACCAACTTATCGCATACGCCATTGAGTACATCCGTAATCGAAAAGGCGCCTCGCTCGAATCCGATTTGCGCGTAAAAGACTACATGCATGATCAAGTCACCCAATTCATTCTTCACCTCCTCGAGGTCATTATCGATGATGGCATCGCTCAACTCATAGGTCTCCTCGATGGTAAGATAGCGCAGCGACTCAATGGTTTGCTTTCGGTCCCACGGACATTCGGTGCGCAGTTCACTGATGATCGTGACAAGGCGTTCAAAGGCTTCGAGTTCTGGTCTCATAGAAAAGGGTCGGTTATTGGAATTCGATGTGGGCAACACGATGGATGAATGGGTCCGTTCTAATTCTTTCATCCTTTGCCCACCGCAAACTTATCATTCGCAACTTTGTGGGGCAATGATTCCAAGACTCATTCTCTCTATCCTTCTTCTCTCCATTAGTTCTTCGCTTACGGCGCAATGGACTGCCCCCGGCTTTGAAGGAAATGTCGGTCGCGGTTTTCTATTGCCGCACCGGCAAAACATGAAGCACCTTCCACAAGGGCCTGCCCACTTCTTGGAGGGACGCGTTTACCATGCCGTCAATGGATCCAAACCTTGGCATAGCCTCTTTCCACAGGCAGAGGTTGGATTTGCGTTGCGCGTCTTTGACCTTGCCAATGTCGACGTACTGGGCTACGGCATTGGTGGCGCCTTTTACCTATCCGCGCCTGTGGTCATCAAACCAAAATTTCAATGGAACTTGGAATTAGGTGCAGGACCAGGCATTGTCACCAAACCATTCAATCCAAGCAGCAACTATAAGAATGTAGCCATTGGAAGTTATGGCAATGTGTTCATTATGCTTGGGCAACGTTTCACCTACCACATCAACGAGCGACTTGATGTAAACCTAAACCTCTCCTTCAATCATTTTTCAAATGCTGCCTTCACCTTGCCCAACCTTGGGTTGAACTATCCCATGATTTCAAGCGGCATGGGTTATCGCTTACCCTCCAATCGACCGGATACCCTTTTCGAGGTGAAAGCAGCAGAAAAGGTCAAAAACTTTTGGACCGTGGGCATCAACAATGGACTCAAAGAATACGCCCGCCCCTACAAGGCAAAACACCCCGCGTTTGTGGCGCTTGCGGACTACAACGTTGGCCTGGGAAGGAAGAGCTCGCTTTCTCTAGGTGCAGACGTGATGTACAACCTCGCCCTCCTAAAATACCGAAGAGCGATTGGTCAAGAAGTGACAGCGTTAGAAAATACACAAATCGGGATTCGCGCAGGATACAACCTGCACGTGGAAGAGATGCTCATCTTCTTTCAAATAGGCGGATACGTGTTGGACACCTATGAGCGCGACGGGTGGATGTACAACCGTGTCGGTCTGCGCTATTTCTTCACCGACTCCTTCGGTGCGAACCTATCTCTCAAAACCCATAAATTCAAAGCTGATTATGCAGAGGCAGGCGTTTCATTTCGTTTCTAGCTTGCTCCTCGCAGCCTCCCTCTTGACCTCTAGTTGTCAAAAAGAGGGTGCGGGTTGTGCGCAAGGTCGAGGCGAGCAATCCGAAGAAATCAGAACGCTGTCCACGTTTACGCACCTGTATGTAGAAGGGAGGGTGAACGTCCGTCTCTTCGCTGACAGCGTGGACTATGTTCGCGTTGCCTATGGCCAGAATGGATTGGCGGGTATCCAAACCATCGTTAGCAACGACACGCTGAGCATAGGTGAGGTAAATCAATGCGATTGGCTCAAGAAAATCGACCCGCTTCCTTTGGTAGAGATTCACTATTCGAGTCTCAATAGCATCTTCAGCCAATCGGCAGCAGAAGTGCGTTTCATGGATGCCTTCGTCGGAGATTCATTGCGCGTTGAGATCGAAGACGCAGCAGGGTCGTTACACGTTACGGCGGACTGTGAGCGATTGAACCTATTCGTTCATACCGGCGCCACGGATGTAACGCTCAAAGGATCCAGCATGCAGTTGTACATCTATAACTCGGGATATGGGCCCATCCATGCCGAAGAATTTGTGGCTCGCACAGCAATTGTCCACAATAATGGTACAGCTGACACCTATGTACGAGCCTGGGAGAATGTATTCACTCAAATTTATCACCTCGGCAACATCTACGTCTCGGGCGATCCAGCTTTGACTCGATGGCACGAGGAAGGAGGTGGGCAAGTATTCTTCGTGGACTAGATCCTAGATCAATGTTCTAGCGCATAGATCTCCCAGATATTGGCTCGCTTCTTCCGTCTAATCCGTAGCTTTGCACCATGAAATTGATACTACTCTCAGTAGGATTATTAGGATTAGCCTTTGCAGGAATCGCCGTCAAGATTTGGGGTAAAAAAGGCGGTGAATTCGCAGGAACCTGCGCCAGCAATAACCCAATGCTGAAGAACGACGAAGGCAGCTGCACAGTCTGCGGAGCAAGACCCACAGAGCAGTGTCAAAAGGCATAAGCCTCAAACCCAAACTCTTTCGCCCAGATTGCAATTGAAGTTGAGGTTTCAATTACAGTCAAACCTACTCCTCCAACATCCCCGTCAATTGTCGGCTTTGATAGGTGCTGAATCCGCCCTTTTGATCATCTGAGATCAAATAGATGTACGAGCCAAGGTACTTCCTCGCCTCTACGAATTGAATGGTTGAATCAGCACCCATCACCATGAAGGCTGTCGCGAGCGCATCTGCCTTTCCTGCTGATTCACTCACCACGGTGGCACTCAGCAGTTGATGTTGCACAGGATATCCAGTTTTCGGGTCGATGGTATGGGAATAACGTATGCCATCCTTCTCGTAGAATTTTCGATAATTCCCGCTGGTCGCCATGCCTTTGTTTCTCAATTTGATCACTGCCTGAAGGTCGCGTTCATAGTTTCCATCACTCGGTTGATCGATTCCAAAGCGCCATAGCTCGCCTCCTGGTTTTGGGTATCCTGCGACCAACTCACCTCCAATCTCCACAAAGAATACCTTCAGTTCTTTGTCCTTTAAGAAATCCACAACCCTATCGACGCTCCAACCCTGGCCAATGGCGTTGAAATCGAGTTGCATCTCAGGCATCGGTTTGTAGAGAAAATAATCCGCGCTCTTTTTGCCTGAGTGTTCGAATGAAGCCAAGTCAACAGCGCGATCGTTCTTTACCAACGTCAGTGTATCAAAATTGACTAGGTGAAGTAGGCTATCAATGGTCGCGGGGTCAATCTCTTCAGGGTGTGCTAGGCGCTCGGGGCCAAAGCCCCAAAAGGAAACCAAAGGCTTTACCGTCGGGTCAAAGGCGCCCTCTGTCAAGACATAAGCATCCCAGCTCTTCATCAATAAATCCAGAAACAGTGGATCGATGGTGGTCCCGGAATCACTTTTGTTCCAACCATCAATGGTAGAGCCCTCCAAATAGGTCGACACCGAAGCATCGATGCGTTTGAGAATGCTGTCCACATCAGGCGTGAAATCTCGTTCCTGGAGATCGTAGTAGACAATACGCCAAGTCGTTCCTTGGGCTTCGCCGCTTATGGTCTGCCTAAACTCTTCTGATGAGGTCTTCTCCAACTCTGCATTGCACGATGTACACAACCAAATGACCCAAAGAAGGGCGCTAATCCTTTGCATTGGGCAATGATAAGAAGCTTTCCTGAAGGAACGAGCACCTCTCTACTTCTAGAAGCTGCACTATAAAGCAACACTGAGATCAAAGCGTTGAAATTAAACCGAGGACAAGAATTGCAGCAATCGCCCCAGCAATTGAGCCCACTATTTTGAAGACACCGGCCATTGGAAAATAGGCTTCTTCATAGAGGCTTGGATCACGGGCGATTCTAAAGGGTTCTTCTGTCGTAAGCTCTTCGATCTCCTCCGAGGCCTCGACTTCTACCGTCACTTGGTCCCCTGGCTCCTCTTTTGGTAAATCGAAAGACTGTTGGCCTTCGTCTCGTCCCGCGAATCCGTTCACTTCAAGTGTAGGCTCTACCTTGTCAACAACAATGGAATCGAGCGAAGGCTGTTCAATCACCTCAAGAGTTTCTATTGAGGCAGAGCCTGTAGGCCTTTTGCTTACGACGATCATTTGCCCTTTTTTGTCAAACTTGATCATGGAGCTATCGGTCTCAATGAACTCGATTTCCCCCTTCTCAAGGTCGTGTAAACTCATGCGCCGCTCATACGTGATGTGTTGATCGTGCTCACTGAAGAGCTTGGCGTCATTGATGACTTTTCCGGATACTAGTCGTATCCTCTCTTGCGCTGAGCAAGAGAGGATAGACATGATCGTAAACCAAACGAAAAAAGTTATGCGTATCATGGTTGAGGGGGTATTGGATTATCGTTGACGACGAATGTTAAAACCAAAGGACGCTCCAATAACTCCCCCCTTATTGCCTGGGGAGTAGAAGATATTGATCGGAATATTCAAATGGCCACTCTTGATGGTCTTACCCGCCGCTAGGGTAAAGGCATAGTCGAGCTTGAGATCACCATCTTTGTCTAAGTTTTCATGCAGCTCGGACTTATACTCATCTTTTGGACCAGCGTCATACGCCTCTTGGCCCGTGGTCCATTCATCGTTCTCATTGTAAAATCCTTTCGCCGTTTTTACTACGCGAAAGGTTGGCCCGAAGGCGAATTCAATCCCTGATCGGCTATGGCGAAATCCATTCATAAGCGTCAAGCTTGGAACGAACATGCCTTGATCCATTCCACCGATAAGGGGAATGACTTCAACCAACGCTTGCAAATTACCCGCACTCAAATACTGCCACTCGAATTGGTAGCCGAACTGACTCATGATAGGAAGCGCTTCGTAGCCACCTTGCGATCTAGGATCTTGTAATCGCCTGCCCCGTTCGCCATAGATAAAGGTCGCACCCATTCGCGGACCACTCAAGTTCAACTTTTCAACGACTTGATCCGTAAGGACGGTCTCTTTGCGTACTAAACCATTCACCAGCATAGCATCCGACTCGACGCCAAGAAGGTTGTTGACGGAAATTTCAATCATCCCCTCTATTTCCGAACCAATGTTGTAGTATTCATTGACATCAGAGGCAATGATCTGCTCTTGTTGAACGTCCACAATCACAAGATTGATCACGATACGCTCACCAAAACGCTCTGCAGACCCTGATAAAATCTGATCAGCTCCCAGTTCCTTACCAAGCGACACCATGCATTTGATACTGTAGCAATTCTCATAGCGCTCGATATCATCGGAAAATTGATCCAGAACGTCATGCTCTCTGTAAACTGAATAACGATCATCGCGCTGTACTTTCAACCTTGCAATTTTCCCAAGCAGCTCGGGGGTCTGAATAAGTTCAGTAGATTCAATGTTGAGTACGGCCATTTTGATCTTGCCGTTCTCAGATTGTGCCATTAGCACTGAAAGTCCAGTGCTTAAAACGAACGTCAGTAGAACTAAATACTTTTTCATTGTATTTCGATTTGGTTTGATTTAATTACAACACAAACATCTTGCGTTTATTGAATATTTCAACTTCATTTTTTGTTACTTAATCTTCAATATTTGCATTTATTGCATAAATGCGTAGATTAAATTGCCCTCCTTTCGAAATAATTTGGATAATACACTCATTTCACACCTCCTGCTCTAGAACTCACTCAAAATATTGGAATAAAAAATCCCTCAGCCTTTTCGACTGAGGGATGCTATTGTCTTAATGACTGAAGTACGACTAGCTCTTAGCGAGCCATTGAAAACCCTAGTTGTGCATTGCCACTGAGATTAGTGAGCGAGGCAAACTACATTGGAGAATACAAGATGAGTACAACAAGAAGAGCCGCGCCTACAGCGACATAGAATATGACTATTCCTTTGATAGCACCTATAACTCCAGAAAATAATTTATTCAAGACGCTTGCATTCGGCATCTCGAGACCATCATCCAAAGCAATTGAATCACCCAAAGGCTCAGTTGCTACAGACACGTCTTCCACAGCTGTAGAATCATCGGCTTGCTTGTATTCAACGATCATTTCACCTTCTTGGCTAAATCGGATCAAAGATGTATCGGTCTCGACGACATCAATTTTCTCTTTCTTGAGCTCGTGCAAGGTCATGCGCCGCTGGTAGATGATGGAATGATCCTTCACGCTGTGCAGTTTGGCGTCTTGAATGACCTTACCAGACAAGAGGCGGATTCTCTCTTGTGCTTCGCAAGAGAAAACAGACAGGATGGAAAGCAAAATGAAAAATCCTAAGCGTAGCATAGTAGATAGAGCATTAATGATGATTAATAGACAATGGTATAACCACAAGATGTCCCTAACTCACCTCCATGAACTATCACTGATTATCCGAAAATAGACTACCGGAATCGATTTGCGAGATACATCACTACATGTTCAACCTTATAATTTAAAAGAGGTATGATCACCAATATAGCCTCAAGGCAAAAAAAAATCCCCCAACCTTGACGGTTGAGGGATCTATATTCTTTTACTAAAATCGACTTATCCGCCGAAATCGTCGAAGGCAACATTCTCCGGAGGAACACCCCACTCGTCGCACATTTTGAGAATAGCCTGGTTCATCATAGGAGGGCCACAGAAGTAGAACTCGATATCCTCTGGGGAATCGTGCTTGCTGAGGTATTGATCGATCACCGCTTGGTGCACGAAGCCTACAAAGCCATCGCCTTCATCTTCCATGTCTTTCATAACCGACCAATTGTCGACTTCGAGCGGCTCTGAAAGCACGAGGTAAAATTTAAAGTTCGGGAAGTCTTTCTCCAAGGCACGGAAGTGATCGATATAGAATAGCTCGCGCTTAGAACGACCTCCATACCAATAGGAAACTTTTCTGCCTGTCTTGATCGTGCGGAAAAGTTCGTATAAGTGGCTGCGCATAGGTGCCATACCGGCTCCACCGCCGATGTACAGCATTTCTGAATTCGAATCCTTGATAAAGAACTCACCATAAGGTCCTGAGATCGTCACCTTATCTCCAGGCTTCTGCGCGAAGATGAACGAGGAAGCAATACCTGGATTCACATCCATCCATTTGTTATTGGCACGGTCCCATGGCGGCGTAGCGATACGCACGTTGAGCATAATCTCGCGTCCTTCAGCTGGGTAAGAGGCCATAGAATATGCCCGCTCCACTAGCTCGTCGTTCTTCATGACCAATGGCCATAGGTTGAAGCCATCCCACTCTTGCTTGAACTTCTCAGGCTCGCCTGGGTGCTCAGTAGGGTGTGCAGTGATGTCAAAGTCAGCATACTTGATCTCACATGGTGGAATTTCGATCTGGATGTATCCCCCAGCTCGGTAGCCCATATCCGCCGGAATCTCAACTACAAACTCCTTGATGAAGGATGCGACATTGTAATTCCGAACAACCGTTCCTTCCCACTTCTTAATACCAAAGACCTCTTCAGGAACTTCAATGTCCATGTCTTCTTTCACCTTGACCTGACATCCTAGACGCCAGTTTTCCGCCTGCTCCTTGCGAGAGAAGTGTGGCTCTTCCGTTGGAAGGATCGCTCCACCACCGCTGTGCACTTGGCACTTGCACTGAATGCACGTTCCACCTCCACCACAAGCCGATGGTAAGAAGATCTTGTTGTTTCCCAAGGTCGTGAGCAGCGTGCTTCCCGCTTCCACTTCGATGGTTTTTTCTCCGTTGATCGTCAGCTTCACTTTACCGCTTGGCGAAAGCTTCGCCTTGGCGAAGAGAATGATCGACACCAAAAGCAGAATAAAGACAAGAAAGACGACGATACTGATGATAACTGTAGTTGCCATAGCTGTTTCTTAAAGTTCGATTCCCATGAAGGCCATGAACGCGATGCCCATGAGACCTGTGATGATAAACGTGATGCCCAACCCACGCAGTGGCGCTGGAACATTTGAATACTTAATTTTCTCCCGTATCGCTGCAATGGCAACGATGGCGAGGAACCACCCTACCCCAGACCCAAGTCCAAAGGAAGTAGCCTCTGCGATGGAAGAGTACTGACGCTCCTGCATGAAAAGAGCACCTCCGAGGATGGAGCAATTCACAGCAATCAACGGAAGGAAAATGCCCAGTGCTCCATACAAGGCTGGCGCAAATTTTTCAACCGCCATTTCCACCAATTGCACCATCGACGCAATCACGGCGATGAACATGATGAAACTTAGAAAACTGAGGTCAATGCTCGCAAAAGACGCATCCAACCAGATGAGCGCGCCCTCTTTCAATACATAATTCTCAATGAGGTAGTTCACCGGTACAGTGATGCCCAGTACAAAGATGACCGCGGCTCCCAGTCCGACACCGGTCTTCACTGTCTTGGAAACAGCCAAATAAGAGCACATTCCAAGGAAGTAGGCGAAAATCATGTTCTCAATGAAGATGCCCTTAACGAATATGTTTACGAGATCTAGCATAGCGGCTTAGTTTTCTTCGATTAATGCTGTGTTCTTCGACCGTTGGATCCAAATGATAATTCCTACCGTGATCAAGGCCATCGGAGGCAGAATCATCATGTTGTTGTTCATATACCCAAATCCAAACAAGGACTCTGGAATGATGGTAAAGCCCATCAAAGTGCCTGAACCGAAAAGCTCACGAACAACGGCAACGGCAATAAGAATCCATGCGTAACCAGCGGCGTTACCGATGGCATCCAGGATGGAAGGCCAAGGCTTGTTTGCAAGCGCAAATGCCTCGAGACGCCCCATGATGATGCAGTTGGTAATGATCAAGCCAACAAAGACCGATAAGGCTTTGCTCACGTCGTAGACATAAGCTTTCAATACTTGGTCCACAAGGATCACCAGCGATGCTACAACTACAAGTTGAACGATGATTCGGATGCGACTTGGAATGATGTTTCGGATCAGGGAGATGATCAGGTTGCCTCCGATCATTACGGCGAGCACCGAAATCGACATTACCACCGCCTGCTTCACCTGAACGGTGATTGCAAGGGCTGAACAGATTCCGAGTACCTGAACGGTGATCGGATTCGAATCGTTGAGCGGGTCGGTCAGCAACCGCTTGTTCTTCTTAGAAAACAAAGGCTCGTTGGGCTCCTTGACCGCCACTTCAGCTGCTGCTGATATTACTTCTGTACTCATAGTCTTTTAGATTGCTGCGATATCAGAATTCTTCTTGAAGTATGGAACGTACACTTTGAGCGTATTTTCCAACATGTTCGAAACGCCGTTGCTCGTGATCGTACCACCTGTGATGGCATCCACTCCGTGCTTGTCTTCCGGCGCTGCTCCTCCTTTGACCACATCGATGGACACGAAGGTTCCATTCTCATCGAAGATCTGATCTCCTACGAACGGTGACTCAAACCAACCTTGATTAATCTCTGCTCCAAGTCCAGGGGTTTCGGTCTTGTGATCGAATGTGGCACCATAAACGGTATTCATGTCTTTCTCCAAGGCGAGGAAGCCCCAAATAGGTCCCCAAAGCCCCGTTCCAACCAAGGGAACAACATAGTAAGAGCTTCCATCTTTCTCGCAAATGAAGAGCGGATACTTGCGCTCGTCATCGCTCATGGTCCTGTCGCGGTATTGCTTCTTAACGTCGATGTTAAACGCGTCGCTTTCAAATTCCTCCTTTCCATCGGTAGAAAGGGACTTGACAGGACCGGAAACTTCGCTCATTACCTCTCCTTTGGCGTTGAGTGTCAGTCGCTTGATGACGTACTGATCGAACTTAGCGCCAGCTTCCTCGCGCGTTGATTCAACCTGTATAGATCCAAGGATGTTTTGCATCCTTTCTTGTTTCATGTTCTCTTCCTGTGGCCCCTTAAGACCAAGTGCAGCAAGAGCAAGTACGGTGGCTACGATCACCACCATGATGACCGAGAAGAGAAAAGTAAAGCCTTGTGATTCTTTATTGATTGCCATGGTTCACTCTGTATTATGCAGTCGCAACTTTTGCGCGCTTCATTCGACGGTTAATGTTCGCTTGTACCACGTAATGATCGATCAATGGTGCCATCACATTCATGAACAAGATGCCCATCATGATACCTTCCGGATAGGCCGGATTGAATACCCGGATCATGATGCCGAGAAATCCGGCAAAAAATCCATAGATCCATTTTCCAGTGCTCGTTTGGGCTGCGCTCACAGGGTCAGTGGCCATGAAGACCATTCCGAACATGAAGCCGCCCATGAGCAATTGCTGAACGGGATCAACGGCCATGAAGGCATTGGCACCCCAAGCGTTAAATAGCATTGACATACTCAAACCTCCTACGAGGAAGCTCAACATGATCCTCCAACTTCCGATTCCAGTGTACAATAAGAAGGCAGCTCCCAACAAGATGGCAAAGACAGATGTCTCCCCGATCGAACCTGGAATCCATCCCCAGAAGGAGGCCCACATCGTATCGGCTAAACTTCCGAAGGGCTGACCCGCGGCGTTGTATGCAATGTCTCCAAAATTGGAACCCGCGCTTGAGTTGTAGGCCTGAGAAAGAAGTGTCTCTCCTGTGTATCCATCTACCGTCGCCATGCCTGTTTCCTGAGGAATCCAGACCATGTTTCCACTCATCTTCGTAGGATAGGCAAAAAACAAAAAGGCTCGTGCCGTAAGGGCTGGGTTGAGGATGTTCATGCCCGTTCCTCCAAACACCTCCTTACCAATGACTACCGCAAATGCAGTGGCCACCGCGGCCATCCACAACGGAAGCTCAGAAGGAAGCACCAAGGGAATGAGCATTCCTGAAACCAGGTAACCTTCGTTTACCGAGTGATTCTTTACCACTGCGATGCCGAATTCGATGCCCAAGCCGACCACGTAACTAACGACCACTAAAGGAAGCACGCGAATGGCTCCGAAAATGAGCTTATCAACTAGGCCGTCAGCGAGTCCTGTGAATTCTCCAATCGAGAGATAGTATTGATGTCCTGTATTCCACATGCCGAAAAGCAAGGACGGAATCAAGGCGATGACCACAAAGAACATGGTGCGCTTGAGGTCGATGGCATCTCGAATGTGCGCCCCCGTATGGGTAGCGTGTGGCGGTGTGAATGCGAATGTCTCCATCGCTTCATATGCCGGATAGTATTTTTCAAACTTGCCGCCCTTCTCAAAGTTGGGGCGAATCTTGTTGAACATTAGGTCTTGTAGAAACTTCATGATCCTGATTTATCCTAATTCCTTCTGAGCCAGGTCCAATCCACCGCGGAGGATCTCTTGAACTGGGGTTTTACTTGTACACGCATACTCGCAAAGCGCTAAATCCTCTGGAGCTACTTCGTAGATCCCAAGCACTTCCATCTTCTCAATGTCGTTGGTCATGATCGCCTTGATCAAGTGAACCGGATAGATGTCCATCGGCAATACGGATTCGTATTGACCTGACATAACGAACGCTCTGTCCTCTCCATTTTGATTCGTGTTGAGACGAAACTTCTTGCCTGGCATCATCCAACTGAAATACGCCCTCGACAAGGAGAACTTGTTGAAGTTCATCGCGAGCCATCCTAAAAATTGAGGCTCCTTTCCTTCTGGAATCACGGTGACAGCATCATGGTAGTAACCGAGGTAACCCTCCGCTCCCGCATTATCACCCGTCAAGACATTTCCGCTGATGATCCGATTATCGCCGGCGCTGATCTGTCCATCGGTGAGCGTCTTCATAGAAGCTCCAATGATGGTAGTCATGTATCGTGGCTTCTCAACTTCGGAACCGGCTAATGCGATGGTCTTGCTGAAATCAGCCTTACCTGTCATCAGGAATCGACCAATCATCGCTACGCTTTGCGCGTTGACCGTCCAAACCAGTTCGCCCTTGTTAATCGGATCGATGTGATGAATCTGAATACCTGTATTTCCAGCAGGGTGTGGACCGCTGATGGTATTCTTCTCAACGCCATTGGCAGCCGCGAATACAGTATCCGCTGAGGCGCCTGGGCGCGAATTAAGGTGGACCTTGCCATCCGTTAATTTACCCAAAGCATTGAGTCCTGTTTGGAAGGCCTCTTTATCGCCGTGAAGAATAAAATCGTAATCTGGCGCCAAAGGGGCACTGTCGAACGCTGAAACGAAGATTGACTTAGGCTTGCTTTCCGGATTCGCGATGACGTCATAAGGACGCTGTTTGATCATCGGCCAAAATCCTGAGCTCATCAACAACTGCTTTACCTTTTCAGCTGAACTGGTATCGCTGACATCGAACGACTCGAACTTTTGATCCTTGTCTGGAACGATCCGAACTTCAAGAATTCGTCGCTTGGCGCCACGAACGATCTCTGCAATCTCGCCGCTTACCGGTGAAGTAAACTTCACGCGCTCGTTGTACTTATCGTGAAAGATCTCTTGACCCGCCTTCACTTCGGCTCCTTCCTTTAACACCATCTTGGGTGTTAAGCCGTGGAAGTCAGTAGGTTTGATCGCAAATGAGGAGGGAAATGCAATATCTCCTTTGATCCTCTCGGCCGCACCATCAAGTTTGATGTCGGCACCTCTGCGAATTTTAACGTTCTTAGGCATTGGTTTCTGTTAAAATTGACGCTTCAAAAACGGGCGCAAACCTACGTGATTTTTTAATCATAAGTCGATTAATTGCGACGAAAATCATGCATGTTGCAGAAGGATGCAATCTTGTTCCAAACGACGCAGCGTTAACCTTCATAATTCATTCGCACAACATTCGTTTCTTTACCAATCGAAAGTCTTCCCCTTCATGGCCAAAGCATTTGCTGTACTCCTTCGACTTACTTCATTGATTCCCAAACGAAAGGATCTCCTTTTGGCCGCATTCTTGTCAGCGTCGATTCCATTGTTCGCGCAGTTCAACATTGATGAAGCACAGGATGAAGACAATTACTACGACGATTCGTTCATCCGCCTAGAAAATTTTATCTACTACCCAAATGTTCGCACGGTAATGCTTCATCCGAAGGGTTGGCCCCTCTCGCCTCCTTTCATTCAACTCGACGACCCAGAAAGTTTCCTGGAATTACACTTCGACATCCTGGATTCCAGTTTGGGCAATTTCATGTACAGCCTGATCCACTGCGATCACGACTGGCAACAGAGTGAATTAGACCCCCAGGAGTACATAAACGGCCCTCCGGAAGATTTCCTCAACGAGTATGACTACTCGCGCAATACCTATCAGAAGTACATTCATTACACCTTGCAGATCCCGAATTTTAATATGCGGATTACGCGCTCAGGGAACTACGTGCTCAAGGTTTTCGATTCGGATACCAAAGCCCTCGTCTTGACGCGCAGGTTTTGCGTCACCGAAGACATCCTCAACGTAGACGTAAAGGTCAAACAGGCCACCATGGTGAAACAGCGATACAGCCATCAAGAAATTGACTTCACCATTGCCAGCAATGGATATGATCTAACTAACCCCTACCAAGACTTGCACGTAGTGATCCTTCAAAATCATTCATGGGCAAACCCTTTAACGGGACTGGATCCTAGGTTTGTAAAGCAAAATGTGCTGGACTACGACTACGATGGGCCCAACGCAATGGAAGGAGGGAATGAATTTAGAATACTCGACATCAAGAACACCCGATTCACCGGAATGGGTGTTGAAAAGGTAACCTACGGCGGCGGCGAGAATCACGCCTATCTGGAGGCAGACAAAAGTCGACTTAGCCAAGCGTATCTGCAAAATCGCGACATCAACGGCTGGTTTTTCATCCAAAACGACCTTTTCGGGGGTGAAGGACATGTATCCGCGGATTACGTGACCGCTCATTTTAGTCTACGTCAGCAGCAAGCGCTCCGCGATGGTGACGTTTATGTCTATGGAGCACTGACCGATTGGAAGATCAAGCAGGAGGCGAAAATGACCTTTAACCAAGTTGCCTTGCAGTACGAATCATCCCTTTACATCAAGCAAGGAATCTACAACTACATCTACGCTTTTGTCAAGGATGGACAAATAGAACCTGACTTTACACGTTTCGAAGGTTCACACTTCCAGACCGAGAATGAATACTCTGTGTTGGTTTATCACCGACAATTGGGGTGGGATTATGACCGATTGCTTCGCATCACTACCGTCACTTTTCCGCAGCGCGATTAGGCACTTACTTAACCGCCACCAACTCAACGTCGAAGATCAACGTTGCATTTGGAGGGATTGCACCACCTGCTCCTTGATCACCGTAGGCTAGATAAGGAGGAATCACGAGTTGAGCCTTCGCACCTACCTTCAAAAGAGCAATTCCCTCTTCCCATCCAGGAATAACACGTCCTGAACCAAGTTGAAATTCGATCGGCTCGCCACGCATGAAGGATTCGTCGAATTTGGTACCGTCTTCGAGTACGCCATAATAGTGCACTTGAACGGTTCTACCCGCGGCAGCCTGCTCGCCTGTACCTTCTTCGATGATGTAGTACTCGAGTCCACTATTGGTGGTCATTTTTTCAAGGCCTTCAGCACTCCACAATTCGTGTGCGATCGCCTGTGGTGCTTCTTTAACGTCTAAGACCTCGACTTCAAAGGTCAAAATTTCGTTCGGTGGAATCAGGTTGCCCAATCCTTCCACGCCAAATCCTTGCTCTGATGGAATCGTGATCGTAGCGATCGCTCCTTTTGAAAGCTCGGCCATTCCCTCATGCCATCCCGGCATACCTTGACCCGAACCTAAAACAAATTCCATTGGCTGTTCAGGTGCACTTTGATCAAACACCTGTCCGTCTGACAACATGCCCGTGTACGCACATACTATCTTTTGTCCAAACTGTGGACGAATTCCATCCCCTGCCGTGGTAATATCGACTTCGATGCCATTCGGTGTTGTCACCATTCCAATACTGGAAATAGCATTTTGGGTTGAATCAGAAGCTCCTCCTTCCCCATCTGCAGATGGATTGGAACAAGCGGAAATAGCCACACAAGCAGCCAGTAGAATTGAATAAGATCTCATGTTTTTCTTCTATTTGGCGGCAAAGCTAGCAGAATTACTGTTTGACTTTAACCAATTCTACCTCATAGATCAATGAAGCATAGGGCGGAACGATTCCAGAAGAAGAACCGCAGCTTCCATACGCTTGATCTGCAGGAAGAATGACCAAGGCCTTGGCTCCGACCCTCATGCGTGCTATGGCTTTGGAGAATCCAAGCAGTACTTGATCTGGTTTTCCGATGGTGTACTCCAAGGCTTCTCCTTGAAATGTATCATCGATGAGTTGCCCATCGGCCAACCATGTTTTGTAGCGCACAAGCACCTCATTTCCAGATGAAGTACGAGAAGATCCAAGGCCTGGACGAAGGGTGCGAAAGAAGATGCCTTCCTGGAGATCCTCGTCTTTGAAACCCAATGAATCTACAGCGTGCTTTAACAGCGCAAGTTCGTTCAACTCACGGTCGTTCGCAGAGCGTTCCTCAGCCCTTGATTGCAAGACCTCTTCCGCGGTCAAGACTTCAACGACGGAAACTTGCAGGGATAAAAGGTCAGAATCAGCTCCCATCTCAATGGGTTCAAACCAAGTGTTGGCATCAAGCTCTTTCACGCTGCCAATCACATCCAAGCTATCGCCTTGGGCAGCTTCCAACAACAATCGTTTCAACCGATTTGGCCAAACTGCATTTCCAAAGGCAATCCGAAGCACTCGCTTTTGCGCCAAAGGCTGACCCGTTTGTGAAAAGGCCTTGACCTCCATGGAGACATAGCTGTCTTCTGTAACCGGCCGATCATCGTCTCCTAGCGCGATAAGTCGATAATGTACGGTACCTTCTAACCGCTTGAACCCGGGATGATCTGTTGTGTCACACGATGTGAGTCCTCCTACGAGGAGGGCGAGAAAAAGAAAACGATTCATCTGAGTGAAAGCAATTCAAGATCGTAAATAACCGTAGAACGCGGCGGGATCTTGTCGTTGTCGCCCGTGAGGCCATGCGCGAGGTGAGAGGGGAGAATGACCCGTGCCTTATCCCCCACTTTCAGGTATTGAATCGCCTCGTGGATGCCCGACTCTACATTGTCTTGTCCAATCAAAAAGGATCGAGCCCCTTGTTCACTGGATGCATAGACGGTAATGCCATCGGTCAAACTCACCTCGTAATGGACCGTTGCAACTTGCCCCTCCAGCGCATTCGGCCCCTCCGGCCCACTTTCATAAATCATGTATCGCAACCCCGTTCCGGTCTTGGTCATATCCCAACCGCGTTGTTGAGCATAGTCCTCAATGGCTGCATCTTCCTCTTGGGCCATTTGCCGGTTGATGTCTTCCATGCTCTTGTTTACCTCACGCTGCGTAGGTAGGCCATCGCCTTGGGGTGTTTCATTTTCCTGACAAGCGTGCATGGTTGCCGTCACCAGTAAGATTGCCATGATCGTCTTCAAATCAATGGCGTAATTTATGCTCGATAACATCTTTCAAATAACTTAGAGCAGGTTCCAATTTCATATCCAATCGTCCGCCTGCTGCGTTTTTATGACCTCCTCCATTGAACCAAGTACGCGCGATCACATTTACATCTACATCCCCTTTGGAGCGAAACGAACACTTGGTAATATTCAACTCCTCCGAGAGAAACACCGCCATCTTCGTGCCTTGAATAGAAAGCCCATAGTTGACCAGGCCTTCTGTATCTCCTTTTTTGTAGTGGAATCTATTCTTTTCAGAGAGGCTCAAACTGATGATACTCACGCCTCGCTCGGCATCGTACTCAAGTTTCTTGGTTAGGGCATGGCCAAGGAGCTGCAATCGATCATAGGTGTTGGTATCGAAGATCGCGCTGTGCACTTTCTCGGGAACCAATCCCGCATCCATGAGATGGGCGGCTATGCGATGCGTATCTGCAGACGTAGATGAAAATTTGAACGATCCTGTATCGGTCATAATACCCGTGTACAAACACTCGGCGATCGCTTTGTCAAGATGGCCCAACCAGCCTTGTGCTTCGGAAAAACGGTAGATCAATTCGGAGGTAGATGAGGCCTTCGTATCACTCAAGGCGAAATCGAAATAATCCGCCGGATCGATGTGATGATCGATGAGGATCTTGATCGCCCCAGAGGCCATCACGTGCTCCCCTAAAGAGGCAATGCGCTCCAATCGATTGTAGTCCAAACTGAATATGACTTCGGCGTGCTCAACGGCCTCTATACAGGCTTCCGGAAGCAGTTCGAAATTCAACATACTGTCTGAGCCTTCCATCCAATGCAAAAAGTCAGGAGCCGCATCAGGAATAACAAGCCTTACATCGTGGCCCTCCTTCATCAGAAAGCTGGACAAGGCCAAGGAAGATCCTATGGCATCTCCATCAGGTGATCTATGGGTAGTAATAACGATGCGTTTCTTCTGAGCGAAGAGTTCCAAAAGTGCGCTTTGATCCAAGTCTTAAAATTTGTCCAAAGCTATTTGTTCTGTGCTTTTTTGCATTGGATTATTCTGAAAGCTTCACTTTCGTGGATGTATGGATCGCATGCTTCTAGACATCCTTCACCTACCCACTTGCGCCGAAAACCTTGCGTATGAGGAATGGTATTTCACCCAATTTGAGCAAGAATCCTTGCGGCTTTGGGTAAATCCCCATGCTGTCGTGGTTGGAAAGCACCAAAACGCCTTATCCGAGTGTAATTTTCATTTCTGCCACGAGCATCGTATCCCTATCGTGCGCAGGATAAGCGGAGGAGGCACGGTATATCACGACCCTGGAAACGTGAATTTTAGCTTCTTTCGCTGGGTGCAAAAGGAGAAGATGATCGATTACGACCGAAGCCTCAACATGATCCACAAGGCACTGCAAACCCTTGGCTATCCCGTAGAAATGAATGAGCGCCACGACCTCTTCCTAGAAGGGAAAAAGATATCGGGCAACGCACAACATTTGAAAAAAGGTCGCTCATTGCACCACGGAACGCTTCTATACGACGCCGATCTCAACCTGCTGCGCTCGTCGATAAAACGAACAAGCGGGGTTTTCGAAGACAAAGCCGTCCGATCCGTTCGCAGCCCGATCAGCAACTTAAGGGCGTACAAGGACCTCGGTGACACACCCGCATTTCTTCAAAAACTGCATGCTGCACTCATCGACCTCGATTTCGAAGAAGGAGCGCTGCCCTTGGAAAGGGAATTACTCGACGTTGCAATCGATGAACGATACGACTCAGATGATTGGAATTTTGGCTACAGTCCACATTACGTGTTCCGGAATGAACACAAAACGTTCACCGTAGCACTAGAGGTAGAAAGAGGAGGAATCATTCAAAATGCCGAGATTCGACATACGGGAGAAAGCATGGAGAGCATCGAGCGGCAACTCCTCGGTCAAAAACATCACTACGCTGTGGTTGAAGCCGTGCTATCGGCAGCTGAACTGGCGCCAGAAGATACACGCTCGCTATTGACCGCATTATTTTGAAACGATGAGCAGAGCAAAGGACAGAAACAATGGCTATGACCCCGGAATCGGAACACGGTTCAAGCGACGCACGAAGAGGATCATCAACAAGGATGGATCCTTCAACGTGGTCAAAGAGGGAGCGCGTTTTCGGCTGAATGATGCCTACTTATTCTTCATTAACCTGACCTGGCTTCAATTCATCTTACTCGTTTTAGCGGGATACATCACGGTCAATCTGCTCTTCGCTTGCCTCTATGTTTCGCTTGGTGAGGGTGCGTTTAACACCGGATCGGAAGGCGCCTTCACGGATCGTTTTCTCGAGGCGTACTACTTCTCTACACAAACCTTCACAACAGTTGGATACGGTGCCATTTCACCCAGCTCACACCTCGCGTCCATCATCGCCTCCTTCGAAGCCTTGGTAGGCTTTCTCTCCTTCTCTTTGGCCACGGGACTTCTCTTTGGACGCTTCAGCAAAGCAAGGGCTAAGCTGCTCTACAGCGATCATGCATTGATCCAAAACATAGAAGGCGTGCGTTCGGTTATGTTTCGGATCGTCAATGAGCGACCGAATCAGCTCATGGAAATGTCGGCGACCGTGATATTGAACATGACCACTCACCTCAATGATGGCACACAGCGGACATACAAGCGCCTGAACCTGCAAATCAATCACATCGAATTTTTTCCATTGAATTGGACCATCGTGCACCCCATCGATGAGGAAAGTCCACTCAAAGAATTGAGCAATGACCAGATCATCAAGACCCAGGGCGAGTTGCTGATTCACATCAAAGGCTTTGATGAAATGTTTTCGCAGGAACTGCACAGCCGCTTCAGCTATGAGTTGAGTGAAATCGTTCCAAATGCGCGCTTCTTGCCGATGTTCGAAACGAATGAAGAAGGGGAAATCCTACTGGACTTGGATCGATTAAACGACTACGAAAAACAATAATGGGAAATGCTTAGGACTTAAGGCGGTACGCCAACGTGAGGAAGCCAAAGAAATAACTGCGCCGTCCGCTGTCACTGGAAAGATCCGCAATCGGTGCCTCCTCCTTAGCGAAAGTGATCAACCCGAAATATTGGGTGTCGGGAGAAAATGGGTCGGGATTTTCAAAATCGTCCGCTGCATAAACTCCGCTAACATTATTTACATAATCCCGGAATCCAATGCGATAGCCAAATTCAATGCCTGCTCGCCAGTTCTCGTTGATCAGCACCCGTGCATTGATGCCGACTGGAACATGCAAGTGAAGGCGCTTGTAACGATCGTCGTTCGGAACGGTCAAAGGGGATGTGATGGGTTTGAACTCCATTTTTCTACCCTGCAATTCTCCAAATGGTCGCAGATAGCTGAGTCCAATTCCGGTGAACGCGCTAAGTCCCATGTTGAGCCCTTTTGACATTCCTCCTCTGGAACGTCTGACCTTCCCTCTCTTTCCCTTGGTAGTTTCGTCGATCAAGTGATACTCACCCATCGCGGCAAACTCTGTTACCGTGCTGATGTAATCCAATCGTGCATTCTGGCGTTCACCAAAATTCAGCGTCTTATCGTTTTTTCTAGAATATCCATGACTGATGCTTCCTCGTGCAGCAAAGTGCTTCATGAAATAGTATCGGTACGTGCCATTGAAGGTGGATCGTTGCATTGCATACCCCACGCCCAAGCCGTCTCGCTCGCCCAAGTTCGCAAATACACTATTGATCCCCACGCCAATGGCAGCTTCGTGCTGATACTTTTTCCACGAAGTGTTTCCTCCACGCTGTGCGAAAGAGACACCGCTCATCCATGCGAAGAAAAGCAGCGTAAGTAGCGTTCTGGTTAGCCTATAGTCCATTGAGTATGCAAATGTAACCATTTACTCAAAGGCGATTTAAGCCCTTTATAAAAGGCATAACTTTACCGGTCATACGCAGTGAAACGCAGTAGCCACATATCTTGTTTACTTTTCTTTTTGCTTGGCTTCACGTCCATCCAAGCACAACGACACTATTTCATTTCTTATAGTGTCAACGAGGGACTAGCACAATCTCAAGTGCGCGACATCGTTCAATCGGACGATGGATTCTTATGGGTCGCGACGGTGGGAGGCATCAGTCGCTTTGATGGAATCAATTTTGAGACCTTCAATAAATCCAATGGACTGATCAGCAACCTCACAAACGCATTGTACCCAGGAAACGGTGGGACGATGGTTGCATCGTGCCCGGGCGGATTGGTGTCGTTTAACGGCTCAGATATTGAAGACCACCGCTTCGAAGCCCCCTTTGACAATGTACTGGTCAATGACTTGCTGCTGGACGAGGGCCAATACATACTTGGCAGCAATGGAAATGGCCTGCTGTATTTCAGCAACGACAGCATCTTCAAACGGCTGGATTTAGGAAGCAACAACCGCAATTTCATTCGATGCCTCAGTTGGTATGGTAGTCAGATTTTGGCCGGCACAAAAGACGGGCTCATCTTGATCGATGAAAATGGCAATTCCTCCTTACTCAATGATTCAATCAGCGTCAATGAAATTGTGGTTTCGGACGCGGGACATTGGATTGCGACGAACGGAGATGGGTTGTTCTTGTTCGCGAATGACTCTCTTCGCCAGTTCACCAAGGCTGACGGATTGCTGAATCGATATGTGCGTGACGTAACGATCGACCATAAAGGCAATCCTTGGATCCTGAGTAAAAACATCATTCAGGTGCTGGACCAAAAAACCCTTTCGTTTAGCACGATTAAAGCCTTCGAACCGGAGCAAACTTCGAACATGAAGGTGATATACGCCGACAGCGAGCACAACATTTGGGTTGGTACGGACGGTTATGGCATTCTACGATTCACAGGAGATCGCTTCGAGCTTTTCAGCACGGAGGATGGGCTAAGTTCCAACATCGTCATGGCCATCGAACAGGATCAAAACGGATCCTACTATTTTGCCACGTACGGATATGGTGTCGTTAGGAAAAATGGAAATGAAATTGGTACCATTCAGAATGAACAAGGACTACCCAACCTGACCGTTTGGAGCATACTCCCAATGGACGATGAAGTGTGGTTAGGCACTTCTGACGGGATTCAAATCCTGCGTGGAGACAAAGTGCATCCTTTTGAGGCGAACGATGCCCTTCCCTTTCCCCGGGTGTCGAATCTATCCATCGATGCACAAGGCAGAATCTGGATTGCCACGCGAGATGGTGTAGCCATTTGGCACCAGGGTGTATTGTCTCTTCCACCGGCGCTCGCGCAACTGGAATTGCGCGACAGTAAGGGAATCTTTGAGCAGGACGGCGTCGTCTGGATCACCTCCAATGCGGGCCTTGTACGATTCACTCCAGATGGACTAGCCGAGCGATTTAACGGAGACCAAGGCTTGCCAGAAAACTATATCACGTGCATTGCAGGAGGCGCAGAGCGAGATCTATGGCTAGGATCGGAAGAGGGCTTGATCCATTTCAACATCGAGACGGGCATTTTCAGTCAATTTGCGCTCTCCGACAAAGTGAGCAGCAACATCATCAATTTTATAGAAAACGAAGGGGATGAGCGCCTTTGGCTGGGAACGGACAACGGGCTGTTTCAGGTTGACCTGCGCCAGTTCTATGCAGACGGCAGCTTTCGTTTGAAAAGCTTCAACAAGTACGACGGCATTATCAGCAACGAGTGCAACCAAAATGCCTCCTTCGTAGACCAAAAAGGCAATGTTTGGTTTGGCACGAATGGGGGCCTACTCAAGTATGATCACGCGAATGGAACCGAACGAACGAACAGTGTAATTGGGGTACATGTCACGGACATTCAACAAAATTTCGAATCGGTTTTTAGTAAGCTGGAGAGGAACAGTGCGTCGCACGAAGCGAACACATTCAAGTACAACGAAAGTCGCTTGACCTTTCGCTTTTCCGCCATTCACTTTACCAATCCCGACAAAGTCGTATACAGCTATCGCCTGAATGGGCTCGACAAGGACTGGTCACCTGCAACAAAGGAAAACTACATCACTTATTCAAGTCTTTCATCGGGAGAATATACGTTCGAAGTCAGAGCCCGCGTCAGTGACGGACAATGGGTTCAATCTCAAGCACCTTTCCGCTTCTATGTCAGCCCACCCTTCTACTTGCGTTGGTGGTTCATCCTGGGTGGTCTGAGCACATTGGTCTCGCTCGGATGGCTTGTCTTCGCTCAATTTCGCCGCCAGGAGCAGAGCAAACGACAGCTGTTCGAAATCAAAAACAAAGCACAGGTTCTTGGCCTTGAACAACAAACTTTGAATGCACACATGAACCGGCATTTCATCTTCAACGCGCTCAATTCCATACAGTACTATATCAATACTCAAGATCGGAAACAAGCGAATCAATACTTGACCAATTTCGCATCACTTGTTCGGAAGAACCTTGACAGTGCCCAAGTTGATTCTATCTATTTGAAGGATGAGCTCGAACGGTTAGAGCTGTACATCAACTTGGAACAAATGCGATTTAAGGACAGGTTTTCATTTGAAATCAAAATCGAGGAAGGTCTCGAGCTTGAAAGCATCCAAGTCCCTTCTATGATCCTGCAGCCTTTTGTTGAAAACAGCATCATGCACGGTATTCTCCCTTCCGATGAAAAGGGAACGATCTGCATCGAAATCAAATCCCACCCAGCCGGTATTCAAGTCATCGTGGATGACAACGGCATTGGAATAGAAACGAGCGTGGGTAGCAAGAATGGCACATCTCAGCACGTTTCCAATGGAATGAAAATCACCAAGCAACGCATTGAAATCATTGCCAAGGCCTTCAACAATGCTTATGGCGTCCACGGCCCTTTCGAATTGAAGGACGAAAAGGGAAATAGCTTGGGGACACGAGTAGAAATCACACTGCCCGCCAACTTCCAAAAATTCAAGCAGTTATACGAGGTAAAAACTTGATTATTAAGTCGGTTTGATTATATTTGATAGATTGTACTCATGAACATTAAGTACCACATAGCATCCCTAGCCATCATTGGTTTACTGTTTACCGGTTGTCAAAAGACCGAATTCAGTGAGTTGATGGAAGAAGATCTTGTCCAGCAGGAATCTAGGCAATCGGAAGATGTATTGTTCGATAACGTCACGTTGGAGGGAACTTCACTTTTTGACGATGCGGGCCTTATTGATGATGAAAACCCTAAAAAAGACGACTCCGGTGTCGTGAAGGAAGTTTCGGACGGTGATGAGGAGTCAGACGACGATGAAAACACAGATAACTGATCGCTGATCGGTAACAACATACGAAAGGCCTCCATGTGAGGCCTTTTTCTTTGCGCTAATATCCCGTCATTATTGCGACTCGTGCTCCCAGAAACGCTGGTTGGTCGCTTTACCATCTACGAAGAAGTACACCCCTCCCCAATTGTGTACCACTTTCTTATAAGTCGTGATAAATTCACCGCTGTTGATGTATACCCAGGTGATCTCGCTATTTCCAACCTTCTCGGTCTCCTCAGAACGTCTATCAGGATATTTAGCCATCAAGGCTTTCATCTCTTCGCTTGCCTGAAACTCAACCACTTGGTCTTCGGTACGCTTCACCATACCGTCATACTTATCATCCTCGGTCATTTGCCCCGTTTTTGTTTGTCGAGCTGCTTCACCCACCTTATCATCCGAAATGATGATCGGGCCGGTGGGGGCTCCTGGCCGCACTTCCTGTTCCATCACCGCTTGCGCCGTTGTGAAGGACGCTGGATCGCTTACGGACGGTGAAAGGACTTGAGACTCCACTTGGTCTTCAGCGATCGGATCGGGTGTGTTCTGCACGGGGGGCGGATTCACTTCGGCTTTGATTTCCTCTTCTTCTATGATGTCAGCCAGCTGTTCGCTTTCCCTTCCCCTTTGATCGGCAATTGCGAGCGCAGCCTCCTCATTGGCCGCCTTCTCTGCAGCTAGTTTTTGCTTGATCTCTTGAATCTGACTGATTTTCTTTTGTGCGTCGGGATCGTTCGGAACCAGTGTCAACAGTTCATTGTACGCCCTTAACGCGGGGTCCAGCCGGTTAGCACCGAATAGGCCATCCGCTTCACTCCGTTTGGCCGCAATTTGTTCCTGCAACTTACCGGCGGCTTCACTGGCATTTTTAGCCGCTTCCACTTCCGCGGCTTTTCTTGCAGCCTCTTCGGCAGCCTTTCTCGCAGCTTCCTCAGCAGCCGAATCATCATTGGCCCCTGCGCTTGCCGCAGCCAATTCTTCCGCCTTTCTTGCCGCTTCTTCTGCAGCCAATTTCGCAGCTTCCTCAGCCGCTCGAGCAGCCTCCTGTTCGGATGCGACTCTTGTGGCTTCTTCTTCTGACGCTTTTTGAGCCGCCGCCGCATCGGCTGATTGTGCTGCCGCTTGCTCTTCTGCTAAACGCTTTGCTGTTGCAATTGCCGCTGCCTCCTCTTCTGCTGCTTTTCTCGCTGCTTCTTCCGCCGCCGCTTTAGCTGCCTCCTCTTCTGCTGCTTCGCGATCCGACGCTTCCATTGCCGCTAATTCGGCCGCTCGGGCTGCTGCGATTTCGCCTAATTTTTGATCGATGGAGGCGATTTGTTGAACCGCACGATCATTCTGTTCGATCGCCAGTGCATCGCTGTACAATGCCTTTGCCTCGTCCCAACTCTCCTTTTCAAATGCTTTATCCGCCTTTGCCAAGGCGTCTTCGAGTTGCTTTTTCTGTTCCGCTGCCGCAGCTGCATCAGCCGCAGCGGCTTCTTGTTCACGCTGCAGGGAGGACAACTCCGACCTCATCTGCTCTACCGACGCCAGGCCATCCACCGCTTCTTTCGGATCATCGGATAGAGCCTTTGCATCATTGAAAGCCTTCTCCGCCTTTGTCAGTTCTTTGGCAGACAACGCTGCGCCGCCGTCGGCGATTAGTTTATCGTACTTGGCCTTCGCTTCCTCTTTGGCCTTTTTAGCCGCTTCTTCAGCCGCTAACGCGTCGACTTGCGCTTTCTCCTGATCGGCAATTTGTTTTTCAAGTTCCGCGATGCGAGGATCTGAACCCAAAGCTCCCGCAGCCTGAAGGGCCGATCTCGCTCCAGCAAGATCTCCTGCGGCAAGTGCACTCTTAGCAGCGGCAATTTTATCATCCATCTGCGCTTTCTGAGTCGCTTCTGCTTCATCAGCCGCTGCTTCTTCCGCTGCTAAAGCATCACGCTGAGACTTGATCTTATTTAAAATCGCTTCTACCAGCGCAACATCTGCTCCTTGCGTTTTAGCTTCGTTCGCTTTCTTTTCTGCTCCTTCAAGAGTTCCCGCGGCTAGCAGGTCATTCGCTTCCTTGAGCAAGCCGTCAATCGCCGCCTGCTTTTCTTGTGCTGCGGAAGCTTCGTTGGCCAAGCGTTTCTCTTCCGCCTCAATAGAAGCAGCTATGGCTTTGATTCGTTCGTCACTCCCTAGCTCGCCGGCGGCTGATAATTTGGCCTTGGCACCTGCCAAATCGCCGTTCGCCAAGAGCTTTTCCGCTTCATCCAACACACCCGCCAATTGAGCCTTGGCCTGTTCTCCCTTTTTCTTCTCTTCTTCTAATTGAGCAACCGCCTGCTTCACCGATTGGATCTCTTGATCTATCGTAGGGTCAGCTTTGAGCTGTTTCGCTTCTTCAAGTTTTGCCAGTGCTGTCTCTAAGTCCCCTTTACTTTTTGCTTTTTGCGCCTCAGCGATCAGGTCAGCTACCTTACCATCTAACTCTGCAGCGGCATTTGAAACAGCTTCAGCATCCGCCTTTGCCTTTGTCGCTTGCGCCAATATCTGTTCTGCTTTTGGGTCGGATTTGATCTTAAGTGCTTCGGAGGCCTTAGCGATGGCTTGGTCAGCGTTACCTGAACTCAAGGCGGCTTCGGCGGCCTTGACAGCAGAATCAAACGCCTGTGCTTGCTGAGTTTGTGCTTTCTTGTCCTCTTCGATCTGAGCAAGGGCCTTCTGAACCCTGGCATCGCCCGCCATCACACCATTGGCTTGTTCATACAACCGCTTGGCTTCATCCAGATCTCCGGCAGCCATTGCCTGTTCTGCCTTATCCAGTATACCTTCTAATTGCTGCTGCTGTTTCTGACCTTCTACTTCCTTCTTCAATTCATCGATTCGATTTTGGATAGCAGGATCTTTCTTCAATTTCTGGGCTTCTTCGTATGCCTTAATCGCATCTTCAAAATTTCCTGATTTAGCGCTAGACTCAGCAGTCTTACTGAGTTGGGCCACTTCTTTTTCAGCCTCAACCGCTTGGTCTGCCTTTTTTTCCTTCGCCTCTTCCACTTCATCCATCGCTTGATCGATCTGGGCCTGAATGGACTTCGTATAGTCTGTATCGTAATCAAATTCGTCGATCAACTCGCTATAGGATATGCGCCCTACCGGCTGATTAAAAACGACCATGTTGATATCGTCATATTGCTCAAATATCTCCACCGTAAACGGAAAGAGCTCAAAACCATACTCAATCCGATCCTCCGGTACATTCGTGTCAAACCGAAGTCGCTTCGTCACGAATCCTTCTTTCTGAAAAGACACCACATAAATCGCTTGGAAGTCCAAGCTAATCTCGGAACGCGACTCCCCTTCTAACTGCTTAACTTGCTTACCGTTCTTCTCCACCACGATCTTCGCACCATTGTTGGTGCCACCATCAACCTTGAACTTACCAGAAATGATGAAGTCATTCTGCGCAAATAGCTCTACCGAGAGCACCAATACCAAAGCCGTCAGAACGAAACGCACGTTCAAGGCTCTAATGTTGAAGATTCGATGCTGTATCTCAATGCTGCTTGTGATAGTATGATAACTTTGGTTCAGAAATTGGTATACGACTAACGCCCGCAAAAGTATAAGGACAAACGTTTTATTGAATGAATATACATATGAGATTATTTAACCCTAAAGCCCTCTCCTCTTTTCTTCTTGTTTTCACCCTGTCATTTTCTGCGCTAAATGCAAGCGCACAAGACTATGACGTGGATTACACCGTGGACTACATCAATGGAAAATTGGACAACAAATGCAAGGTGTTCTCTGAGAAGAAGAACCTACGTGTTGAATTCTACCACAACGGAGAACCTGTACGCATCGACTACCTCTTTCCAGAATCGATCGATTTTGACGAGGGTATTTACTATTCTGAAAGCGAAGGTGCCGTGATCGTAGCTTGCTACGAAAAGGCGGGAAAATGCATCGAACGCGACATCATCAAGCGCGACACAAAGATTCTATATGACCGTACGAATCTAACTACAGGTTGCAGCGACGACTGCGATGGTCTTGCTGAGGCGATGAAACACTTGATCAAGCTTTACGTATTGGATGATGTAGAACGAACAGAACCTTTCGAATAGGAACATATCATGCGCTCCCTTCTCACAACCCTCTTTGTGCTGTCGATCAGCACATTCCATGTACTTGGACAAGACGCCCAAGCCCATGTCGATAATGTCCAGCAATTAATTCAGGACGGAAAATATGAAGATGCCTTAGAGCAATTCAACATGGCCATCATTCTAGACCCTGAATCTCAGGCTGCTTTTATCCAACGCGCCTTTACATATAGCGTTTTAAAAGACTATGAATCAGCCTTATCTGATTATTCCCACGTTTTACAGTTGAATCCTGCATTGATTTCTGCTTATCTTAGCCGCGGAAGTGCTTTCAACAAACTCGAACGTTTCGAAGAGGCACTTCTAGACTTTAATAAGGTAATTGAGCTCGATCCCAATAACTCCGAAGCCTATAACAACCGCGGTTGGTCAAAAAAAGGCATGGGTGATAAGGATGGTGCTTGCAACGATTGGAAGACCTCTAAAAAAATGGGAAACCAGGAGGCTAAGATCATTTTGAAGAACAACCAATGTTAACTAACCCTACTATGAAGCAAAAATTGCTTCTAGGAACGCTGTTTACAGCGTTGATCATGATCACTTTCGCATTCACCGCTTCTCCTGAAGCCAAGTCATTTGAAGACGTAAGCGATACCTATGTTACCGAAGCCCTGGACCAACAAGATTGGAACAGCTGCATCCAGAAAGTGGGCAGTAAGTGGGGAGGCACTTGTTTGAATTATGGATTCAGCGAAGCAAAGTACACCGTCGACTTGATGAATTCCTGCAATGAAAAGGTAGACTTGATGTCATGTGTGCAACGAGAAAACGATCGTTGGCAATGCTTTTACCGGATGGATATGAATCAGAATGACACCCTTCATGCCTATGCGTGCCGAGGAAACGGAAAGTACTTGAAGTGGGTGCGTAAGGCCGGTGACTTTACCACGAAATTTCCAACGAGACAAGAAGTGAACGATCAGTATTGATCGCCTGAATAGATAAAAAAAGCCCCGGACTTTGACGTTCGGGGCTTTCTTATTTAATGTTGTTTGCCTAGCCTGATGAGACCTCTTTAGAAGGTTTGGGGCAGATGGTACATTCCGGTCATCCGATGTCTCATATAACCAAGAACCACAAGGGTTTCGGTCCGACCTCGAAGTAGCAATACTGCTTGACTAGCATATCTATGTTAAGCTACCAGACGAAACAAACTCGATCAAAGAACTTCGTACGAAAGGTAATACCAGATTCCCGATAATACCAATTTGCGTACCCCTACTGTGTACAATTCGAACAAACCTGTTGATAAAGCATAAAAAAACCGAAGAAATATCTTCGGTCTTAAAATATCGTTCGGACTTACACAAACATTCTATGCGTCGTCGTCCTCCTCTTCTGGAGTTTGCGTTGCTACTTCATGCTGTTCATCGAGTTTCGCATCTGCCTCATCCAGCGTTGTCGCCAACGAACGTGGAACGGAGTGGGTCTTTGCAACCCCTTTTTCAACTTCGATAGAAACCTTAATATCAATTGGTCTAGCGTACGACCCCTTTTCTACCACAACGTTATAAATGTTGGTGGAAGGCACATTGAATTCATACAGACCTTCCTTCGCTCCCCCGTAATAGGTGAAGGTCTGATTGTTCTTGTATCGCCGGTAGTTGCGGTCATTCATAATGAGCACGCGCGTCGGACTCGAAATCGATACTTTGATCTTTCCGCCCTTGTTGGCCTTTACCTTTCCATGGAGAAACCTCATGATTTTGTGGTTTTAGTGTAACCAAAGAAATTAAAATTTTCTTTCCCTACCAACTTGCAGAACTTCATACGCCCATCTTTGTTGTCCTAATTGAATTTTAGTCCTTTGGACCATGAAGCAGTTTGACATCCCAAGCTTTTACCGAAGCGATTTTATCGGCCCTATTAAGAACTTCCGTAGAAAGGAAGATCCCCGCAAGAAAGACTTCGCGCCGACCATCGTGGATTTTGGAGGAATTGAAATCGTCCTAGCCCGACATTTCGGCTTCTGCTATGGTGTAGAAAACGCCATAGAAATTGCCTACAAGGCACTTGAAGAAAACCCGGATAAGCGCATCTTTATGCTCTCACAGATGATCCACAACCCCGTGGTGAATCAAGATCTTCAAGATCGTGGAATGGGATTTATCCTAGACACAGAAGGAAATCAGCTCACGTCTTGGGATGAAGTCACATCTGAAGACCTGGTCATCATTCCCGCCTTCGGTACTACCTTGGAAATTGAGCAGTCTTTGGCCGAAAAAGGCATTGAAACCGAATCTTACAACACGACCTGCCCATTCGTGGAAAAAGTGTGGAAGATGGCAGGCAAATTGGGAAAGGATGATTACACCATCATCATCCATGGTAAGTTCAAGCACGAGGAAACCCGCGCCACCTTCTCGCACAGCACCGCTGAATCACCTTCTGTGGTCATCAAAGACATAGATGAAGCACGGATCATCGGTAACATCATCCTCGGAAAGCGACCATTGACTGATTTTGAGCTACACTTCAAAGGCCGCTATTCATCGCATTTTGACCCCTCGAAGCACCTATCAAAGCTAGGGGTGATCAACCAGACGACTATGCTCGCAAGCGAAACGCACGAGATCTCAGAATACTTCCAAAGCGTAATGATAGAGGCGCACGGGGAGGGAAATATCAAGGAGCATTTCGCAGATACAAGGGACACCTTGTGCTATGCGACAAATGACAACCAGCAGTCAACGTATGAACTCTTGAAGTTGGATGCAGACTTGGCCCTCGTCGTTGGCGGATACAATAGCTCCAATACCAGTCACCTAGCTGACCTATGCGAGTCACGCTTCAAAACTTACTTCGTCAATGGAGCCAAGGAACTTGAAAGCGCAAATGCTATCCACCACTTTGATTACCACAACAAAGAACACATCAGCACCCAAGGCTACTTGCCGATGAAGGACAAACTGCGCGTGGTTGTGACGAGTGGAGCCTCCTGTCCCGATAGTGTGGTTGAAGCAGTGATCGATCGGCTATTGAGTTTCTATCCCAACATCAAATCCAAGCAAGTTGCCCTTCAGGGCGCTGGCATCACTGAATAAAAGGAAGAAGCGCCTCAGGATCGATGAGCGGTCGTGCCATGGCTAAGGCGGCGCTCAGTTGACCGGGTCGATCAAAATGCGTAGAATCGAACGCCACCGCATCCTCTGCCTTACGCAGAGGTGCTTCAGCCCGGGTGGCATCTTTCCGATCGCGTTCTTGCAAATTGCTTCGAATGGCCTCATCATCCACCGATTTCCCACGTTCAAAGAGATCGTTAGACCTCCTTTTGACGCGTTCTTCGATAGAGGCTGTTATGAATAGTTTAAGCTCCGCAGCAGGCATGATGACGGTTCCGATGTCGCGCCCCTCCATCACTACTCCCTTTTGTGCAACGAATGCCTCTTGTTGGACTTTCAGGTAATCTCTCACTGCGGGGAGTGCGGCAACGTCGCTTACCTTATTGGCCACTGCTTGATCCCCTCGAATCAAGCCCTCCACCTCTCGTCCTGAAAGAAAGAGGTGATTGTTTCCTTTCGCAAAGGTCAGTTCGGGACGCTCAGACAAGGCAGCGGCGACCGCCTCTCCGTTGCTGATATCCACCGCTTTCTCCAACAGGAAAAGTGTAATCCCTCTGTACATCGCTCCGCTGTCGACGAAGATGTAATTTAAAGCTTTGGCTAAGTCCTTAGCGAGCGTGCTTTTACCGCAACCTGCATAACCGTCTATGGCGATGTTGATCCTGGTCATCCTGCTTTGCGTTTTGAATACCATTCATTCAAGTTCGTGGTAATTCCAAAATGATTCGAGGTTCCGCTTAGGTGATAGCTGGTGATGCAATACTGAATCCCGAATCTCTTAACCTTGACCTGCGCTCCAAAGGAAAATCCGACCAGAGCGGGACGTTCACTGGTTGCCAATTCAAGTCGACGCCTAAAATTGTAGCCTAAGATGAGGTTGAATTTTTCATTGGGCACGAAAAGCATAGAGGCAGCGAGGTGCCGTGCGAAATTGTCGAGCGTGAACACCGGACGTTCTTCATTTCCGGTAAGAGGATCTGTTTTCACATTATCAATCGCATCTTGATCTACGGCTCCAAGGTCCCATTGCTGAATGTCGCTGTACTGGAAAGCAAATACCAACGGCGCTTTCGCAAATTTCTTGGTCACGCCGATGTTCAGGGAGTAAGGAAACCACTCGTGGTGTCCTGAGGTGTAATCGATGAGTTTCAAACCGATATCATCGGCGGTCAAGCCGAGCATTAAGTTTCCATTTTTAGAGGTGTAATGAGCTCCCAAGTCGATTGCAGCTCCGTAAGCGAAGTAGCGGTACATGTTTGAAAAGACCTGTTTGAAGGTCGCACCATACGTTATACCATGTTTATAGGATCGCGCAAAACTCACTCCCAATTCGTAATCAACGGCTTTGAATTGACCGAGATCTATTCCGGTTTCATCTATTTCTTGAAAGGTACCATAGTCGAAATAGCGCAGATATGCTGACCCAAAACCCAGGCTATCAAAGCGATGGGCGTATGCTAAGGATGCTTGATTGATCGTGCTGAGGTAATTGAGGTAGCTCAAGCTCGCACCTCCGTGCATTGCACTGTCTATAAAGGCAGGATTATCAACCGTCTGCGCAACATCGCCTAAGTACGTGGCCACCTGCGATCCACTCAAGGCTGACGCCAAA
The DNA here is from genome assembly GCA_013204105.1 of Flavobacteriales bacterium. Classification (GTDB taxonomy): domain Bacteria; phylum Bacteroidota; class Bacteroidia; order Flavobacteriales_G; family Salibacteraceae; genus SHAN690. The sequence goes on from JABMOM010000028.1 coordinate 44,925, forward strand.
GGAGATATAGGAACTTGGGTGAAAGAGAATGCAGATCGTCCAGGCTGTGCCAGAACAATCCAAGGAAGAAATACAAATACGGCTAGCAGCAATCTCTTCATGGATACATCAAAGGTAAATGCCCTAGAAGTACGTTCTCCAAGCAATTTTATTTCATCCGAATCAGGCCACCTTCAAAGCATTCTTAACCCTTCTCCCTTCCAATGCATAGTCGAGCACATCGATCATGCGGTCCACAAAATGGAAGGTTAATCCTTTGAGGTATTGTTCTTCAATGTCTTTTAAGTCACGCTCATTCTGAGAAGACAGCACAATTTCATTCAATCCCATTCGCTTAGCGGCCAGGATTTTCTCCTTGATTCCACCCACTGGCAAGACTCTGCCACGCAAGGTGATTTCGCCTGTCATGGCCACATTTCTCCGGAACTTGCGTTGGGTGAATATGGACGCCAATGCGCTCAGCATGGTAATGCCGGCTGAAGGACCATCCTTTGGAGTAGCGCCTTCAGGCACATGCATGTGTACATTGTAATTGTTGAACACCTCCTGATCCAAATCGATCATTTCGGCGTGCGCCTTGAGGTATTCCATAGCGATGACCGCGGATTCCTTCATCACATCTCCTAGGTTTCCGGTCAACGTTAACTTTCCTTTTCCCTTAGTGATGCTCGTTTCAATGTAGAGTACCTCCCCACCCACTGATGTCCACGCGAGGCCATTGGCTACTCCAGGAACTTCATGCTTTATGTCCTTTTCCTTGATGTAACCCGGACCGAGCATATTCTCCAATGCGCTGACTTCAATGTTCTGATGGTCTACGGTCTCATTCATCGCCAACTTCTTCGCCATCTTTCGGATAACCGCAGCGATTCTTTTGTCGAGTTGGCGCACCCCTGACTCACGGGTATAGCCTTCGATGATCGCCTGAAGTGTTTTTTTGGAGAGTTTGACGTCTCCTTTCTTCATGCCGTGTTCCTTGAGTTGCTTAGGAAGCAAATGCTTAGTAGCGATGGAAACTTTCTCCTCTACGGTATAACCACTCAGGTCGATCACTTCGAGTCGATCCCGCAAGGCTGGGTGCACGGCACCCAGGTTATTCGTCGTGGCGATGAAGAGGACTTTGGAAAGGTCAAACTCCTGCTCTAGGAAATTGTCGTAAAACGAATCGTTCTGTTCCGGATCCAGCACTTCCAAAAGCGCTGAAGATGGATCTCCATGTCCATCCCTTCCCACCTTGTCCAATTCGTCAAGGATGAATACAGGGTTGGACGTACCTGCCTTCTTGATGTTCTGAATGATGCGACCTGGGAGTGCTCCGATGTACGTTTTTCTGTGGCCTCGGATCTCGGCTTCATCTCGAAGACCTCCGAGCGACATGCGCACATATTCTCGTCCCAGTGCCTCGGCGATGCTCTTACCCAATGATGTCTTTCCAACACCGGGAGGTCCGTTGAAACAGAGGATCGGCGACTTCATATCGCCTTTCAACTTCAATACTGCCAAGTGTTCCAGGATGCGTTCTTTCACCTTGATCAACCCGTAGTGATCTCGATCCAGTATGCGCATGGCGCGATTGAGATCGAATTTATCCTTGCTGAACTCATCCCAAGGAAGTTCAACGAATGTGTCGAGGTAATTCAGCTGCACGGAATACTCCATCCCATTGGGATTCATGCGTTCCAACTTCGCAAGTTCTTTGTCAAAGGTCTTAGAAACCTTGGCGTTCCACTTCTTCTTGGCGCCTTTCATCCTGAGTTCCTCCACCTCTTGCTCGGAAGGATTTCCACCGAGTTCTTCTTGAATGGTCTTCATCTGTTGACTCAGAAAATACTCCCGCTGCTGTTGATCAATGTCGTTGCGCACCTTGCTCTGGATGTCATTTTTGATCTCGAGCATTTGCAAATCTTTGGTCAGGTGGGCCAGCAACTTGTTGGCCCGCTCTTCCAAGTCAGAGATCTCTAGCAAGGCTTGTTTTTCTTTCACCGGACTCTGCATGTTCGCAGAAATGAAATTGATCAGGAATACGGGACTGTCGATGTTTTTAATCGCAATGCTCGCTTCTGATGGAATGTGCGGTGATTCGTTGATGATCTGCAACGCCAGGTCCTTAATCGATCCAACAACGGCACCAAAACGTTCTTCGGCAGGCTTCGCTTCTTCTTGGGTGAATGATTCTACTTTGGCCTTAAAGTAGGGGTCTTCCTGGGTGATTTCCCGAACGCGCACCCTGCGCATGCCTTGGATGATGATGGTAGAACTACCATCGGGCATCTTGAGCATCTTGAGGATCTTAGCGATGGTTCCAATCTCGTAAAGGTGTTCCGGACGCGGTTCTTCTTGGGTCTGATCCAGCTGAGCAATCACACCGATCATCTTATCGCCTGCGTAGGCATCCTTGATCAGCTTGATCGATTTGTCGCGACCAACCGTAATCGGAATGACAACTCCTGGAAAGAGCACTGTGTTTCGAACAGGCAATAATGGCAGTTCATCTGGAGTTTCCTCCTTGTACATCCGCTCTTCGTCCTCTGAACTCATCAGTGGAATGAACTCCGAATTCTCATCCGAGCCACGAGAGAGTTCGAGCATTGATAGTTTAAATCCTTCGTCAGTCATAGCTTACAGCGCAATTATCTTTCCTTCTAAGAGGGATGAATTCCCTCCTCCGTTCACTGAGTCTAGGGCAAGCGATGTGCCATTGAAGAGAACCTGCTTTTTTGTCCGATTCCTAGCGTTCGAACGGATAGCGCTCATTGATGTGGGTGTAGACCTCAATCCACTCTTCTGTAAGCGCAATGTCCCGTCTACTCATCACCTTTTCAGCTACCTCGAGTGCATCCTTCAATCGGTAGGCTTTAAAACCCGCTGCACCGCCCCAAGCAAAATCCGGAATTTTCCTGTGGGGGAAGTCGCCGCCAAAGACATTGGCGAATACACCGCAGACTGTTCCTGTATTGAACATGGTATTGATGCCCGCTTTGGCATGATCACCCATGATCAGTCCACAAAACTGCCCACCGGTACTCTCGCTTCTTCCCAAGGCGTAGTTATAGATCTTGACGTCAGCGTAGTTGTTCTTCAAATTGGAAGTATTGGTGTCTGCTCCAAGGTTGCACCATTCGCCAATCACGGAGTTGCCGATAAATCCATCGTGCCCTTTATTGGAAAAACCAAAAATCACGCAGTTGTTCACCTCACCACCTACCTTGGAGTGCGGCCCAATCGTCGTAGGACCGTAGATCTTGGCTCCCATTTTCAATTGGGCGTGCTCCATCAGTGCTAAGCTTCCTCGCACGAGGGAACCCTCCATGATGAGCGCATCCTTTCCGAGATAAACAGCACCTTCATCAGTGTTGATAATGGAAGGCATGATCTGGGCACCCTCTTCTAGGAAGATGTTATCACCGATTAAAGTAACACCTGACGGCACGTCCTGACTGCTAGCATTTTTTCGCAACCAAGCCATGTCCGCTTCAATAGCCCATCCATTCCACTGGAAAATATGCCAAGGCCGTTGAATGATTCGAATCTCTCCTGAAGCTTCTTTCCCAGCATTGGGCACATCGGTCAATGCCTCGGCTGATCTCGTAGCAAGCCACCTCCCCTCTGAACCGAGCGACTCTCCTTCCTTAAGGCCCAAGATCTGATCCACCACCGATGCAGTCGGAAACAAGGCGCCATTGACGTAGAAGTTGTCTTCCGTCCGTTTTACTGGAAAAACCTTGGCCAGAAAATCTTGGGTTTGGAATGAAACATCACAAGCCCAGCAACGCTCCCAACGCTCAGCCATGGTCCATAGTCCCATCCGAATACCGGCAACAGGCCTGGTATGGGTTAAAGGAAGCAGGTGATCGCGCTCTTGGTGGTCTGTGAGGATGACGTTGGCCATAGTGGATGATTAAAGTACCTCAAATGTAAACGACAAGAAAGGGCCAAAAAACAAAAAAGCCCTTCGACGGATCGAAAGGCTTTCAATATCTAGAGAAGAAGGACAGTTAATCTTCCTTCTTTGCTTCTTCTGTGATGTGTCGCTTGTAACGGTTGCGGAACTTGTCTATGCGACCTGCAGTGTCTACCAACTGAAGTTTTCCAGTATAGAATGGGTGCGACTTATAAGAGATCTCAAGCTTTACCAACGGATACTCATTTCCGTCTTCAAACTTAGTTGTGTCCTTGGTCTCAGTGCAAGAACGACACAAGAACTCATAGCCGTTACTCATGTCCTTGAACACGACCATTCTGTAATTCTCTGGATGGATATCCTTCTTCATACCTACCTCTTTTGGGGCGGCAAATATATGAAGCTTTTACAAGAAATCATTTGAATCAGCAATATTTTAATAAAATGACGGTTAATTTGCATCCATGCGCAAGGCACTCCTACTTTTCATCGCATTCGCGGCTGTTTTCTCAGCTTGTCGCAGAGACCGCGTCTTTGAAGGAAAGGCCACCTTGGAATTCTCCAGCGATACCGTATTCTTCGACACTGTATTTACTACGATTGGCAGCATTACGGAGCGTATTAAAGTGTACAACCCCTACGACAAAACGCTGGAAATCAACCACATTTACGTTGAAAATGGCGCTGGATCTAACTTCAAACTGAACGTAGATGGCGTGAAGGGCCAAGAAGTAAGAGATGTCCAAATCGCTCCTTTTGACAGCATCTTCGTTTTCGTTGAAGTCACGGTCGACCCCAATGGCGGCAACACGCCGATGATTCTGGAAGAGGACCTCGTCTTTGTCACGGATCAGAATACCCAGCAAGTGAAAATGGTCGCCTGGGGTCAAGACGCCTACTTCTACCCTTCCATTTCATTCGGTGATGCCAACGGCGACGGATTTGGCGACCCTTGGGAACTTCCAACCGACAAGCCGATTGTATTTTATGGCTACTCCATCGTAGATACCGGTGCTGTGTTGACGATCCCGTGTGGCGCGCAGGTGCACTTTCACGCGAACAGTGGATTGATCGTTGGTCATCAGGCGTCCCTGCAGATCATCGGTTGTCAAGAGGATCCTGTCGTGATTCAAGGGGATCGATTGGAAGACTTCTTCGAAGAGGGAGCAGGTCAATGGGGGCAACTGTACGGAGGCATCTACCTGACGCAGACCAGCATCGATAATTACATCAATCACGCGATCATCAAGAACGGGACAGTGGGGATCATCGTGGATTCCAATACAAATGAGAATCCTACGCTCACCATTGAGAACACCCAAATACTAAACATGAGTTATTCGGGAATCATCGGGCAGGATGCCCGCATCGAAGGCAACAACCTTGTGGTAGCAAACTGTGGGGATCACGCGGTAGCACTTCGGTACGGTGGTCGCTACGACTTTAACCACTGCACCTTTGCCAATTACTGGTCGGGCAATCCACGCAGCCGATCCGTCTTGTTGGTCAACAATTACTTTGAAGTGGGAGGCAAGACCTATGTGCGCGACCTTGTGGCAAATTTTGAGAATACCATCGTATATGGCAATTTGGATGAGGAGGTCAACATTGACATGGATGATTCGGAAGCCTTTGATTACTTTTTCGATCACTGCGTACTCAAACGAGATACTACCGTGGATGACCCGTTGTACTTTTCATCCATCGTACTGAACCCGACCTCACCGATTGTGGATGGACAACAGGTCGACCCGCTGTTCAAGGATGTCTCTGAAGATTTCAAGCTATCAGAAGTAAGCAGAGCAAAGGATGTGGGAAAAGTAACTGCCTTGATGATCGACATCGAAGGCAATGCGAGGGATGCTTCTCCCGATATCGGCGCTTACGAGTACGTTCCTGAATAAGGGATCAGAACTGCCCCGTTCGGAGCATTACCAATGTGCAAGCTTCTTCCGTCTGCACCCCTTTCGATTCGGCCAATTTTCTGAATTCATTGTTCTCGGTACCAGGATTAAAAATGATCCTTTTAGGCTTTAATCCGAGTACATAGTCGTACAGTTCCGGCTGGCGCTTGGGGCCAATGTACAAGGTAACCGTATCAAGCCCTTCGATGACATCGGGCCATTTGGTGATGATCTCTGTTCCTCCGATATTTCCTTCACGAATTCCCAGTGGCACAACAGCGTGATCATATTCCTTCAGCATATTGGTCGCCAAGAAACTGTAGCGCGCAGGATTATCGCTCGCTCCGATGATTGCCGTCTTTTTAGCCATTAATATTCTTCCTCATCGCCTGAATCTTCATCTGGAGTGTCGTCTTTAGACTCCTCTTCCTCCGAATCTTCTGAGTCCGCCTCCTCGGCAAAGTCCTCCCGTAAATTACCTTCGTCATTGTAGTCAGCATCCTCTTCGATGATCTTTTGTGCTTCTGCTTTGGTCATCCTGACTAAGTAGTATACTTCCTCTGACTCAAAAGGTAGGGCGCTGATCTTATTGCCTTTGGCATCCTTATAGGAAATCAGATTCTCTTCAAATCCAAATGGGTATTCCAATTTAATCTGATTGATCAGCTCTTCTGTGAGCTTGTCGTAGTCCTTAGCAATCCTTGGTTTTCCTGATGACATAGTGGTATTGTTTCCTCAGAACAAAGTAATGGGAAAGGACTGCCACTTCCGCAAATTTTAGCCTAAGATTTTTTTAGACTGACTTCGTAGAGATCTGTGCGGCGATCATGCAGGTTTCGCACGCTTCCTTTGGTGTTCAATTCTCTTAGGAGATCAAGGTCTACGTCTACGATGAGCGTCATTTCATTGTTAGGTGTCGCTTGTGCTTTTACAGCATTCTCTGGAAAGGCAAAATCAGCAGGGGTGAACACAGCGCTTTGCGCATACTGGATGTCCATGTTGCTCACTTTCGGCAGGTTGCCTACACAACCTGCGATTGCCACATAGCATTCGTTTTCAATGGCCCTTGCTTGCGCACAACGTCGAACCCGGTGGTATCCATTTTGGGTATCGGTGAGAAAGGGGACAAAGAGTATCTGTACCCCCTGATCGGCGTATAACCTTCCCAATTCAGGGAACTCAACGTCATAGCAAATCACCACCCCAATCTTACCACAATCGGTATCAAAGATTCCCAACTCATTCCCACCTGCAATGCCCCAAGCGCTAACCTCACTTGGCGTTATATGGATCTTTCGATATTCTTCGCTGCTTCCGTCTCGCCTGCATAGATGAGAAACGTTGTACAGTTTCTCTCCATCCAAGACAGGATAACTTCCTGTAATGATGTTCACATTATACGCTACTGCTAATTCCTTGAAGTAGCTGAGCAATGGACCTGAAAAACTCGCCAACTCTCGCATCGCCTTGGCTTCAACCATGTCGTTGTATTTGGCGAGCAGTGGAGCATTGAAGAGCTCGGGGAACAACACGAAATCGCTGTTATAACCGGCAACCGCATCCACGAAGAACTCGATCTGTTCTTTGAGGGTGTCTAGGTCTGGCGTAGGGCGCATCTGCCATTGCACCAAACCCAATCGAACCACCGATTTCTGGCGATTGATCAATTTTGGCTTGGCTTCGTAATAGAGGTTGTTCCATTCGATGAGGGTGGCATATTCCTTTGACTGGATGTCTCCTTCAAGGTAATTGTTGAGCACCCTTCGCACGTGGAAGGTATTGCCCAACTGGAATGAGAGGATGGGATCGTAGAGCTCGTTGACCCGAACCTTTTCGATGTACTCTCCCGGTGTCATTTGATCGGCCTGCTTCGCGTAACCGGGTATCCTACCTCCTGCAACTATGCTCCGGAGATTTAGGTTTTCACATAGTTCTTTCCGTGCATCGTATAGTCGACGTGCCAGTCGCAACCCTCTGTACTCGGGATGCACAAAGATCTCTATACCATATAAGACATCACCTGCCAGATCATGGGTTGAAAAGGTATAGTCGCCGGTCATCTCCTTGTAGGTGTGATCGTCCCCGTATTTACTGTAATCAACGATCAATGAGAGCGCAGCTGCTACAACGGTGCCATTCATCTCGACGCAAATCTGTCCTTCTGGAAAGATTTTCAGAATATCCGAGATGTTCTCGTGCCCCCAATAGCTCATTCGGCTACCACTGTACGCCTGAATCATCGCATCCTTCAAGTCATTATAATCCTCCAAGGTCAAATGCCGAAGCACGACCGTACGCTCATCCGTTTGACTCATTGTCTCAGTTATTTTGTTGTGTAAACGCGTCCAGTTTTCGCTGGATGGACTTCAATTCCTCCATCAGTTCCGAGTGGCCACCGTGGCTGCTTTGATCGAACCCAAATGTAGTAACGCCTTCCGCCTTCCATATTTCCGCAATATCATTTGCTTCAATGTCGAATGAATCATAGGCTGGATTATCGCTTTTCAATGTCAGGAAGCCGTCTTTGAGGTTATTCAGTAGCCGTTTGAAGACGATGCCTTCGGATTTACTGATCACGAGGTAAGGTTCATCGTTTCGGACACTCCTCCAATCCATGACATAGCTTCCGAGTATATATGCCCCAGAAGGAATGGGTAACATGCTGTCTCCTTTGATCTGAAATACGCGGTAGGTCTTCCCCTTGGATACTTCCGGAAAGGGCAGGTCAAACATGGGCAAGGACTCGATGAACTCTACATCACCAAAGCCATTAAGGTAGCCGGCTGCTGCTTGCACTGGAACCAAGGAGACTCGTTCTTTATTCTCTTCCCGATCAATGGTAATCGGTAAGATGCGCAGATTGCTACCGCTGTATCGGTCATTCGGCGTAGTTTGATCGTCGAGCGATTTACCCACCCACTGGTCCATGGAATAACCGAATTTTTGACACAGGTGCATGAGGAATGAGATCCGAGGGTCTGCTCTGCCCTCCTCGTATGCGCCGATCAACGAACGCTTAACGCCCAATTGGCGGGCCAACTGGTCCTGCGTCCATCCGTTTTTCTTCCGAATGAACTTAAGATTATCTGCGATGAAATGCACGTGCTAAAAATAACAACATGCTGAATATATTATCCTTGTTGCTTCAATAAGTTTTCCAGCGCAGCGATGTGATGTTCGAATGCCGTTCTTCCCTCTTGGCTGATGCGAAAAGAAGTATTGGGTTTTTTCCCGACGAAGCGCTTGCGCACTTCCACAAAGCCTTTCTTTTCGAGCGCAGAAATATGACTGGCTAGGTTGCCATCTGTGACATCAAGAAGTTGCTTGAGTTCATTGAATTCCACCCACTCGTTCACCATCAGCACAGACATGATGCCGAGACGAATACGGCTCTCAAAAGCCTTATCGAGTTGATGGATGATTCCTTTCATCGATCGTGACGGACGTACATTAAGATGCCATAAACAATATGCAATAGGCCGAATCCTAAGGCCCAAAAGATCAATCCATAACCTAGAAAAAATAGGCAGACTAAGCCCAGAATGACGTCCGATAATCCGAGGTAACTGATCTCCTCAAGGCTGAACCTTCCCGCATTCATCAAAGCCAAACCATAAAAAACAAGCGTAGCAGGAGCAATCAAACCGATCAATCCATGGTAAAAGAGGATGAGGCAAAAAAGTCCCCCTGTAAGCAAGGGTACGCTCAGGTTCATGAGCATGTGTCTGCTGTACGCCCCCCAAAGAGGTTGCTGCTTGCGTTTCGCTTTTCGTTTGGTGAAGATGTACGAAACCGCAAGGCTCGCGAGGAGCACAAGGATGGCATCTACCGCTAAGAACCTGGCGACATCCGTGTCGATGTGCACAATGCGGCCCGTACCAAAGGGTGTATCATCGCTTCGCACGGCCCATGGGGCTATGTTGACGCGCCAATAAGCCGCCGCCGCACCCACCAGTGCGAAGATTCCACTGAAGACACCTGCCAGGCCGCTCAGGGATATAAAACGCGAACTGCGCTCCATCAAGGCCTTGATATCCTTGAGCGCGTCGAGTGGTTGTTCGTTTGATTCCATGGATTTCACTTTGAGTTACAAAGTAAATGGAAATGAGCGTACAACCGACCCTTCAAGCGCCGAGGCCCGTTGTTCCCTTCTTTTTCATCAGGCCAACCTTTCGCGCTGGATTTAGTCTTTTATCTTTACCAGTTCTGTTATGCGAATGAGATATTTCCTTTCCATCTTGACCTTTCTTTTCATGGCGATTTCGGCCCGTGCAGATGGGTTTGTGCGCAACCTTGGTCAATGGGACGACCCCTTCGTATTTCGAGCTGGAATCCCAGCTGGCGCGGTATTTTTAGAGCAAGGAACCATCACTTTTCACTTGATCGATCCGGAGAAATTGGAAGCCTTCCACGATCGAAAACTGGATTCGAGCGACGTGATGCGTCACCACGCCTTCAAACTTCACTTCGTCAATGCCAACACAGACGTGCTCTTCGACGTGGAGAATCCATCCGATGCGTATGAGAATTTCTACCTGGGAAATGACCCAACGAAATGGAAACACTCCATACACCCCGTCCAGACGGTAATCTATCGAGACCTATACGACGGAATCGATTTGCATGTGATGCACAATGGCCAATCGCTGAAGTACGAATTTCACGTCGATGCGGGGGTAGATGCATCCGTGATTCAGATCGAAACCGAAGGCCTAGACGCGCTTTACCTCGACCGTGAAGAGAACGTCATCATGCGGACCTCCTTGCAAGACATCGTTGAGCTTGCGCCGTATGTCTATCAGTACAATGCCAAGCGTGAATTCGAGATCGAAGGTCATTTTTCCCTCGAAAACGGAAGGCTTTCGTACGTCCTAGGCAAAGTCGATCCCTTTCTTCCTCTGGTCATCGATCCTGTGGTTATCTTCTCGACCTTTTCGGGGAGCACTTCTGACAATTGGGGATTTACAGCCGCTCCAGACAACAACGGCTTCCTCTACGCTGGAGGAATTGTCTTTGGCACGGGGTATCCTTATACCACTGGCGCCTTTGATCAATCCTTCAATTTTGGAACATGCGACATAGCCATTACCAAATACGACACATCGGGCACCCAACTGATCTATTCCACCTACCTCGGTGGCAACGGATACGATCACCCACATAGTTTAATCGTCAATAGCTCCGGCAACTTGTATGTGATGGGTTCAACGGGTTCCGAAAACTTCCCTACCTCTACTTCCGCATTCGATCGCGTTTTCGCAGGAGGACCTTCCGTAAACATCTTCGGAAATATTTCAGATGGAGTGGACATCTTTATTACGGCCTTCAACTCTTCTGGGTCCTCACTTCTCGGGTCGACCTACCTTGGAGGGACGAGTACGGATGGCCTAAACCTAAGTCCTGATCTCGCCTATAATTACTCTGATGAGTTTCGCGGTGAGATCAACCTTGACGATGACGAGAATGTCTATGTTTCTTCTTGTACGTATAGTGTCGACTTCCCCGTGCTGAACGGATTTGATCTTTCGCACAACGGAGGTCAGGATGCCATCGTCACGAAACTGACTCCTGCGCTCACCGATATCCTCTGGTCTACCTTCATAGGGGGAGAAAATGACGAAGCCGCTTATGGTGTGGATGTGGCCACTGATGGAACCGTTTACGTTGGCGGCGGCACGAGTTCATCGAACTTTCCAACTACCCAAGGAGCTTACAATACGAGTTACCGCGGAGGGCGCGCCGATGGCTTCATCTCTGAATTAAGCGCCGGTGGCGACTCAATGATGCATTCTACTTATTACGGTTCTGCGGCGTATGACCAGATCTACATCATGCAGCTCGACCGGAGGGACCATCCTCACTTCTTCGGGCAGACAGAGCACACGGGAAGTCAAATGATCTTCAATGCGAATTGGAACAATCCAGGAGGCGGGCAAATCCTCGGTGTTCTGAAACCTGATCTCAGTGAGCGTGAATGGACGACCCAGTTCGGAAGTACAACGGGACAACCCAATATATCACCTACCGCTTTCTTAGTAGATGTGTGCAATTCAGTCTACATCAGTGGATGGGGAGGCCCGTTGAATTCAAATTCAACCAGCAATAATGCGAGTAACGTGGATGGCCTACAAACGACCTTTGATGCTTTTCGCGCCAACCCAGACAACGATGGATCGGATTTTTACTTGGCTGTTGTTGCAGCGGATGGCAATTCCTTGGTCTTCGGATCCTTCTACGGCGGTTTGCTCTCTGACGATCACGTGGATGGAGGAACCAGTCGCTTTGACCGAGGCGGACAGATCTATCACAGTGTTTGCGCCAGTTGCGGGGGCTTCGACGACTTCCCCATCGTACCTGACCCCGGAGCGTGGTCCGAGACCAACAACAGTTTCAATTGCAACAATGCCGTGTTCAAGATTGACTTTGAGTTGCCGATTGTCGTTGCAGATTTTACTATCCCTCCCTTTGCTTGTGCGCCTTTCACGCTGAATCTTCAGAACAACAGTGTAACCCAAAGCAGCACTTCCTTTGTGTGGGATTTTGGAAATGGTCAGACTTCAACGCAAACAAATCCTTCGATCACCTATAACTCCAAGGGAACCTATGATGTGCGCCTCATCGTAAACGACCCAACGAGTTGCAACCTTTCGGACACCTTGATCCGTCAGATTACGATTGCACAAGACACGAACTTTACTTTACCAGACATCGAACGATGCATAGGAGAATCTGCCATTTTAGGTCCAGACCCAAACGAATATCAAGACCTCAACAATGCGACGCTTTCCTGGCTTCCCATTACCAATTTGGACGACCCGAACAGCTTGAACCCCACCGCTACGGTCACCAGTTCAACCTTGTACCGATTGGTCATTGACTACGGAGGATGCCAGGAACGTATTCTGCAGCAGATCAACATCGACGCCTACCCGATCCAATCTTCGAGCGACACGATTGTGTGCAGTTCATTTACGCCGTTTTTCATCAGTGGCAGCGCCGTAAATGATTCGGCCACCTACGAATGGAGCGACGATCCTTCTTTCACTTCCATTCTGAGCACGGACAGCGTTTATTTTATTGATGCCCTACCCGATCCACTGAATTTCTTCTATTTCCGAACGACCAAAATCAATGGCTGCCAAATGATCGACACGGTGTTGATCACCGTTTCGGATTTAGACATCGAATTGACGGCCGACACCACCATTTGTAAAAATGATCCTACGATTATCCGGGCGATTTCTGAAAATCCACTGAATACTTTCATCTATTACTGGAGTTTGGACGCATTTACCAGCGACCCCAACGAAACGATAGCTCCGACTGATCAGAACTTCATTGAAGTAGTCTTGGATTCGGCACAGACCTATTATTTGCGCGCAGTGGGCATAGCAGCTGATGGTTGCACGGCAGAAGACACCGTGCATTTGAATGTATCATCGCTCGATGCCTCCATGGTTGAAGCCTATGCCGAGGTAGACACGTTCTACCGCGGTCAGATCGTTCAGCTCCATGGGTCGCCTTCTGGGGCAGGCCTTGAATTCTACTGGACACCGGACAGGTACATCAGTGATCCACAGTCCGCCGACCCCACGGTTCAACCTAAGGAAGAGATGATGTACATCTGGGTGGTGAGCGATTCAACTGCCAAGGGATGCACCTTCCGAGATACGGTAATTATCAAACCCTTTGAAATCCTTTGTGACACACCCGAGGTCTTCGTTCCTTCTGCCTTTTCACCCGATGGAGATGGCGTCAACGATAAATTATTTGTGCGTGGGCGCAACATCAAGGAAATGGAGTTCTCTGTTTTTGATCGCTGGGGCAATGAGGTATTCTCTACCGAAGACCCTGATGAAGGTTGGGACGGATTATACAAAGGAAAACCGGCTGATCATGCCGTATATGTCTATCAATTGCGGGCCGTGTGTATTACCAATGAGGAATACTACACGAAAGGAAACGTTACCGTACTCCAATGAGAAAGCTGCTCTGGACCATAGCACTCGTTTCCATGGGAATGATTTCCCAAGCTCAGGACATTCACTTCAGTCAGTTCTTCGCAGCCCCTACATTTACAAACCCAGCGTTGACTGGACATTTCGAAGGGACTTATCGACTGCACGGAATTACTCGGAACCAATGGTGGTCGGTGTCGGCCCAACCTTTTCAAACATTCGGGGGCGCATTTGACGTCAATTCTCCTTTCAACCTTAAGAATACCGGTGCTGGATTGCGATTTTCCCACGACTTTGCTGGACTTTCCAGTCTGTCGACCACCCAGGTCTATGGTATGCTCTCAAAACGCTTTCCCATCATCGGCGACCGGAACCTATCCCTTCACGTCGGTGCACAAGGGGGATTCTGGATGCAGAGCATTGACTTCAGCAAACTGACATTTGACGACCAATTCAACGGCATTCGCTTTGATCCCAATCTCGCTACGCAACAGTCGTTCGGGAATGGAAGCACAAACGTTTTCAATTTCGGTGCTGGCGCCTATCTCGAGCAGCGTTTCTCAGAACGCAACCGTTGGGGAATTGGGTTCAGTTCCATGAACCTGACACAGCCTGACCGTAGTTTCTTCAAAAGCACAGAAGCTCGCTTGGCACGAAGAAATGATGTACATGTCCTCACGTCATTTCCTATTGGAGGCGTGTGGGATATCATGCCCGCTGCGCGTTATCAATGGCAAGGTCCGCATGCCGAACTTCAAGGCGGGACAGCAATTCGTTACCACTTGAGTACCGGCCCGATGAACCCGCGTTCGCTTCAAATGGGCTTTTGGTATCGCTTGAACGATGCCGCCTATACTTCCATAGGCATTCAATTGAACAACTTGTACGTTGGCGGGGCGTATGACATTAATATCTCAAGACTCCAGCCAGCCACCAACTACCGCGGGGGTTGGGAAGCAACGGTGATTTACATCATCCCCACGGTTCGAGAAAAAGTCAAGCGCTTGCGGCAATGCCCAGATTACCTCTGATCCAGACATATCTCCTCCTAGCAATTGGGCTGTTTATCTCGGTAGAGGCCACAGCACAATCGGCTGCACAATACATTGCCAAAGGAGACAAAGAGCTTGAACTCGGGTATTACCAGACCGCTATCGCCTACTACAAGAAAGCCCTTCATTTAGACACCAATATCCTAGAAGCAAACTTTCAGACCGCCAATGCCTACCGCATGTTGCGCAACTATCGGCGGGCAAGAGATTTCTATGATGCAACGATCGACTTCGACGGGCAAGATCAATATCCGGAAGCCCATTTCTACAAGGGACTTATGTTGAAGCAACTCGGCAATTACAAGCCTGCCATGTTGAGTTTTCAAACTTTCCTGAGTATGTATCGAGCTAGGGATGATATCTACCGATGGGCGCGTGACGAGGAAGTGAGTTGTTACTGGGCTATGGAGCATGAATTCGACACCGCTTTCTTCGAGGTTCAACGACCCGACAGCGGACTGAATTCAGTCCACGCCGAAATGAGTCCCTTCTTTATCGATGCACAGAGCATCTACTTCAGCACCATGCGCTATGCAAGCGACGAAGTCAAAAAGAGCAAGCCTGTTTTCATTGAGATCAAAAAGGCCGAAAGGGACAATGACGTTTGGCATTTAGTAGATATAGACCTTCCGATTGCAGCGAAGGATGTACACATTGGCAACGGCATTTTCAACCGAGACAGCACTCAATTCTATTATTCACGTTGCGAAGAACTTTCCAGTTGCCAAATCTGGAGGACGGTTAAAGAAAATGGTATTTGGCAGGATCCTCAACCCCTTCCCGACCCGGTAAATGTTCTCAATGCTTCTAGTACACAGCCTAGCCTCGCCATCGTTGGAGAGGATGAGTACCTCATTTTCGCTTCAAATCGAGAGCGAGGAAAAGGGGGCATGGACCTTTGGTTTGTGCCCATGAAGCAAGGAAATCCCACGACGCGTTTGCGCAACATGGGTTCCACTATCAACTCGAAGGGGGACGACATCACCCCATACTTTGACAACGGCGATACTGCTTTGTATTACAGTTCCAACCGTCTTCCAGGGTTTGGAGGCTTCGATGTCTTTAAGGCCAAGGGCATCCCTGGAAACAGCTCGCTCCCGGAGAACTTGGGGCCAGGAATCAACTCTCCGGCGGACGATTATTACACGCATTTACACACGACCGACAGTTTAGGGTATTTCGCATCGAACCGAGCCAGTGGGCTCAAGAAAAGTGGCAATGAAACCTGCTGCAATGATTTCTATCGCATCAAAGTCCTCCCTCCACCCGTAATTGCCGATACGTTACCCGCAGACAGTTTAGCATCTGACACTTTGCTGGCGGATGAACCCGAGGTCATCGAAATTGAGAATCCTCAGAACCTCGAAGAATTGCAGACGCTGCTACCGATCAGTCTTTACTTCCACAACGACCGGCCTGATCCGCGCACAACCGCTCGTACGACGGAACGAACCTATTCTGAGACCATCACCGAGTACCTTGCCATGCGATTTGACTACATCGACGCTGTGAATGGAAGTGCTTTTGATGGAACCACCAAGATGGAATTGGGCAATGTGATGGAGTCCTTCTTTGAGCAAGACTTGAAGCGGAGTTTGAGCAAGTTAAACAAGGCTTTGAATGTGTTATTGAGGGAGTTGAACAAGGGGGCATCGATCACTTTGGGCGTGAAAGGATATGCCTCTCCCCTTGCAGATAGCGACTATAACCTTAACTTGACCTACCGTAGAATCGCCTCCATGGAGAACTATATCGTGCAATACGACACCGGGTCTTTCGTGCCCTTTATCAATAGTGGCCAGCTCACCATTGACAAAATTCCCTATGGTGAAAGCCAAGCGGCTGTGAATGTATCTGACGACCTGAGCGATCAGCTGGGAGCAATCTACAGTCCCACTGCTGCACGGGAGAGACGCATCGAAATTCTTCGCATCGAACGAAACGAATGAGTTGGGCGAGGATCAATAGCATTGCGGTCGTCGCAGTCGTGCTTTATCTCTTCGCCGAAATCGCCTTACTTTTCATGACCCCGCGGGATGAAACGGTTCAACTGTTGACCGTCTACTTTGCCATGTGTGGCGCCTACCTCGTTCTTTATCAAGAAGTCCGAAGCATACGGTCTGCCGCGTTTCTCGGCGTCCTATTCCGTGGAATCGCATGGCTCGCCTTTCCGACCTTAAGCGAAGATCTCTATCGCTTCATCTGGGATGGAACGGTGATACTGGAGGGCGTCAATCCTTTCGCTTTTACTCCGATAGAATTTTTCAAGGAGAACTTACACGCTCCGTTTGAACAGATCTTCCCGCTGATCAATTCAACTTCCTACTACTCGGTTTATCCCACCGTGATCCAAGTGATCAGCGCATTTGGAGCCTTGGCTTCTAACGACCTCTACCTCTCCTCGTTGATCATCAAGCTTCCTCTGCTGTTGGCGGAGATTGCCACCATCTGGATGCTACCCCAAGTGCTTTTGAAATTCAATATAAGTCCAAAGTATAGCGTCCTCTACATGCTGAATCCTTTGCTGATTATAGATGTCTTAGGCAATGCTCATTTTGAGGCTTTGATGATCTTTTTCGTAGTACTCACCTTGCACCAAATCCAGGAGAAAAACTTTGCACTCGCTGGCGGGGCATTGGCGCTGAGCGTAGCAACCAAGTTGTTCCCATTGCTGATGATTCCCTTTCTCTGGAAAGCATTCAAGGGAAAGGATCGTCTCCAATTCTTCGCGGCCTTTATCTGCTCCAGTTTGATCCTCTTCCTCCCGATCTATTACAAATGGGACTACCTCATGCACTTTTTGGAGAGCATCAATCTCTACTTCCTGCAATTCGAATTCAACGCTAGCATCTATTACGTGGTTAGCAGACTTGGCGAGTCACTGGTGGGCTATAATCCTATTACCGTTGTCGGTCCGATGCTGGGAATGCTCACCGCGCTGGTTGGACTCTACCTTTGGTGGCGACAACCGTGGGGAAGGCTATCTGCGGCGCTTCGCTCTACCTTGTGGCTCTCCCTAGCTTACTATTTACTCGGGACCACGGTGCATCCGTGGTATATCTCCTTTTTGATCATCATCGGGATCTTTTCACGACGACCTTTTGCGGTCATCTGGAGCGTCGTTGTTTTCGTGAGCTACAGTGCTTATGAAACGAGCATTTACGAGGAAAACATGATTCTCATCGCCTTGGAGTACCTCGTATTGGCCTTGGCAATTTTCTATCCCAAATTCACTCGGAAGCTGATCACATCACCGATTCGAAACCTGTGATGCTTTAGGCTTGAGCCTGCTTCATCAGTTCTTCGATGATGTGTTCTGTTGCCACTCCTTCTGCTTCCGCTTTGTAATTCCGGACGATTCGGTGGCGCAATACATTGGTCGCGACCGCGCGCACATCTTCATTGTCTGGCGTATACCGTCCATTCATCAGGGCGTGACATTTCGCACCCAAGACGAGGTATTGACTTGCTCGAGGACCTGCTCCCCAATTCACAAATTCATTCGTGATCTGGGGTGAATATTCTTTTCCAGGGCGCGTAGAATTGGCCAGTTTTACGGCAAAGTCTATTACGCCATCTGGAACAGGCACTTGCCTTACTAAACTTTGAAAAAAGAGTATCTCTTCAGAAGACATGACCTTATTCAATTGCGCCACATGCGTTCCTGTAGTAGACTTCACAATTTCCACTTCCTCCTCAAACGAGGGGTAGTCCACCCAAATGTTGAACATAAATCGGTCCAGCTGGGCTTCGGGTAAGGGGTAGGTTCCCTCCTGTTCGATAGGGTTTTGCGTGGCAAGCACAAAAAAGGGTGGTTCAAGTGGATAACGATGTCCGGCCGTAGTTACAACCCGCTCCTGCATGGCTTCGAGCAATGCACTTTGGGTTTTAGGAGGCGTACGGTTGATCTCATCTGCTAGGATGATGTTGGCGAAGATGGGGCCTTTGATGAACTTAAAATTTCTGTGCTCATCCAAAATCTCAGAACCGATGATGTCTGATGGCATCAAGTCTGGCGTAAATTGGATCCGGCTGAAATCGAGGCCTAAGGCTTCGCTGATCGTGCTGACAAGCAATGTCTTGGCAAGTCCTGGAACTCCGACAAGCAGGCAGTGACCATTGCTGAAGATTGAAGTCAACAGTGCATTCAATACATCCTCTTGTCCAACAATCACCTTGTTCACTTCAGCCTTTAAGGCCTTCACTTTCACTCCAAAATCATCTGCTGCTTCTACTTCGTCCTTGTATTCTTTCATATCCGTTTTACGTGAGCGGTAAATGTACTTATTGCGTTGATTCTTCCGAAGACGCATTGAGCGTCTGATTTACGATTTGCAAGGTTTGAAAATCACTTGCGCGCATCGATTTGCTCGATCTGTTCCCGTGCAAATGCCGCCTGTTGCACATCTCCTTTCGTTTCTAATTGCTGGTAGTAAAGTTTTGCGCTGTCGGGTTGTTCCATCAATAAATAGGCATAGGCGATATTGCTCAATACTACTGCATCGTTCTTCTGCTTTTCATTGGCGGCAAGAAAGAACTGAAGCGCGGATGAAAAGTCCTGGGTCATCAGTTTACACGCGCCGAGGTTCGAGTAAAACCGCACATCTGCCGGATACAATTGGGTCATCAGCATCGATATCTGCTCCACTCCATCGATCCTTGGTTCTGCCATATTGAACAAAGCGTAGCAATAGTCTTGCATGGATCCGGTAAACATCTCATTGATGTCTTCGATGGGTTCATTGTTGGCCCATAGCCATTCATCGTGGTACTTTTCGTGGAGCCGTATCACGCGTAACACGGCATTGATGTGCTCACCAATCTCCCCTTTCTCGCGCAGCACATAAATCTTTCCGAAGTGCATGTCTAAACGCTTAGGATAAAGCTTTAGCCCTTCCTCGATGGATTGGATTGCAAGACTGAAAATAGAGTCATCGTATACCAATGCACTGTACATATAACCCACAGCCTCTCCCGTCATGGTGTCATTGATCACCATGTGTTCCACTTCAGGTTCTTCGGTCGTCATCTGCACCATCTCCTTTCGACACTCATGGAAGAAGTAGTTGAACTTAGCTACGAACAGTTGTGCATCATTCGGATTTGCTGACTCCCAGCCTTGGAGCAAGGATGGTATTGTCTCCCAATTCCCCTCTTCAGTGAGCTGATTAAAAATGTTTTGGTAATCCTCTTGCGCCTGGGTTGAAGCCCCGAGCATGAGTAGGAATGAAAGAAGAAATGTTCGCATGGCGATGAAGGTAATAGATTGAAGAGGTATGCGGTGCAACGAAGCAGGTTGCGCAATGATTTTTATGATTTAGTGATCATTAGATTTGATGCAGTAATCACACCCCCATGGTAAACGAAACAGTCTTCGATCACTTCCCAAAACTGACCACCCGTCGTTTGGTACTGCGCGACATTGAGATTGAAGACGCCGAAGCCATCATGCACATGCGGTCGAATAAGATGATCAACCGTTTCATTCCCCGGCCCGAAACGATAGAACTAGAGAGCGCCATTCAGTTGGTCGACCGAACACAAAAGGCATTCGAACACAAGCAAGCCATTGGATTTGCCGGCGTCTTACGCGGTCACCATACGATCATAGGGACCTGTGGCTTGATGAACATCGAGGTCGAGCATCGCCACGCAGAGATCGGAGGGGAAATGGCGACCGAGTACTGGGGAAAAGGAATCGCACAAGAGGCCTTTGAGGAGATCGTCCGATTTGGCCTAGAGGATTTGCGCTTGCACACGATAGAGGCCAAGGTAAACCCAGAGAACCGAGGTGCCGTCCACCTGCTCGAGCAGCGAGGTTTTAAAAGAGAAGGCTACTTCAAAGATCGAGGCTTCTTCAATGGAAGGTACCAGGACTTGGCGGTGTACACGCTGTTTGGGGATTAGCTCACTGAGCTCGGCTTCGCCTCGCTTGGGGAGTAGGGATTAGGGATTAGTGAATAAGCATTAGCTCATCAGTTCATTAGCTCATTGTTGTTGCAGTTGAGATTGAAAACTCGCAGCTAGCTTCTGGCTACTGGCGGCTGGCTTGTGCAACGGCCAGCCCAAGCAATTTTACTGGAAGGACTTTCTAACCATCCGAGATTGCAGTGGCAGTTGAGTTTGAAGTTGCAAGCGAATGAAACGCGTGACTTGTTTATCTTTCGCCCATGTTCAGTTCAGAAGAAATCGGGCGGTTGAGTGCTTTGGGATTGTATCAGTGTAGTTCTCTGCTGGCTGAAGCGGAGATTCCGGGGGTTGCCTTATTCGAGATGGACTTAGACCCCAGCTTTCCTCCTTTTGAAACGATCCTTCCCGAGGGCTTGGTAATCGGCAAATGCGCCGAGGCCTATATGAAGCACTATCTCCATTGCCATCCGGACTTTGAATTGATCGCAGACAATGTGCAAGTGGTGGTAGAAGGAGGAACCTTAGGCGAATTTGACTTTTTCTACCGGGATCTGAAGCTCGACAAAACGGTGCACTTAGAGATGGCTTGCAAGTGGTACTTACTAGATCCTGATGCGGTACAAGGGGAAGAATGGACAGGCCCGAATCGGCGAGATTTTTTATCTCAAAAGCTTAAAAAGCTCTACGAACAACAATTCGCGCTGTTGAATGATCCCCGATCCTTACCGCGTTTGAAGGAAATTGGAATTGACCCGCGTGCAAGCGAGCAGCGATTGGCACTCCCTGGCTTTGCGTTTGTGCCCTCCGCATATGAAGGAAGCGACCCCTCCATTAGTCCATCGGCCATCGCAGGAACGTGGTGTCGCATGGAAGAATTCTTAGCTCGGGAGGATGAAGGCAATCAGCATTACTTATGCGAGCGTAAAGAATGGCTCATTGACCCAATGTACAACCGAACATGGCACGCACGCCCGAGCATCGTAGATGAACTTACCAAACAGCTGAAGCAGAAGTATTCGCCCATGGTGTGGACACTGCACCCTGATGGCTCAGTGGAGCGAACCTTTATTGTTTGGTGGTAATTTGAGTTCGCGACCCGCTGCCTCGGGGAGGAATTTACTTTTAGATATCCGTTTAGTCAAACAGCAATACCATGCCTAGCCCCCTACTTTCCGCAGCTGCCTTCCTGTCATTGATCAACGGCCCTGAACTTGTCATCCTAGACGCCACCTTTGGTCCGAATGCACAAGAGCAATACCTCCAATCGCACATCAAAGGAGCCCACTGGGTAGACCTCAACCGTCAACTTTCTGACATCGGGCCAGACCCAAGCAGAGGAGGCAGACATCCTCTTCCATCTGCCAGTGACTTTGCCCAGACGCTGGGTAAGTTGGGCATTGACCCTACTTCTAAGGTCGCGATATACGATCGGAACTTCGGTGCACTTGCGGCGGCGCGTTGCTGGTGGATGCTGCGGTCAATGGGGCACGAAAACGCTTGGGTCATCGACGGCGGATTGCAAGCAATACAGCAAGAGGGTGGAATCATCTCATCAAGTCAAGCACCCGAACCCGCTGAAAAGCCACCTTATCCAACTTCAGAATGGCAGCTTCCCCTATTATCTATGCGAGGATTGGAAGAAAGGAAAGGAGAGGGCTCTGTACTCATCGACGTGCGTGAGGCCGATCGATTCAACGGCATCCATGAACCCATTGATCTCATCGCCGGACATATTCCTGGAGCTCTGAATGTTCCCTATACCCAAAACCTCAATGAAGATGGCACCTTTAAATCTCCTGAGGCATTGTCAACTTTGTACGGCCCGTTGATTGGAAAAGATGAAGATGTAGCATTTTACTGCGGTTCAGGGGTTACCGCTTGCCATGGAATCCTTGCCTTGGCCCATGCAACAGGTCGCATGGCCGCTTTGTATCCAGGGTCTTGGAGTGAGTGGTCAAGGAATGAACATTGAAACCAAAGGGTGATGAACAGCTATAAACCCATTCCCTCAAATGTTAACTTTTCAATGTCGATACATTTATTTTAAGCAATCGTAAACTTTCTTGAAACGATAGTGTTTAAACTTTCAACTCAAACATTAAACAAAATCGTTATGAACCGAATTATGTTACGCTTTAAAATGAGGATTTTGGCATTGGCTGGAGCTTTGCTTCTTTCAGGCCTAGCCGTAAACGCACAAACCAACGTATTTGATGACATCATCTCTACGAGTGCCAACCACACGTATTTAAAAGCTGCTCTCGAGCAGGAAGGATTGGACGCTGCCCTTCAAAATGGCGCTTCCACCTTGACCGTTTTTGCACCGACCAACCAAGCGTTCGAAAACCTTGCAGATGCTTTGGACACCAACATCGCGGGTCTTTTGGCGTTGGGAAACCTTGACGAAGTGTTATTGTACCACGTACTTGGAACAACCGTTGCTTCTTCAGCAGTTACAAATGGCGCGATTGTAACGCCTTTGAATACTGTAAACACCATCAAAATGACGAAAACCAGTGCTGGTGCAGTCTACGCAAACCAAGCATTGGTTAATGCGGCTGATTTAACAGCTGACAATGGTGTTGTTCATTCTGTTGACGCTGTTCTTCTACCCTCTGAAACGGTAGTAGACATCGCGCTTGACAATGGCTTCTCTACCTTGGCGACTGCAGTAGTTACTGCTGAGCTTCTTCCTGCGCTTACAGCTCCTTTGGCATCCCTTACCGTATTCGCTCCTACCAACGATGCTTTTGACAACCTCGCTACGGCGCTTAACACAGACATCAATGGACTGTTGGCCTTGACCAACCTTTCAGACATCTTAGTGTACCACGTTTTGGGAGCAGAAGTTGAAGCAAGCATGATCACCAATGGTGATATCGTGAACCCTTTGAGCGCTACCAACACCTTGAAGTTGACCAAGACGTCTACCGGAGAGGTTTACATCAACCAAGCGATGGTTTCTACTGCAGATATCGCTGCAGACAATGGAATCGTACATGTATTGGATGCCGTGCTACTTCCATCTGAAACAGTGGTTGACGTAGCATTGGACAATGGTTTCTCCACATTGGCAACAGCAGTTGTGACAGCAGAATTACTTCCTGCATTGACAGATCCTTTGGCCGGCTTGACGGTATTTGCTCCGACCAACGAAGCTTTCGATAGCCTCGCATCTAGCTTGAACACCGACATCAATGGCCTTCTTGCTTTGAGCAATTTGGGAGATATCTTGACGTACCACGTGCTCGGTTCTGAAGTAATGGCCGGTGATATTACAAACGGTGCGGTGGTTTCTCCACTCAGCGCTACCAACACCTTGAAGCTTACCAAGACATCTGGCGGCATGGTGTACGTAAATCAAGCCATGGTAACTACTGCCGATATCATGGCGGACAACGGTTACGTGCATGTACTTGATCAAGTTGTACTTCCAAACGAAACGGTTGTGGATGTAGCACTTGACAACGGCTTTTCTACACTGGCCACTGCAGTGATCACCGCTGAATTGTTGCCAGCATTGACAGATCCATTCATGGAGTACACTGTCTTTGCTCCAACCAATGAGGCATTCGACGCATTGGCTGCAGGTTTGAATACCGACATCGCTGGCCTACTGGCACTTGAGACGCTATCTGACATTCTACTCTACCACGTGGTTTCGGGTACGGTACTTTCTACCGAACTCGCAAACGGTGATGTACCAACATTAAATGGCTTGAGTGTGACCATAGACCTTACCAACGGTGTAATGGTGAACAGCGCAACCGTTACTTCCGCAGACATTGCAGCTGACAACGGTGTAGTGCACGTCATTGACGGAGTGCTGTTACCTATTCCTGCTGGAGTGAATGATGTTACATCTGAAAATGTGAACGTCTTCCCTAATCCAGCAGTAGACGTATTGATGATCAGCAATTTCAACAACGCACGTTACGAAATCATCGACATCAAAGGAGCTGTGATCCTTCAAGGTTTCGTTTCTGACAACAACGCCATCGAAGTTTCAACCCTCGACCAAGGTTCGTACTTCGTACGCTTGCAAAAGGAAGATGCAGTTGCTCAGCGCACCTTCATCAAGCTGTAAACAGAACCATATAGCATACGGTCGGGATTGCCGGCCGGTCGATAAAGAGCTCAGCAACTTGCTGGGCTCTTTTCATTTTATCCTGTCCAGCCGCCATTATTTCATTGAGGGTATCAAATACAAAACTTTCCGGGCGATGCATGGGCCATTGGAATTGTACATTGCGCTCATAGAACTAACCCACTCATTCGATGAGGCTCAGCGCAGGGAGATCGCATTGGAAACAGCTCCCTTCCGGTAGGATTTTTCATCCATGGACCTTGATTGAATCATTACAAGACTTCACCAAGACTCGCTCGAGCTCAAGGGCTCATGCATACGCCATATGAAAGCAGCCATAAGATATCAATACGGTGGTCCAGCAGTGATCTCCATCGAAGATGTGCCGAAACCTAACCCCAAAAAAGGCGAGGTACTCATTCGCGTACACTCCACCACCATCAATCGCACGGATGGTGGAATTCTGCGCGGCAAGCCCTACTTGATACGCGCCTTTTCGGGTCTTTCGAGGCCCAGAAAAACGACCCCAGGAACCGACTTCGCTGGAGTCGTGGAATCCATTGGAGAAGGCGTTACCTCTTGGAAGCCTGGCGATCGCGTCATGGGCTTAAACGACCATGGGAACGCCGCATCTCAGGCGGAGTTCATGGTAACGGATGCCTCCGTCCACATGATCATAATTCCGGAAGGGATCTCCTATCAAAACGCCGTGGCCTCGCTAGAAGGAGCGCATTATGCATTGAATTTCTTAAACAAGTTTTCACTCCAGGCGGGAGATCGGGTCCTCATCAACGGCGGTACCGGTGGCATAGGCTCAGCGGCCATCCAATTGGCGAAGGCTGAGGGTCTGCACGTGACAGCAACCAGTAGTACTGCGTACATGGACAAGGTGAAAGCTCTGGGTGCAGATGAGGTGATTGATTACACGAAAGAGGACTTCACCTTGCAGGATAACATTTACGATCATGTCTTCGACGAAGTGGGGAAGCGAACGTTCTTCGAATGCAGACGGATCCTCAAACCCGGGGGGATTTACATTTCAACCGAGTTAGGTCCCTACTGGCAGAACATTTGGTTGGCGCTGATTACTCCCTTAGTCGGTGGTCGGAAAGTGATCTTCCCTGTACCTGTGGACATACCCAGCACCCTTGTATCCATGCGGGATCATCTTGAACGCGGCAGCTTCTCCCCGCTGATCGATCGAAGCTATTCGCTTGCCGATATTCGCGAAGGATACACCTATGTGGAGAGCGGTGAGAAAAAGGGAAACGTCATACTAGAGCTCAACCAAAGTAATTGAACGCATAAGCCTCGTGGGATGAGAATGACGTTGGCTGAAAAGTGAATGAAAGCCTCATTGCATGTTCTTCTTTAAAATTATTATACTTTTCATCTTTCCTAAACCTCACGCCTATGCACCCCATTGCCAGAAACATACTCGCCGTCATCCTTGGATGGATCGGTGGGAGCATCGTCAATATGGCCCTCATTCAATTGGGTAGTTCCGTTTTACCCATTGAAGGAGTAGATCCCAACGACATGGATGCTTTGGCAGAAGTGTTGCCCAGCTTGGGCGCTAAGTATTTCATTTTTCCTTTTTTGGCCCATGCACTGGGCACGTTGGCTGGAGCGATCCTTGCCGGGTTGATCGCGGCATCGCATAAGATGACCTTTGCACTTTCTGTAGGTGGAATCTTTCTCCTTGGTGGCATCACGGTAAATTATCTCTTGCCCGGTCCAATTTGGTTTACCGTCGCAGATATCGGGGTTGCTTATCTACCCATGGCCTGGATCGGAGGGAAAATCGCAATGTATTTCATCAGCAAATCAAAATAGGGTTAGACTAGCAGGTGCATTCTCTATTTATCAGCTTCTTCTCTGGCTTCCATGTCTTGATGAAACGCATCATTTACTTCTTTTTTATGATCGAGGTGCTTGCGGCATGCGGCGGAGAGGAACAGAAGGAAATACTGTCTGGCCCCATTGAAACCGACTTTTGCATGAACATCCATAGAGACGATAGCATCACACTTTCTGGGGTTCTACAAGATTTGCAAGACCAAATGGCCGACAGCACGGGTGCTTATGTCTTAGAGGATGGTGATGGTGCCATGGTGATTCGGGCGTGGTTGTGTGAATACGCGGAAAAAACCATTGACCTTCAATACTTCATCTTCTCCACCGACAATGTTGGTTTGATCGCCTGTGACTACCTCGTTCGCGCCGCAGATCGAGGCGTCAAAGTCCGAATCCTTGTGGACGACATCATGGTCGATGCAAGTTTGGAAGACGTGCTGATCATGGACGCACACCCTAACATCGAAGTGAACATCTACAATCCTGGGGTTAACCTCGGTAAAAACCTCGTCGAAAAGGCAGGGAAGTTTGCAAGCGATTTTCGAGGAGCGAACCAGCGCATGCACAACAAGACCTTTACGGTGGATGGAAAAGTGGTGATAACCGGAGGAAGGAATGTGGCGGATGAGTACTTTGATTACAACCACGATTTTAATTTTCGCGACCGTGATGTTCTGTTGATTGGAGGGATTGTGGAAGATGTTTCTACTTCATTTGAAGGCTTTTGGAACCACCGCCTCAGCGTTCCAGTGGCACAACTCAGCGATGAGCCGAAGCCAGTCGCCACTGAAACAACCTATGATAGACTCCACGCCTACGCCTGTGACCCAAGCAATTTTTGGCCACAGGTGCGCGAGCGCATCGAGCATCTGCCGGAGGCCATTGATAGGATTAAAACCTCAGGAGACATCGTCTGGCTCAACGACATTCGCTTTATCGCCGATACAGCAGGCAAGAACAGCGGCGATCAAGGATTGGAAGGTGGAGGTGTGACTACAGACGCGTTGATAGCCCTCGTCCAACAAGCCACGTCCAGCATAGAAATTCAAACACCCTACTTGATTACCACCGATCGAAGCCGCGCCCTGTTCAAGTCCGTCATTGATCGGGGGGTACGTGTACGCATCCTCACCAACAGCTTAGCCTCCACCGACAATGTACAGGCCTTCGGCGCCTACCAAAGCGAGCGCGAAGCCTTACTGGCAACGGGGGTGGAGATTTACGAATTGCGACCCGACGCCCAAGTGAGAAAGGATATCATGACGGGAGAATTGCAAAAGGAATTGGATCACCAGCCCATCTTTGGGCTGCACGCAAAAGGAATGGTGATCGACGGACACACCACGGTGATCGGCACGTTCAACCTAGACCCACGCAGTGCAAACCTCAATACGGAGTGCATTACCATCATGCAATCGGATCGCATTGCCGAGCAGGTAGCAAGCCACATGGAAATCGAATTTCAACCCGAGAACGCGTGGAAGATCACCACAGATTTCAATCCAGACGACGAGGTAAGCGTGACAAAGCAGTTGAAAACCTGGACCATGAAGGCCCTGCCGAAGGGGATTCTTTAGTTTGGCCGCTTTGCGGCGGGGAGTAGGGAGTAGGGATTAGGGATTAGCTCGCTTCGCTCACTGAGCTCGGCTTCGCCTCGGTTAGGGATTAGGGAGTAGTTGATTAGAGGATTAGACCATTAGCTCATTAGTACATGAGCACATTGAATTTGCAGTTGTTGTTTAGCTTCTGGCCGCTAGCTGCTGGCTTCTGGCTGTTGATTTTGATAACCCAGTACTGATCTTTACTCTTCCATCTTTCAGCACTCCCCCTGTTCTCGATACATCCACGCCTTTGGCGTGGCCACTCGAACTGACAACTTGAGAAGGAGCTCCCTACTCCACTTTTCACTTTTAGTTTTACCTTTTCACTCCCCCTACTCCCCTTTTCACTAACCCCCAAACCAATCACCTGACCACCATCATGTTTATTTCCCATAGCATGGTTCACCTTTACCCAAATGAAAATGCATAGTGAAGAAGCTGCTTCTTTCCATGGCAGTCTTGGTGGCGTTCTGCGCAGCGTGCACCCCTCCTATGTATATTCCAAACACGACCAACACCCCCAGTTTACGTAGGCAAGGCGACTTAGAAGCCTCGGCGAGCATAGGCACCAATGGAAACGACCTTCAGTTTGGGTATGCGATTACGGATGAGTGGGGTGTAATACTCAATGGGAGTCAGGGAAAAACTGAAGACAGCGACCAATCAGATCATTTAACGCATTACTTCGGAGAAGTAGGCATTGGTCACAATTTCTACCTAGATGGTAAGGATGCGGACATAAGCACTAGGCCTATGTTCAATGCATTCGCCGGTGCGGGCTATGGACATACGGAAGGTGAAGTAACATTTGCGAACATCTTCAATTCGGACTTGGTGTACAGCAACCAATTGCGCGGGAGTTTTGTGCGGGGATTTATCCAACCTTCCATTGGCGTCACCTCCAAATACGTGGATTTCTTCTTTACGCCGCGTACTTCATTTGTATACATCACGAGTCTATGGACATCGATGGAGGCAGACTGGCAGCAATCCTATGTGAGTGATGAAGATTATTTGGAATACTTAGGACTCATGGCTAAGAAGCCTTACAACGTCTTCATTGAGCCTACTTTGACCCTAAAAGGAGGCCCACAATATGTCAAGGCCATGCTCCAAATAGGGGGAAGTTTTGCTACCATTCCGAATGTCCAGACGACTTTTCGTCAGCGTCCCATCATCTTCATTTTCGGGATTCAAATGGATGTAAATGTGCTTGGCAAAGGCATCTACCGTAAGCCGTCAGAGATCAAGGATTCACCTTAACCTTCGCCGCGGCCTCAGCTGCCCTTTTTCTCAAATCATCCATATCCCCATCCAATTCATCATAGGCGATGACAACACCCATCCTGCGGTAAGGACGTGTGCTTGGTTTTCCAAAAAGGCGCACGTCGTGCCGGGGATCTTGCATGGCTTCTTCTACTCCTTCGAACCTTGGTGGCTCGTTGCTTTGATCGGTGGCTAATATCACTGCGCTTACCCCTGCCCTTTCCAATCGAATGGATGGAATCGGTAAACCCAAAATAGTCCGTGCGTGCAACTCAAACTCACTCAAGTTCTGAGACCCAGCGAGTGTAGCCATACCTGTGTCATGCGGACGTGGGGAAAGCTCGGAGAAATAAACGCCGTCGTCAGCAATGAAGAACTCAACGCCCCAAATACCCGCACCCGTGAGTGCCTCCGTGACCTTACCCGCCATTTCCTGCGCTTCTTTTAGGTCTGCGGCATCGATCGCGCATGGTTGCCAACTTTCTTGGTAGTCGCCTCGCTCCTGCCTGTGGCCGATTGGAGCGCAAAACAACGTAGGACCGTTGTTCTGGGTTACGGTAAGCAGGGTAATCTCCGTATGAAAAGAAACGAAGGCCTCAATGATGACCTCCTTCAAGTCGCCGCGACTCCCTTCCATCGCATATTCCCAACTCTTATCGATATCTGCCATGGTTCGAATGACCGACTGCCCTTTGCCCGAAGACGACATCAAGGGTTTTACAACACAGGGCATTCCAACTTCTGCCACGGCATTCCGGAATCCTGCGAGTTCGGTTGCATAGCGATAATTGGCCGTACGCAGCCCTAAGTCCTTTGCCGCGAGGTCGCGGATCAGCTTTCGGTTCATGGTGAAGTTCGCTGCCTTCGCACTGGGAACAACCGTATAGCCTTCCTTTTCAAAGGCGTAGAATTTTTCCGTTCGGATGCTCTCAACCTCTGGCACGATCAGTTTGGGGTCATGCTTTCGCACTGCTGCCTCGAGCGCGTCACCGTCGAGCATATCAAACACCTCAAACTCTTGCGCCACTTGCATGGCGGGTGCACCTGGGTAGTTATCGCAGGCGACCAAGTGCTGACCTAAACGCTGCAGAGCGATGACCAATTCCTTTCCAAGTTCACCCGAGCCCAGCAATAATATCTTGTCTGTCATGTCTTATCGTTTCAGATAGCAACGATAGTAAAAACAAACTATCTGGCAGGGGTTGCGCGCAGATAGAAACTGCCTGTTGACCATATGTGTTTTGGGCAAAAAAAAGCCTCCTTCCGGAGGCTCTTTCTACTCGATGCTGTTTTACTTAATCAATCAGGTTGACGCTGCGCTCAATGAATTGCGTGAGCTTCTCACCTTTCAGCATTCCTTTTGAAAGGAGTGCGAGGTCGGTTGCCTGTTGCACCATTTTTGAACGCTTTGCCTCATCTTGCTCGACCAGGATCTTAGAGACCAAAGGATGGTTGCTGTTCACAACCAAGTTGAATGAATCGGGTAGGTTGCCCATTCCCATCATTCCTCCACCGATCTCCGCTTGCTCTTTCATACGTCGCATGAATTCGCTCTGGGTAATCATCATGGGCGGATCGTTCTCATCCAAGCTCTCGTATTGAATCGCAAACTTTTGCTTGTCCACAATCCCTTCGATCACTGGCGTGAGCGTGTTCTTCTGGTCTTCGGTCAAATTGCTTTCGACCGCGTTCTCTTTTGGAACCAGTTTCTCCAAGGCGTCAGCATCAACGCGCTTAAAATTGACCTTTTCCATTTTCATTTCAAACTGCTGCACCAAATGCGCCGTAAGCGGTGTGTTCATCTCCAACACGTCGTAGCCCTTTGCGGTGGCCTTGCTGATGATGCTGTGCTGTGCTTCCGCGTCATTGGTATACAAGATCACCAAGTTGCCGTCCTTATCGGTCTGTGCATCCTTGATCACTTCCTTGTATTCGTCAAACGTCTTGAACTCGCCTTTTGTGTTCTTCAACAAATAAGTAGGCTGAATGCGCTCATAGAACTTCTCGTCTGTCAATAGACCATAATCCATAAACACCTGCATGTCAGGCCACTTTTGCTCAAAATCGGCGCGATCATTCTTGTACATCTCAGCGAGCTTATCGGCCACCTTCTTGGTGATGTGCCCGCTGATCTTCTTTACGTTGCTGTCGCTTTGTAAGTAGCTTCGACTTACGTTCAATGGAATGTCAGGAGAATCGATGACTCCGTGGAGTAAGGTCAAGAATTCAGGAACCACATTCTCTACCGAATCCGTGATGAATACTTGATTGCTGTACAATTGAATCTTGTTCTTCTGCAGCTCCACTTTGTGCTTGGCCAACTTTGGGAAGTAGAGCACGCCGGTCAAATTGAAGGGGTAGTCTACATTGATGTGGATGTTGAACAAAGGCTCTTCAAACGTCATTGGGTAGAGCTCGCGGTAGAAGGACGAATAATCTTCTGCCGAAAGCTCGGCAGGTTGCTTCTTCCAAAGCGGGTTCGGGTTGTTGACGATGTTGTCGACCGTCTTCTTCACCTGCTTTACTTCTCCCTTGTCATCTTTTGCACCTTTCGGGTCATCTATATAGCTGTCCTCTGTTCCGAATTTGATCTCTACGGGAAGGAACTTGCAATACTTTTCAAGGATACCGGCTACGCGACCTTCTTCGAGGAACTCTTTGGATTCATCATCGATGTGGAGGATGATTTCTGTTCCGCGCTGGGTCTTCTTTGATTTGGTGATGTTGAATTCAGGGCTGCCATCGCAGACCCACTTCACTGCCGTTTCGTCTTTCCAGCTTTTTGTGATGACTTCTACCTTTTTCGCGACCATGAAGGCGCTGTAGAAGCCCAACCCAAAGTGACCGATGATGCCTGCATCGTCTACCTTTCCTTCATATTTCTGGAGAAACTCAGACGCGCCAGAGAATGCCACTTGGTTGAGGTACTTTTCTACTTCTTCTTCTGTCATGCCGATGCCTCGGTCGATGACGCTTAGTGTTCCTTTCTTCTCATCGAGTTTTACCTCGATCATGGAGCTGCCCACGTCATCTTTGATCTCGCCCATTCTGCTCAAAGCTTTGAGCTTCGACGTTGCGTCTACCGCATTCGATACGAGTTCGCGCAAGAAGATCTCGTGATCCGAGTAGAGGAACTTCTTGATGATGGGGAAGATATTCTCCGCTTGTACGTTGATCGTTCCTTTCATGGTTCTTCGCTATTACTTATTTATCCTGATTTGTTCGCAGCCCCAAGGTCAAAGCCTATGCCATCGCCCAGAAGCTGACACAATGTCAATTCGAACGCGTTAAGCCAGATGCACTTCTGTCATTATTGACTATTTTATCTAAATTGCCAAGAATAACCCACGAGCCTGTTCTAATAAAACCTAAGCCTACAAACCCCACCCTATGAAAACGAAGTTACTCCTGGCAGTGATGCTGCTGTGCGCTAGCCTATTCAGTACCGCCGAAGAAATCTTACAAGGCCATCAAGCCTATCAAACCCTTAGAGGAACTGAGCTCCTCCGACTAGAGGATCACACCTCGATTCCAACCTTCATTAAATTCAGAGAAAGCGATCGCATCAGCGTCAATAACTGGCAAAGCTGGATGAAAATGCATTTCTTCAAAGAGTCGAAAGGCGTTGGGTTTGACCTGATCGGTGAGCAATCTGACAAAATGGGCATGACCCATTACCGCTACCAGCAAACCGTAAGTGGTGTGCCCATGTCCTTTGCCATTTGGATTGTCCACACATTGAACGGCGAGGTCGTCAGCATGAACGGTGAGTTGTTTGAGAATATCCCGAGCACTCAGCCATCGCTCACTGAGCAAGCTGCGCTACAAGCGGCCTTGGATCACATGGACGCCAGTACCTACATGTGGGAAGTACCCGCCGAAGAGGAAATGCTGAAAATGATGCAAAACGACCCGACGGCAACCTATTTGCCCAACGGATCCTTAGAAGTGTTTACAAGCGGATTAGATGGGAAGACCATAGAGCACCATCTTGCCTGGAAATTTGACATCTACGCCCACACTCCCCACGCTCGAAAGGAATTGTACTTCGACGCTTCTAATGGAAGCCTCTTATTTGAAAATGAGCGCATCCATCATGCAGACAGTGCCATTACCGCTCAAACCATGTACTCAGGTGAGCAAACCCTCATAGCCGATCATGACAACGGCAACTTCTGCTTGCATGAGACAGGACGAGGCAACGGTATCCACACTTGGAACCTGAATTATGGAACAGACTTCTCGGCAGCCGTCGATTTTTGTGATTCTACCAATGTATGGGACGACACCTTGAATTTCGATCAGTACAGCACCGACGCTCATTTTGGGACGGAGATGTACTACGACTACCTCATGGATCGATTCAATCGCAACAGCATCGACGACAATGGTTTTGCCTTGCACAGTTATGTGCACTACAGTACAAACCTCGTCAACGCTGGATGGGATGGAGCGCGTATGATTTATGGCGACGGCAATGGCGGCGCAGTTACCCCTCTAACCTCCTTGGATGTTTGCGGTCACGAAGTGACACATGGCCTCAACACATTTACCGCCAACGAGGTATACTGGAAGGAAGCAGGGGCGCTGAATGAGAGTTTTTCGGACATATTTGGTTCTGCGTTGGAATTCTATGTGGATCCAACATCCGCTGACTGGACGATGGGTGAAGACTTCGGGCTTATCATTCGCTCAATGTCCAATCCGAATCTATATGGACAGCCAGATACATACTTAGGAGGGTCATGGCAAACGACCGCCGGAGACAATTATGGCGTTCACACGAACAGTGGTGTTCAGAACTATTGGTTTTACCTCATCTCTGAAGGTGGTTCTGGCACGAACGACAACGGAGACGCCTTCTCTGTGGACAGCATTGGCGTGATGGACGCAGAGGCAATTGCTTTCCGCAACTTGACCGTATATATGACGCGATTCAGCAATTATGCCGACGCTCGCTTCTATTCTATCCAAGCAGCCGTAGATCTTTTTGGCGCTTGCTCTCAACAAGTAGAAAGTACTTGGTCTGGATGGTATGCAGTAGGCGTTGGACCTGATTTTTCTTCGAATAGCGTTTCTTCGGACTTTGTCGCCAACCTAACCTCCAATTGTTCTGCGCCACTAGCTGTCCAATTCTACAACCAGAGCTACCAGGGAAACACCTTCTTATGGAACTTCGGTGACGGAAACACTAGCACAGCATTTGAGCCAACCCACACCTATACTTCGGCTGGAGACTACACAGTTTCTCTGCATACATCGTCTTCTTGCGGTGCTGATTCCATCACCAAGGTGGACTACATGCGCGTTGGCTCGAGTGATACCTGCCACGTGCTTTTAGCGAGCAATGGGACGGCCGTTACTCAAACCAATTGCGAGGGAATCGTTTACGATGACGGCGGCCCTATGTATGGCTACAGCCCCAACAGCGACGCGATGATTACGATTGCACCGACGGGTGCCCAAAGCGTAACGCTGACCTTCTTGCAGTGGGTAATTGTGTGCGACGGCGCAGACTACCTGTATGTATATGATGGGAGCGACAGCCTAGCACCTCTCTTGGGTCTGTATTGTGAAGACTCTCCGCCTCCAGCTAGCATTACGTCGTCAGGATCAGCGATCACCTTGGTCTTCCGATCCAATGAAGAATGGTTAGAAGACGAGGGATTTGCCGTGGCTTGGGCGTGCAACACCCCTGAAGAAGCTCCCATTGCAGGTTTTTCAGTAGACAGAACTTACAGCTGCGGTGGCACCGCCAATTTTACTGACCAATCTGCACTCGGTCCTAATACAGCAACTTCATGGTTCTGGGATTTCGGCGATGGAAATACCAGCACGCTTCAGAACCCGAGCCATACCTACCAAAACGAAGGTGTATACACGGTCAAATGCGCTGCCATCAACCCGTTTGGAACAGACACCATGACCATCGTAAACTTGATCGAAAAAGCCCTTCCGATGACTCCAACTGGACCGGATGTAGAGGTTTGCCCGGGAGATCAAGCCACTTTGATTGCTTACAGTACTGGAACCAATACTTGGTATGACTCCGATACTGGATCCACCGTATTGACGGTAGGTGACACCTTCGTTACTCCGATCGTGAATCAGTCTACCCCGTTCTACGTAGAGAACTATGGAGCAGTGACTACGGACACAACGGGGGCACCCAACAAACTCATCGGAACTGGAGCCAATACAAGCCTGGATCAGGGACTGTACTTCGATGCGCTATCTGACTTCCGATTGCATGCTGTAACGGTCTACACCCTTTTGCCTGGAGATCGACATATCTTTATTGAGCATCCTACCAACGGGGTCGTCCACGACACCACGATTAACATTGCCACGGGGGAAGTCACCTTGTTACTCGATTTTGATATCGAAGCGGGACAGGATTACCTGTTTAAGGTAGACAATACCCAGATGAATGGTCTCTGGAGAAACAATGGTGGGGTGGATTACCCCTATGAAATTCCTGGCATGGTGAGCATCTATGGAAGCACCGCGGGTCCAGGCTTTTACTATTGGTTCTACAACTGGCAAGTTCAAGAGCTGTGCACGTCAGAGCGCGAAATGATCTCGGCCAGCACGGGAGTATGCACTGGTGTTTCCGAAATTGCAGAAGAAGCTTACCAGCTCTTCCCGAACCCAACCGATCGCATGATGACCGTAAAATGGTCAAGTACCGAGCGTCCTCAGGGCATGCAACTCTATTCGGCATCCGGAGCATTGGCACGAACAATACCTGTACCGCACTCCGTAGGTCAAGTAGAACTCGATCTCGGTGGTTTGAGTCAGGGTGTATATTTTCTTCAGATCAATGAAGGAGCCAACGTTATTACCAAACGAGTGGTGACTCAGTAGGAGACTCAGCATAGGACTTATATTACACAAGCTCCGGCACACCAACGCCGGAGCTTTTTTATGCTCGAAATGTTCCTGTCGCCCGAGCCATTTTTATGTGCATTTAGCAATCCTAGGTTGATCGAATCCACCCGACTCACTTGTGGTTTCGGAGGAGTATATTTGGGGAACCT
Source organism: Flavobacteriales bacterium (assembly GCA_013204105.1). GTDB lineage: Bacteria > Bacteroidota > Bacteroidia > Flavobacteriales_G > Salibacteraceae > SHAN690. Next base: position 81,501 of record JABMOM010000028.1, read on the forward strand.
AACTAAATTTCCATGAAGCAATTTGTACTCTCTCTGATCGTACTCACCACCCTCTCCTTTACTACCAACGCCGAACAAGTCCTCACCGGAAGAGCAGCCAACGAAGCTGTGAAAGGTGCAGAAATGGTTCGGTACAAGGAATCTTCTAGCATTCCGGCATTCATCAAATTCCGAGAAAGCGCCCGCATTGAATACGCCGATTGGCAGCAATGGATGAAAACGCGCTATTTCAAGGAATCCAAGCACGTGGGCTTTGAGTTGATCGGCGACGAGGTCGACCGTTTGGGTATGGTGCACTACCGCTTTCAGCAAACCGCCGGAGGCAATCCCGTCACCTTTGGTGTTTGGATCGTACACACCTTGAATGACAAGGTGATCAGCATGAACGGAATGCTCTTCGATGAGGTGCCTGTGAGCACTGCAGCCCTGGCTGAAAAAGCGGCACTTTCACACGCATTAGCGCACGTGGGTGCGGAGACCTACAAGTGGGAGATTCCTGCAGAAGAAAACGACATCAAGGAAATTAGCAACGATCCGAATGCTAGCTATTTCCCAAAAGGCGCCCTCGAAATCATCAATCCTGATGCTTCACTTCGCTCGATCGATCTTAAACTGGCATGGAGGTTCAACATCTATGCCCACGCTCCAATGTCTAGGCAAGATGTATTTGTTGATGCTTTGACAGGAGCGATCCTTTTCGAAAACAATCTTATCCATGAGGTCGATAGCAGCATCATCGCCGTCACTGGTTACTTGGATACGCAGAACATTATCGCGGATTACAACGGAAGTAATTTTCGCTTGCGAGAATCTGGAAGAGGAAATGGCATCTTCACTACGGACATGAACAATGGCACCACGGGTGCAGGCGTTGATTTCACACATGGGGACAATGTGTGGGATGACAATACAGTAAGTCGATTCGCAACTGACGCGCATTTTGGAGCTGAGATGACCTTTGATTTCTTCCTTGCACATTTCAACCGAAACAGCATTGATAACAACGGCTTCGCGCTTCGAAGTCGAGTGCATTACGGCAACAATTTCGCGAATGCATTTTGGGATGGCTCGTACATGACTTACGGTGATGGAAGCACTGGGAATTTTCCCTTTACAGCATTGGATGTCGCGGGCCACGAGATTACACATGGCCTAACAAGCTTTACCGCCAACTTGATTTACCAAGCCGAATCTGGTGCCTTAAACGAAAGCTTCTCAGACGTTTTCGCTGCTGCCATTGAAAGAGATGCGCTGGGTGAAAACAGCGGGGAATGGCTGATTGGTGAAGACCTAAACTTTCTCATTCGGAACATGAGCAACCCGAATGCCTTGGGTGATCCCGACACCTATTTCGGAACCTATTGGGCTTCCTTGACAGGTGGTGACAACGGCGGCGTGCATACCAACAGCGGTGTGCAGAATTTTTGGTTCTACTTGCTATCAGAAGGCGGAAGTGGCACCAACGACAACAATGACAACTACTCTGTTACGGGAATCGGTATTGAAGATGCGGCTGCGGTTGCTTTTCGCAATTTAACTGTTTACCTAACCGTTTCTAGCGATTACTCAGATGCTCGTTTCTATGGAATCCAAGCTGCTGTAGATTTGTTTGGTCCGTGCTCCCAAGAAACCGAGAGTACGTGGACTGCATGGTACGCGGTTGGGCTTGGTGATGTGTATACAGGTGAAATAGTCGTGGATTTTGTACCCGACATAGATGAGCACTGTCAAGCACCTGCAACCGTACAATTCTCGAACTTGACCACACTAGGATCAACCTACATTTGGGATTTTGGAGATGGAAACACAAGCAACGCATTTGAACCATCTCACACGTATACTAGTGATGGTGTCTATACGGTTTCTTTGGTCGCAAGCTCGAACTGTGATGCGGACAGTACCATCTTCGTTGACCTCATTAAAGTAGGCCCAAATTACCCGTGTAATATTATTCTTCCATCTTCTGGCGGATTGGCTACAACACAAACCAGTTGTGAAGGAGTCCTCTACGATGATGGAGGCCCCTTGGGTACGTACAGTGCAAACTACAACTCTACCATTACGATTGCTCCGACCAATGCGGTAGGTGTATCCCTTGAGTTCATCGAGTTCAACGTAGAAACCGATCCAAATTGTCAATACGACTACCTCACCGTCTACGATGGTCCGAATACCGGCTCCACTGTGATTGGAACGTATTGCGATGGCAATCCTCCCCCCGCCTTTGTCAACTCCACTGGACCGAGCATTACGATGCAGTTTAGCACAGATGTGGCGCTGGAAGAAGATGGATTCAAGATTGGATGGGAATGCAGCATTCCAACGGAAGCACCCTTGGCCGATTTTGAGGCCGATTTGGTGGAAACCTGCAAAGGCGACATCAACTTTACCGATATTTCAAGCTTAGGCTCAAACATTCCAACAGGGTGGTATTGGGAATTTGGCGACGGCGACACTTCGAACCTTCAGAACCCGAGTCATTCTTACGCCTCTAGCGGACTCTATACCGTAATGATGGTGGCTTCGAATTCATTTGGTTCAGATACCGTAATCAAGACGAATTACATCGATGTGGATAAACCTGCTGCCCCAGAAGGCGAAGACGTAGAAGTCTGTCCAGGCGATCAAGCGGATCTTATCGCGAGCAGCGCGGGCATTCACTATTGGTATGACACTCCATCTGGAGGATCTCCAATCGCTGTGGGTGACACGTTCACTACCCCTATTGTGCAGCAATCTACTCCATTCTATGTAGAAGCAGAAGTAGCGGGTCCGGCCCAGTCAACTGGCGCTCCCGACAATAACATTGGCACTGGAGCCTACTTCAACTTCTTGCAATCCATCTATTTCGATGTGTTCAGTCCTTTCAGGTTGAAGAGCGTGACCGTATATACTGCGTTGCCAGGCGATCGAGAGATCATCGTCTTGGACCAAGCACAAAACGTGGTAAAGGACACCATCATCAACATAGCGACAGGTGAGCAAACCTTGGAACTGAACTGGGATTTTCAACCTGGGACAGACTACCAAATGACCCTTGACGCAAACAGCACCATCGGCCTTTATCGAAACAACGGTGGCGTGAATTACCCTTATGAAATTCCTGGCGTAGTGAGCATCCATAAGTCAAGTGCGCAAGGTGATCCGTATTCGTATTACTACTTCTTCTACAACTGGCAAGTACAAGACATCTGCGTGAGTGATCGTGCCATGATCTCTGCCAGCACTGGCGTTTGTACAGGTGTAGAGGAACGAGACAATACATCTCAGTATTCCATCTTCCCGAACCCAACACAGGGCAAGGTGAACATCACCTGGGAAGGAAATGCACACCCAGGCAGCATCTCCATCTACGATGCGGCCGGAAGCCTCATCGATCGGGTTGCTGTTCCTGCTCAAGCTAACTTCATCGACCTGAATTTAGGTTCGTTGAGCAGCGGCATTTACCTGCTCAAAGGAAGCAATGACATGCAGCCTTTGATGGAGCGTGTGATTGTAGAATAAAGTACATTATCAATAGGTTCAATTCCGGGCACCATCGCCTTGGATTGAACCTATTTTTCGTTCAAACGTCTTTTAATAGAACCTCTCTAAACAGCATCATCCATGTTGAAGCGATTCTTGTTCCTCCTTGCCATTCTCAGCCTAACAAACGTCCATGCCGAAGAGATCCTCAGAGGTCGAGACGCGCATCAAGTCATTCCAGGCGCCGAAGTGATTCGATACCGAGAATACTCGGAGATCCCAGTATTCATCAAATTCAGGGAAAATGCCCAGATCGATTACTCCGACTGGGAGGAATGGATGAAAGAGCGCTACTTCAATAATGCGCATGAAGTAAGCTTTGAGTTGAAACGTGATGAATATGACCGCTTAGGCGTGCGTCATCAAGGGTTCATTCAAAAGATTGGTGGCACCCCAATAGCGATGAGTATTTGGGCTATTCACGTCATGGATGGAAAGGTGGTGAGCATGAGTGGTCGTCTATTCGATCCTTCAGAATTGTCCAAAGCAACTCTATCTGAATCTCAAGCGATGTCCATTGCACTGGAATATATTGGTGCAACTACCTATATGTGGGAGGTTGAGTTAGAAGAACAAGGTCTGCAATCAATAGAAAATGATTCCACAGCGACCTATTATCCGGAAGGATCTTTAGCCTACATGGTAAACGACCCGTATGCGTCTTCCGAATTGCTGAGGCTGACGTGGAAGTTCAACATTTACGCGAGTGAACCCATGTCGCGTCGTGAGATCTACATCGATGCGGAAAATGGAAACCTGGTTTTTGAAAACAACTTGATCCACCACGTGGATAGCAACAGCGGCGCGGTGACAGGATACAGCGGCCAGCGAGACATCGTTTCAGACTATACCGGACAATACTTCCGTTTACGAGAAAGCGGCAGGGGAAACGGCATCTTTACGTATGACATGAACAATGGAACCGGAGGACTGGGAACAGACTTCATCCACAGTGATCACATCTGGGATACGACAACGATTGAGCGTTTCGGAACCGATGCGCATTGGGGATCGGAGATGACCTACGACTACTTCATGAACCACTTCAATCGAAACAGCATTAACAATGCTGGATTCGCGCTCGTAAGCCGGGTTCACTATGGCACCAATTACGCCAATGCCTTTTGGAATGGTTCGGTAATGACCTATGGCGATGGGGGCAGTGGAAATGCTCCATTTACAGCCTTGGATATCGCAGGACATGAAATTACCCACGGATTGACAACCTTCACTGCTGGACTCATCTATGAAAAGGAATCAGGGGCTTTGAATGAAAGCTTCTCCGATATTTTCGGTGCTGCCATTGAATTTGATGCCTTGGGCTTTGCAAACGGGGACTGGCTTATAGGAGAAGACCTCGGTTTCATCATCCGGTCTATGTCTAACCCAAATTCACAAGGAGACCCTGACACATACAAGGGGACCAACTGGCATTACAGCGCCTCTGACAATTATGGCGTGCACACCAACAGTGGTGTTCAGAATTATTGGTTCTACCTGCTTACTGTTGGAGGCACAGGCACCAACGATATAGGAGACGACTACGACGTAACGGGCATTGGTGTTGATGACGCTGGAGCAATTGCATATCGAAGCTTAACTACGGCAGGTTATCTCAACCCAACGAGCGACTACTTGGATGCAAGGTTCTGGGCCATTGAATCTGCCATGGATCTCTTCGGTCCATGCAGTCAGCAACTCATCAGCACTGGTAATGCTTGGTATGCGGTCGGCGTTGGCACTCCTTATGCGGATGATGTTACGGCTGACTTTGTTCCTAGCTCAACCGGTGATTGTTCAGTGCCACTCACCGTCCAGTTCTCGAATGTGAGCTCAAATGCAACCTCTCAGTTTTGGACCTTCGGCGATGGAGGCTCCACTCAACTATTGAATCCTAGTCATACTTATACCTCAGCGGGAACGTACACTGTGACCTTGGCGGTTTCTTCTACTTGTGGAACAGACACGTTGGTCATGACCGATTTAATCGAGATTGGCCCCGGCGCTCCTTGTGAGGTGACCATGCCGGGCAACGGTCAGTTCTCTTCTTCAGACGATTGTGCTGGAACCCTGGTGGACGATGGAGGTACGACACAAAACTATTCCGACGACAACGACAGCTACTTTGTCATCTCGGCCCAAGGTGCGGCCACCATTACCCTGACATTCAATGAATTCAACGTCCAACCGGGAGGCGGCAATAACTGCATCTACGACTTTCTGGAAGTGTACGATGGGGCTGGCTTAAACACACCGTTGATCGGTCGCTACTGCAACTCTAACCCTCCTCCCTCTACCCTCACCAATACAGGAGACAAACTAACGATCCGCTTTGTATCCAACGGAGGCGTGAACTGGGACGGTTTTCGCATCGCGTGGGAATGCAACGCACCCACTACCCCACCCTTGGCCGACTTTGAGGCGGACGTGGTTCAAACTTGCGACGGCGTGGTGCACTTTACGGACCTCTCTCAAAACGGAGCCGACAGCTGGACGTGGGACTTTGGAGATGGAAATAGTGCTACTACCCAAAACCCCGCACATACCTACGCTGCAAGTGGTGACTATACCGTAGAACTGACCACCGGTAATGTGATAGGGAATGACACTGAAACCAAGACCAGCTATATCACCGTCGCATTTCCTGATGCACCTGAAGGGGAAGACGCTCAGGTCTGTCCAGGTGATCAAGGAACGTTGATTGCCAGTGGGGTTGGCGAACTACGCTGGTATGCCTCTTCCTTTGGCGGAGACGTAATCCATATTGGAGACACATTCGTCACACCCATTGTGCTGCAGTCAACCCCATATTATGTGGAATCTGTTGTCCAAAGCTCTGCGAAGACCGCGGGTCCTATCAACAATGGCTTCGGACAAGGGGGTTACCTTGGTAGTCCTGCATCGCTATATTTTGACGCGCTTTCTGATCTGAACCTGCACAGCCTTAGGGTCTATGCCAATGCAGGTGGTCAACGCAACTTCATCCTGAAAGACGACCAAGGATTTGTAGTGGCGGACACGACGCTCCCCGTTCCGAATGGAGAGCAAGTGGTCGTGTTGGATTTTCAAATCGAGGCAGGCAACGACTACGAACTGACCTTAGGGGCTAACAACGCCATCAACCTATTCCGCAATACGACCGGTGTTAACTTTCCGTACACCCTTGACGGTATGGTGAGAATCACCTCGTCCAGTGAGAACGGCGCCTACTTCTATTTCTATGATTGGCAAGTGGAAGAGATCTGCATCAGTGAAAGAGCTGAGATCGCTGCCAGCACAGGAGTCTGCACGGGGATCAATGAAATCGGTAACGCTCAGGTCTCCATCTATCCGAATCCTTCCAATGGAAACTTCCAAGTTGCATGGGAAGGCATGGCGGTAGATCGCATTCAAATAATCAATGTACACGGTCAGGTCATTGCTCAGCGTTCTGTCAACAAGGGAACGGATAACACCTCCATCAACTTGAGCGGACAATCTGCTGGGATCTACCTCATCGAGTTAATCGGTGAGGGTGTTCGAGAGCGGCGAAGATTAATAGTGGAATAAACGGCCTACTCGGCTGCTGCTGGTTGGATGACGATGATTGCTTGATCGCTATTGGACAAGCGCACTTCGATGTTCTTACGGTCGATCGCATGTCCTTCCAAGTGCTTGACCATCGGCTCGATGTCCTTCTCACTCAATGTGCGAAGGGCTACGTCTTTGTCTTTCGGAGCATCCTCTAATTCAACGTAAACGCGTATTACGATCTGATAATCGTTGCGCGCTTCAGAAATCACTTGATCCAAGGGTTCGAAATCCAATGCCTTGAGCATGTCGAGGTCGAATTCATGGTAGGCACGATCTACGCTGATGTTGGTCCTTGCTCCATCGCCAATTGCGGTATTTCCTTGCGGCATGCCGTCGTCCTTTTCAAACGCTTCCGTCAATACCACATCCTGAGAAGGCAATACTTTGAAGGAGAAGACAAACTTGTTCGTACGGTTGACCAAGACATTCTTATTCTGTCCAGAGATGTAGATTTCATAGATGTCAGAAAGTCCTTCCCCATCGGCTGAAATGAAATAGTTCTTATCGGTAGTAAATTGATCAAACTCAAAGCTCCCATCTTTCTGCACTTCAATTTGCTGTACCACATTCTCGTCCTCGTCGAGCAGGGTGAGCATGACGCCATTCTTTGGCAGCTTCTTGTACTGGAATTTACCTTTCAGTGAAGTGCCCTCATTCACCACCGCGCCACCTTCTGCCTCCTTGCGGAGCGAATACAGGGTCATGGGCTTGCTGCGGGCCAATTTCTTGAATGCAAAGACACCTGCACGATCATCGTTCATGTAAAACAGCACATCGTCAGGATTTTTCGCCAGGTAGATTTCACTGCTCGCAAGCATATCCTGCTGTTCTTTGGTCAACCTAAGTTCGTATTCCCCCTCATCAATTGGAGTGTCGAATTGGAAGTATCCATCTTGTCCCGTTTTAACCGTACCCACGACGTCTTCATTCTCATCCAACAATTCGATCTCAGCATCGATCAAAGGCAGCGCCCCGCGCTTCAGATAACCGGACAACTCGCTGTTATTGGCGTGCACCAATCCATAGGTTTCAAACACGCGTTCAGGAATGCCGTAGTCGCGCTCGTCCATCAACTTGATCGGACTGTTGCCTGCATTGAGCAATGAACTGAACTCAAACAAGTGTTTGTCGGTCTTGGTCACTACAATGTCTTCTTCTGGATTGTCGTTGGTGAGGTACACTTCATATACATCTACCAAACCCGTACGGTCTTTGTCAATGCTCAGGAAATAGCGTTTTTCCATGACATCCGTACTGAAGGTGAAGAAGCCTTCATGATCCGTCTCCACGGTCTTTACAAGGTTGTTGTGCTCATCAACGATGTTCAAGGTCAATGCATCCTGGATGGTTCCAAAAGAGGTCACTTTACCAGATATGGTGGTAGGCTTATCCACGACCTTTCCTTTACGGGCCATGTCCTCGAATTCATCGATGCCAGCCATGGTATTTCCAGAGATCACCTTGAAGGCGAACATGCCGAGTTCCTCCTCGTTCATGAATACCATCTTTTCACCCAAATCATTTGCCAGAAAAATTTCTGCATCCCCGATCTGGTTTTTCATTTCATCAGCAAAGGCCAGTTTGTAGTCGCGGTTGGGGAGGAATGATTGAAGGTTGAAGTAGCCATCTTCATTGGTAGTGATGGACTGAATCACCTGATCGTTGTTGTCCATCAGGTTGAGCTTAATCTGCATAGGCGTGAGGTGATTGAACTTGATGAATCCACTCGCCATCTGATGGGGCGACATGTTTTCCGTCCGAGGATCAATCGAATGAGGAATACGATACAAGCGGCCATTGCCATCCACACGGTCCGAAAAGAAGTAGGCCTCGTTGAGTGTTTCGTTCAGGCAGAAATACGCTTCAAAACCGGGGGTATTGATGTTAGGTCCAAGATTGATCGGCTTGGACCAGTTTTGCCATGTATCGTCCAATCGGGTCGAAACAAAGATGTCGCCTTTGCCATAGCTGCGGTGCCCTTCACTCGAAAAGAACAAGTGTCTTCCATCGCTGGAAACAAAGGGAGACATTTCAAAACCTGCCGTATTGATCCGAGCCCCCATGTGAATCGGCTTGGTCCAAGCACCCTCTCTGTTGAGGCTGATATAGAGGTCCTCTTTTCCAAAGGTGAACTCTCCCTTCATGGAAATAATGATGAACGACTCATCACGCGATACATAAAATCCGAAGTAGGACCCGGAAATGTTCAGCTCAGGAAGCTCAATCACATGATCGTGCTCGTAGACTCCATCGATGCGCTTAAAGGCATTGATAGAAGTAAGTTCCTTGTTGGAATTCTGATTGTACCGCAAGATGTACACCAACGTATTTTCAGATTGACCGACAACCAGGTCATTTTTCTTTGTGTTGAGGCCCACGAAATCGTTGCTGGGTTCAGACCATCTTCCGTCATTGTATTGCATGAACCAGATGTCTTGATCGTTCTCACCGCCGGTATTGTTCGGATGTCCCGTCCGCGTAAACCAAAGGTCTAAGCCATTGTCGCCGATGACCGGATTGAAATTCGCCGAACCATCATTTACAAGTGAGAAAGGTTGGGGTTGAGATGCGTAGTCGTCACTCGTGAATTGAGCTACCACACCCGTCGCAAGGACGGTGCATAAGACAACGGCCATCATTGTCTTCAAACGAATAGATCCAAGGTTTTGCATCGGAGGGTGCAAAAGTAGCCTTTCCAACGGGCTAGCGGCATGCATGTCACGGCAAAAAAAAAGCCCTACCGAAGCAGGGCTTTTCTGACGTTACCTATCAAACTTACCTTTGCGTGAAAGCAATACCGAAATACGTTCAAAGTTGGATTTAATCCTAGTTCAAATGCTTACACGGTAGCTTCTCACGAGAATACGGCAACCGATCAGAAATCAGCCCGTTTCTTTTTCTTCGCTCCAGGTCTTTCATGCGACTTTGCTTGCACCTCTGGGTTCTCGGTAGCGTAATCAATGGCTTCTTTCAATGGTATCTTATTGCCAAGGTTAAACGAGACAACAAAGGCATCTTCAATGCCCAATGATTTCAATTCTTCTCGGTAGCGTGCCGCTTCGTCGTACTGCGCGAAGTTGCCCACGGTCATGATGACCAAGTCGTTTTGTTGGTTCTCACGAATGCCATCCACATCCAAGTATTTCTCCGCAACGGCGCTTGGCACTATCGTTCTGAAAGCACCTATCTGGACACGGAAATCAACGCTTCCATTGATGTGCCAGTTGATGTTCTCCGTACCTACGCCCAAGACTTCCTGTTCGTAGGTAGGTCGATTGACATCTACGATGAATGCGTCGGTATATCCTCGTTCCCGAATCTTCTCCAAAAGCGACTCAGCTTGCTTGTGATAGGAGAAGCGTCCGATTACGTAGCGGAAGATGCCGTTCTCATCCACGTATACTTCAACGTTGTTCAGGTTGTCAAATTCCCGTGTTGGCTTCAAGTCAATCAAAGCCGCGATCTGCACACCATAAAGCGAAGACATGGTGGTGTAGTCTATCTCCCGCGTTCTCAACTCATCCCAATCGTCAAATGGAACCAAGCGCTCTTTGATTTTCGGTTCGGTGCGTTCTTCCTGGATCTCTTGGGCAATGTCTTGCCTGAACTCCTCCTCTGCTTGTTCTTCTGAAATCGGGGAGCTTTCCTCTACCACAGCAACTGGCTCCTCTAATGGTTCCTCAACCACCGCCACTTCCTCTTCCACTTCTTCTTTGTCTTTGAGGTTGCATTCACGGACCCACTTCTGTCCATCTACGAGGTAGTATTCGTCGTTATAGGTATAGACCTGATAGAATTTATTCAATGCCCGCAAGGCTTCCTCGCATTGTCCATTTTTAGAATAGGCGATGGTCAAGTAGTAATACACGTACTCAGGGGCTCGCCGTTCTTGTGAAGATCCCGACGCGTATTCTGAAGTGTAGATTTCTGAAGCTGTCTCTAGGAGCTCCACCGACTTTCGGATTTGATGGTCTTCTTTCACGTAGCACAAGCCTAGCAAGTAATTTAAGTTGGCGTTCTTCGGGTCCTTAGCCCAGAGTCCTTCAAGGATCGGAATCGCCCTGTCTAACTTATGGTTGGCAAGATGCAGCTTGGCTTGGTTAAAATTGGATGCCGTTTCCTGCGCAATTCCAGAGGATGCAATCAGTACGGTCAGGGTCAGGAACAATAGGCGTTTCATGTGTACTCGGGCTTTGCACCCAAACTTACCGCGTAATGAAGCCCCCATTTTGTCGAAAACCTAGAGTTTTCGACACGGCAGTGTAGATTCGATCAAATCGCCAGGGTAGCGAGGAGGCCGTAGTGGTCTGAAGGAAAATCCGTCAGTCGCTCAAAGGCAATTGGGCGCATGCGTTTGCGCGTAAAAATGTAATCGAGCCGAGTAGGTACATAAGCATGCGTAGGAAGCAATCCCATGCCATAAGCGCGTTGAACATCCCGCCATTTATTGGCAATCGTTTCATAGTAGATGGAACCTACGCTGGCATTCAAGTCACCTACTACGATGTCTGCCTTGTGTTGCACCAATATCCTGACTTGACTTCCTCTCCGTGAGAGGGTCTCCACCAAGTCATCAGAATTGGATTCACTGCTCTTCCCCATCAGGTTATAGCTCTGCAAATGCATATTCGTCAGACTGAGCTCTTGTCCGTGCACATCAAACACATAGGACTTGGCCTCGTTGGTGGCGGACAACATATTGAAAATCGTATCGGAAGAAAGGATGGGATAGCGCGAAAAGACCGCCGTCCCAAATATATTTCCAGGATACGGCGTGAAATCATAATAGGCCAGTCCCGTCCGCTCCGAAAAGTCTTTGGCCACCGATGCTACGTCGGGCCATTCGTAATAAAGTCCAAACTCTTGAAGGCAAAGGATGTCAGGATGATGCAGGTTGATCTCTTGGATGGTAGTGTTTACTGCGGCAGTGTCGTTGTTAAACTGCCCTACGTTTAAGCACAGGATAGTAACATTTTCATGGGAGTCATCTTCAAATTCGGGTAGGCTGCCGTAGCCGCGCCATACCAGCAGCGCTGTAGCCAACAGAAAGGTGAACGCCGGAAGGACAGGGCTGCGTTTGCGCAGGCTCGTGACAACCAATAAGGCCAGGGCTCCTAGCCAGAATACGACGTCAAACGAAGGGAGAATCTGAAAATAAGGCAGGAAGGCAGAATGGGTAAACGGCACAATCGCAGATGCGAGGATCAGTAATACCAAAGCCCATAGAAATACCGTTATTATTGCCTTCAATCGTACGTTCAAACTATACAAATATGTCTTTCTTATTGAAAATGAGCATCATAGTTGCGATCACCCTCACAACTTTATCTGTTTCTGCACAACGCTTCCCCGCTATAAGCACAGAAGCGCCTGACAGGAGCGAGGTAAATCTCCCTTCAGACCTTTCTGGAAAGAAGAGCATTCTATTTTTAGCGTTTACGAAAGAAGCGGAAGAAATGTTGGAAAATTGGTACGCACCTGTGTACACCATGTTCATCGATAAGAGTGGATTCAACGCCATGGCCTACGACTGCCACGTGAAGTTAGTCATGATGTTCACTGGACTAGGGCAATCTGTTTCAGAAAACATCATGGATAAGATCCGCTCGAACGTGGATGAAGAAATGAATAATTACTTACTCTTCTACCAAGGTGACTTCAAAGAGCACATGCAGGACCTCGACTTAAAAAAGAAGGACGATGCTTATGTGTTCGTATTGGACGAGGAAGGAAAAATCATCTTTCACGATTCCGGGAGGTACTCCGAATCCAAGCTTGAAAAGATTGCAGATCTGGTAGAGCTCTAAGCGTAATCTCGCGCACCAAAGATGGAGCTGCCCACGCGTACCATGTTGCTCCCCTCTTCTATCGCCAACTCAAAGTCGCCGCTCATGCCCATCGACAGCACCTCGGGTTGCCAGCGTTCATCGGCCTCGAACTTCAGTTTCAACCGTTCGTAGAGTGCTTTGAGTGATGCAAATTCTCTCTTCACTTGGGACTGATCCTCCGTAAATGTTGCCATTCCCATCAGTCCCTTGATCCGGATGTTATTCATCTCCCAAAAGACAGGATTCGCAAGCAACAACTCTACCTCGCCTTCATCCAAACCAAACTTGGTATCCTCCTCGGCGATGTGGACCTGCAGCAGACAGTCGATGACGCGTTCAGCACCCGAAGCTCGCTTGTTGATCTCCTTCAACAGCTTCAAACTATCTACGGAATGGATCATGTGGACCAATTGAGCGATGTACTTCACCTTGTTGCTCTGCAAGTGACCGATCAAATGCCAGCGAACATCGCCGGGCATGGCGGAGGCCTTGGCCGTCAACTCTTGCACCTTGTTCTCACCGAAATTACGCTGACCCGCTTCGTAGGCTTTTAGGATATGCTCTACGGGGTGCGTTTTCGACACGGCGACCAAGGTCACATGGGCAGGAATACGGTCTTGGACTTGCTTCAATTGTTCGGCTACGCTCATGGTGCAAATATCTTGTTTCAATCACGAAAACCCTAAGGGATTGGATGGTTCATTGCTACACAGTGCGACGTCAACAAAATTGCGTTAACAAATGCACGGCGGGTGAATGTATCGCAGATGAGACGGGCGTAAATTGCCCCTGTTTAAAAAGCACATGGCATCAGCATACGGCATCAGTACCTTGAGTGTGATCCCCGGACGGGCAGAACCAGCTGACGCCTCGGAACAGGTGACCCAACTCCTCTTTGGTGAACACTATGAAGTGAAAGAGAAACGCAAGAAATGGATGCGCGTCCGTTTTGCGTTGGACAAATACGAATGCTGGATCGACCTTAAACAGCACACGGCCATTGATGCCAAGTTCTTCGAACGACTTGAAAAACAAAAATTCATTCCTGTCAGCCTAGAAATGGCGGGTATCGTAGTCCGCACTTCTGATCAACGCATGACACCGATCCTCCAAGGGAGCTCACTCCCTTTCTTCAAAGAAGGGGCGTTCAAAATCGGAAAAGAAGAATACACCTTCGACGGGCATGTACAAGAGAAGGCCGAAAAGAAGAACACCACACTCCTCGTTCAGAACGCCATGGTCTATTTGAAAGCTCCGTACCTCTGGGGAGGTCGACATCCCTTTGGAATCGACTGTTCGGGTTTGGTGCAGGTCTGTTATAAGTCCATCGGCGTCAAAATGCCGCGTGATGCTTATCAACAAGCCGACATGGGGCATTCGCTCAGCTTTATTGAGGAATCACACCCGGGAGACTTGGCCTTTTTTGACGATAAAGACGGCCGTATTATCCACGTGGGCATTCTGTTGCAAGACAACTACATCATCCACGCTTCTGGTCACGTCCGCATCGACCGCATCGATCACCAAGGCATCTATAACACTGACCACCGGGACTACTCCCACCGATTGCGCATCATCAAGCGCATCATCGATTAGGTGCATGGAGTAACGCGGATTTATTTTTCGATTGTTCCTCCTTCCCATCGCCCTTTTCTAACTTTGGGGCATAATCTATTCACTATGCGATTCCTTTATGTACTTCCCTTGGCACTTATGTCGGTATTTAGCATCCATGCCTTTGGGCAGTGCAACAATGTATTGACCAATGGCGATGCCTCTTCGGGTTTAGCGGCTTGGAACTTTTCGTCTGGAACGGGAACCACCTGGACTATTCAAAACAACACCTACGGTCCTGCATTTGTCGCTTCGTATAATTGGACCACCATGAACCAAACCGTGGACCTCTGGGCGAATGGCTACAGTGCCTCCTACCTCGACAACCTTGAGCCTGAGATCTCTTATATGCAGATGTACAGGGGGCATACTGTCAATTATGCGGACAAATACTATTACAAAGTCGAACTGAGAAGCACAACGAATCAAGTCATTGCCAGTTACAGCCTCGGATCACAATCCAGCGCCATTACAACTACCTCGGCATGGGATACGGTTGCAGGGAGTTTCACCAATTACGGTTCCGGTGTTCGGTATGTACGGGTAGAATGCGGGGGCGATGATGCAGAATTCTGGGCTGGCAACTACGGCACGATCGTAGACAACAGCGTCGTGAGTGTTGCCAACATCATCAATGCCAATATTTGTTCTGGCACCTACCTCTTCAACGGACAAGTCCTCAGCACCTCTGGGCAATACACGGGTAATTTTACAGGGCAGTACGGATGCGACTCCAACGTCATACTCAACTTACAAGTAGGCCCGTACAACATCAGCGACACCTTCGAACTCTGCAATGGTGACACCTTCTACTTCGACGGCTCATCGTATACCAGCACTTCTACCCTATCCGGTAATTTTTCTTCTACCGCTGGATGCGATTCAAACGTCAATTACCAAGTAAACTTCCGCGACACCTACAACGATAGCATCAATGCGGGCATTTGCCCAGGAGAAGGCTATGACTTTGATGGGCAGATGCTTTTCATACCTGGTAATTACTCCGGAGCTTTTACCAGCCAATACGGATGTGACTCCTTGGTGGAATTGGCATTGGTTTTCAATCCTGTGGATTTTTTACAGATCACCGATTACCTCTGCCCTGGGGAGACCTATGACTTTGGAGGAACGCCGATCACGGCTGCCGGAACCTATACCGGCCAGTTCACCAACGGCTATGGCTGCGACTCTACCGTGATGCTGACCCTCCTTCAAGATCAGGAGTACGATATCGAAGAGCAAGTGGTCTTGTGCGAGGGGGAAAGCATATTCTTAGGCACTCAGACGATCACCGAGGCTGGAACGTATTCGGAAACGTTTGCCACCAGCGGCGGAGGCTGTGATTCTATTGTCACTCTGGAAGTTTCTGTGATGGACATCAACACTGGGGTAACGATTGGAGAGACCTTCTTATCATCCAAAGATGGGCAAGCAGGAAGCACCTATCGATGGCTCAATTGCAATCAGGAAAAGACGGTTATCGCGGGAGCTGCCAGTCAGTCCTACAATCCGCCCCTCGGTGGATCCTACGCTGTAGAGGTAACCAATGGAGATTGTGTGGATACCTCGGCGTGTAAGAAGTTCACGCCCGTTGGATTGGAAGAGCTCAATCGCACTTCTCTTTCCGTTTATCCAAATCCTGCCAATGACATGATTCAAGTCGTTGCAAATGAACAGTTGCGCATAACGGCTTTGCAGCTCACAGATATGCAAGGGCGTATTGTATTGCAAAAGCGCATGGCGGCAGGCCAAGGTAAATTTGACCTTGACATCAGCGGTGTAGCCGTTGGTTCCTATGTGTTGTCGGTTCAATCCGTTGACGGAGATTGGTTCCAACACATACTTTCTGTGGTGCGCTAAGATTTCTTTTGAAGCCTCTCGGAGGTCAGGATACTAGTCCGTACATTCGCATTTGACTTATCAAGAAAGACCGAGGGATTAGGCCCTTTGACGTCTTAGCAACCTCCGAGCTTCGGAAAGGTGCTAAATCCGACTCCACCGCCGGTGGGGAAAGATGAGTTCAAGATAGATACCCTCTATTTCTTGACAGGTCACAGATACACGACAATGACGCTATACGACCTGGCACAACATAAGATCCTCATCCTCGACGGAGCGATGGGAACGATGATTCAACGGCATTCCTTGGATGAAGATGACTTTCGCAATGCAGCGTTGAAGGACCATCCGAATTCCTTGAAGGGCAACAACGACTTGCTGTCGCTCACGCGACCCGACATTATTTTAGACATCCACCGGAAGTACTTTGAAGCGGGATGTGATATCGTTGAGACCAACACTTTCAGCAGCACGACCATCGCCCAAGCCGACTATGCGCTCGAGCATCTCGCCTACCCTTTGAATTTAGCTTCTGCACAATTGGCGCGGCAAGCAGCAGACGAGCACAGCACCCCCGATCGACCGCGCTTTGTGGCCGGATCGATGGGGCCGACCAACCGAACCGCTTCCATGAGTCCTGATGTGAACCGCCCTGGATTCCGAGCCATCACCTTTCACGCGCTTGTAGACGCCTATGTGGAACAAACCAGGGGTTTGATGGACGGAGGAGTAGATATCCTGATGGTCGAGACCGTGTTTGACACACTCAACGCGAAAGCGGCTGTGTTCGCCATACAATCTGTATTCGATGAGCGTGGGACGACCCTGCCGATCATGGTGTCTGGCACGATCACCGATGCGAGTGGGAGGACGCTCAGCGGACAGACCGCGCACGCCTTCTTGATTTCGCTTTCGCATGTTCCCATGTTTTCCATTGGCCTGAATTGCGCACTCGGGGCAGATCAGCTCATGCCGTACATCGATACCTTGAGTCAGCACGCAGACGTATTGATCTCAGCCCATCCCAATGCTGGACTCCCCAACGCCATGGGCGCCTATGATCAAGACCCTGAAGAATTTGCTGCGTTGCTCAAGGAATACTTCAAACGTAACCTGATCAACATTGCCGGTGGTTGCTGCGGCACTACACCCGATCACATCAAGGTCATGGCCGAAGTCGCGGCGGATTTCGCTCCTCGTCCCATCTCAACACGCACAACGGCATGAGCGATCGATCGGACATAGTACTTGAGCTTTCTGGCTTGGAACCCTTGGTAGTGCGCAAGGATTCAAACTTCGTCAACGTGGGTGAGCGCACCAATGTAGCCGGCTCCAAGAAGTTCCTTCGACTCATCAATGAAGGCGACTTCGACGAAGCACTTTCCATCGCCAGAGACCAGGTCGAAGGCGGAGCACAGATCTTGGACGTGAACATGGATGATGGTCTGATCGATGGCAAGGAAGCCATGGTCAACTTCCTTAACCTCATCGCTGCTGAACCAGATATTGCACGGATTCCAATCATGATCGACTCCTCCAAGTGGGAAATCATCGAGGCAGGTTTACAAGTGGTGCAAGGAAAGGCAGTCGTCAACAGTATCAGCCTCAAAGAAGGCGAGGAAAGCTTTATACAACAAGCCAAGGCAGTACAGCGCTACGGTGCTGCAGTCATCGTCATGGCCTTCGATGAAGAGGGTCAAGCCGACAGCTATGCCCGGCGCATCGGAATTTGCGAGCGCGCCTATCGCCTACTCGTCGACCGCGTCGGCTTTCACCCGAAGGACATCATCTTCGATCCGAACATCTTTCCCGTGGCGACTGGCATGGAAGAGCACCGCCAGAACGCCTTGGATTTCTTCCGGGCCACTACTTGGATCAAAGAACACCTTCCCCACGCCCACGTGAGTGGTGGGGTGAGCAATGTCTCCTTCTCCTTTCGAGGAAACAACAAGGTGCGGGAAGCCATGCATTCGGCCTTTCTCTACCATGGGATCAAAGCCGGTATGGACATGGGCATCGTCAACCCAACGATGCTGGAGGTGTACGATGACATTCCCAAAGACCTGCTAGAGCGCGTAGAAGATGTACTGCTCGACCGACGCGACGATGCTACGGAGCGCCTGATGGCATTCGCGGAGAACGTAAAACAAGATGTAAGGACCGAAAACGGGACGCCAGAGTGGAGGACTTGGGACGTTAGGAAACGCATGGAATATGCTTTGGTAAAGGGCATTGCGGACTTTATCGTTGAAGACACGGAAGAAGCGCGTCAGCTGTTGGAGCGACCCTTGCACGTTATTGAAGGGCCGCTGATGGACGGCATGAACGTGGTCGGTGATCTCTTTGGATCCGGAAAGATGTTTTTGCCGCAGGTGGTGAAGAGTGCACGGGTCATGAAAAAGGCCGTTGCCTACCTCACCCCCTACTTGGAAGCTGAAAAATCTGACGGTGCGAAGACCGCAGGAAGGATCTTGTTGGCCACGGTGAAGGGCGACGTACACGACATCGGCAAAAACATAGTTGGGGTGGTGCTCGCATGCAACAACTATGAGGTGATCGATCTTGGAGTGATGGTTCCGGCAGATAAGATCTTGCGCGAGGCGATTGCACAGGAAGTAGACATCATCGGATTGAGCGGACTGATTACACCATCGCTGGATGAAATGATTCATGTAGCGGAAGAAATGGAGCGCCAAGGCATGACCTTGCCGCTACTTATCGGAGGAGCCACCACTTCAAGGGTGCATACGGCCATCAAGATCGAGCAAGCCTACCCACACGGCGTGGTGCATGTAAACGATGCCTCTCGCGCAGTTCCCGTGGCTGGAAAATTGAATTCCGAAGCACGCGACAACTTTCTTCAATCCATAAAAGAAGAATACGTCACCGTGCGAGAAAACTACGCGTTGTCTCAAGGTAGGAAGTCCTATTTGCCGCTGGAGGACGCCCGCAACAAAAAAGAATCCGTCGATTGGAGCGCGTACAATCCAACTGTCCCAAAACGACTGGGCGTAACCAGCATAGAAGCAAGCGTCGAGGACTTGAGGCCTTTCATCGATTGGACACCCTTCTTTCACACTTGGGAGATCAAGGGTAAATTCCCAGAGGTCTTTGAGCGTGGCGGCATAGGTGAGCAAGCGCGTTCCATCTACGACGATGCTAATGCCCTGCTCGACCAGCTCGCAAACAGCCGCCAACTCGGAATCAAAGGAGTGGTTGGATTGTTCCCCGCAAACAGCGTTGGAGACGACATTGAGGTCTACGCAAACGAAGATCGAACCGAGTGCCAAGACGTCTTCCGAACCCTTCGCCAACAGCAAAAAAAGACGGCATCCGAACCGAATTTAGCGATGGCTGACTTCATTGGCCCAAAGGGAATCAACGATTACATCGGAGCTTTTGCGGTTACGACTGGATTGAACATAGAACCCTTGATCGCCGAACGCGAAGCAGACCATGACGACTATGGTTCGATCATGGTGAAGGCTGTGGCCGATCGCCTTGCCGAGGCATTTGCGGAATTTCTGCATCAAAAAGTACGGCGAGAATTTTGGGGATATGCCAGCGATGAAGCATTGGGCAACGACGACTTGATCAAGGAGAAATACAGTGGCATACGTCCAGCACCTGGCTATCCGGGCTGCCCGGACCATCTTGAGAAGCTGGCGATATGGCGATTACTCGACGTAGAAAAGCACACGGGAATCACCCTAACCGAGTCATTGGCAATGCAGCCGGCGGCTTCTGTGTGTGGCTACTATATCGCACATCCCCAATCGCGCTACTATGGTTTGGGTAAGATCCTGGATGATCAAGTGGAAGACCTCGCTCAACGCAAGGGCATGGATAAAGAAGAACTAAAGAAATGGTTGAGGCCCGTCCTCGCCGAATGACGAACGATTGAAATGAAAGTAACCGAACACATCAAGCGCGCCGAGAAAACCCTGTTCTCGATAGAAGTACTGCCTCCCCTCAAAGGGCAAACCATCCATTCGATCTACGAGACCATGGATAAGTTGATGCCTTACGACCCTGCCTTTGTAGACGTGACCTATCACCGCCAAGAGGTCGTTTACAGGGAAGTGGAGAAAGGACTGATGAAAAGGCATGCTGTGCGAAAGCGTCCTGGAACGGTCGGAATCTGCGCGTCCTTGATGAACAAGTACAACATCGACACGGTGCCCCACATCATTTGTGGGGGCTTTTCTAAGGATGAAACGGAAGATGCCTTGATCGACTTGAACTTTTTAGGTATTGAGAATGTATTGGTTTTGCGAGGCGATCCCATAAAGTCTGAAGGTATTTTCAAACCCGAGCCGGACGGACACGCCTATGCCAGTGATTTGCTCCAACAAGTAGTGCAAATGAACGAAGGTGAATACTTGGATGAAGAATTGAGGAACAGCTCCAAGACCAATTTTTGCATTGGTGTGGCAGGATACCCCGAAAAACATTTTGAAGCTCCGAATTTCAAGAGTGACATGAAGTTCTTAAAGAAGAAGGTTGATCTCGGGGCAGAATACATTGTCACCCAGTTGTTCTACGACAACAAGATGTATTTCGACTTCGTGAAAAAATGCAGGGCGGCGGGCATAGAGGTACCGATCATTCCGGGACTGAAACCCATCACGTCCAGGAAGCAGTTGAACATTGTCCCTCACTTCTTTCACGTCAACTTACCCGAAGCGTTGGTAGACGGCATCGAAGACGCCAAGACAGACGAACAAGTGCGGCAAAAGGGGGTGAAATGGTGCATCCAGCAATCCGAAGAATTGATCGATGCTGGGGTTCCCGTTATGCACTACTACACCATGGGAAAGGCCAAGAGTATACAAGAGGTGGCCGAGGCCGTGTTTGGGAAATAAGCCGCGAAACCTCTACCGCTTAAATGACCTGGCTACACCGGACAAGACAGAACGACTAATGCCCTGCGAAAGGTGTTCCGAAGATCCCAACCGCAAGTTCTGCCCAAACCAGCAGCAGCATGGCCAATATGGCTATTGAGAGGAGTACTCGCATTTGCGTAGCCTTCACCTTGCGGAATACCAAATCGATTGCATATCCCGTACCTATAAAAAGTACGGCTGCCACCATGAAGTCAGAGATGGACCAGTTTACTTCATCCGTGAATTGCATAGCGATGAGTGGGATAAGCAATAAAGCGAGGGAAATCGATGCAATGATGTTCAGTCTATTTTTCTTCACGACGTTGAATGTTTAGAACGTTTCCAGCATAACGCCCTTCATGGGCCCTCATTGTTTTGGCGCTCACCAAAATACGTTATAAAAGACTTTTACTGAATCTACTAGAATATGAAGAAGGCTTCAATCAATACACCAGATTAAAAATTCCAAACCCAAATCGCGCGAGCGACGGTTCACCCATCACCAGTAATACCGCGTCGGCATTTTCAATGGCCTGTCTCCTCAGCTCATCGGTCAGTGGGATACGCTCATCCGTTTCCGTCATCACCAAGGATTGGTTGTAGTAGAAGAACTTGCTCTCGGGAGCGAAGAGACCTTGATGAATGCCCAAGTAATAGTAGGTCCAATAGTAGCTATCCCCGATCACCACGACATTGGGTCGTTCGCCTTCTGAAAAGGCGAGTTTCGGGTAGGCCAATTCTTCATTATCTGGGCCCATCATGATGTTAAGCAGATCGTGTAAATCCTTATCGGTATAGCGAGGTTCGTCTGATAGTTCAAGATCACTGAACGAGACTTTGGGCAGTCGAATGCCTTCTTCCGCAAAGGCAAAGCGCAGGTAATCCACTGAAATTGCCGCCCCAAAGACGCTCCAATGCGTTCCTTGTTTGCTGTGCAATGGGTGTGCTGGACCCTGTTCATAGTCGTACTGAAATAAATCAATGGCATCATAGACCGCATAACCTCGGTTTCTCAGTCGTGGGATCAAGGCTTCGTAGTTGGTCAGTTTGGGTTTGCAATCAAGAACCACTTTCTCACGAAGCGTCCGCCATTTATTAGGTGCCACCAGAATGACCAAGCCCTTACCCTTTGCGATAAGGGCATTTCTGAAGTGATCCACTGACGTGATCGTTTCTTCGATGGCCTCTTCCCCCATGAAATCCTCACCGCATATGCTGGATTGATACGCCGTTTCGAAGAGGGTTCCATCTTCACCATAGGTGATCTGGGCATTGTGCTCATCAAAAAGGGAGTAACGCAATTGATTCACCAAGCGCACCAAAGCTGGGCGAAAACCGAATTGCTTGACGCTTTGTTGTTCGCAGTTGTCTTGCCACTGACCTGTAGACCAACTCTGCCATGTCAAAGGCTTGCTGGATGAAACATGCTCCGCACCCGCTAGTGGCGTCTGAGGTAAAATATGAAAGAGGGACTGCACGCATAGCACAGCCAGAAACGCCAAAGCAAGTAAGTAGAGGGTCCGATCAGAATTCTTTCTTTCGATTGCGGATCTGTTTGGTAAAAAAGTACCCAATCTTCAGGTCAATTCCAAAACTATTCATCCTCACCGAAAAAGGGTCACTCGATGAGAAGGCTCCAAAATAGTCGCGGGCATTGTTGATCTGCCACTTGTACATGGGCTGAATCACCATTACAATGCGGCTTTTGACGTAGGCGGATATACCCACCCCGAAATGCGCTCCGATGTAGTAGTCCTTGAATAAGTTCACGGACGTGGCTCCCGGCGAATTGTCGAAAAAGCCTTGTTGTGGCGTGTCTTCTCCGGAGTAATAATTATTGCGTACGCGCTCAGCGAAGAGCCATCCGCCTGCAAGACCAGCGGTATAGATCATTTCCACCTTCCTTTTCAGGCGGTGGTGAATGTTGATGTACAAGGGGACCGCCGCGATGTGCATGCTCGCCAAGGTGACGCCTATTTGTCCTTCGTTTCCGCTAGAATTGGTAGTTGGATCCTCGAGTATCTCGTTTCGAAATCCCTTGTTCATGTACATAAGACCCGTGCTCAAACTCAGCGAGGGGTCGAAGAAACGCTTGTACTCAAATCCGAAATTGTAGCTGAGTTTGGTGCCCCATAAATTATTGTAAAGCGGAGCATTGATGCTCTGTCCAAACCGCACCCATTCGGCAGTGGGGGAAAGCAATAATGTCAATTGAAACTTCTCATCGCCCGCTCGGAGAGAGGGTAAGAAGAGCAAAACAAGGCAGATAAAGGCAAATGCCCTCCGCATCACGAATAGAGTTCAGGGAACTTCTGAGGGTCGGCTTCGTGCATGATGGCGTAGACCTTCTCAAAGATGTCCTCATTGGATGGCTTGGAGAAATAGTCTCCGTCAGAAGCGTAAGCCGGTCGATGCGCATTCGCCGTCAGGGTGCCCGGCGCAGCATCGAGGAATCGATACCCACCTTGTTCTTCCAGCACTTGTTGCAACATGAATGCCGACGCTCCGCCTGGCACATCTTCATCTACGAAGAGTATGCGGCTGGTCTTTTGGATGCTCCCCAAAATATCGCCGTTCAAGTCGAATGGCAACAAGGTCTGCACGTCGATTACCTCGGCGGAAATGCCCACCTCCCGCAACTGCTTGGCAACTTCAACACACATCCGCACCGTGGACCCGTAAGTCACAAGGGTGATGTCTTCTCCTTCGGCAACGGTTTCTACCTTTCCCAATTCCACCTTGTACTCACCCAAGTTGGTCGGTAGCTTTTCCTTCAATCGATATCCATTGAGCGACTCGATCACCAAGGCGGGATCGTCCCCCGCCATGAGTGTATTGTACATTCCGGCCGCTTGGGTCATGTTTCTTGGCACACAGATGTGCATGCCGCGCAGGGCGTGAATGATCATCCCCATGGGTGATCCGCTGTGCCAAATGCCTTCTAGTCGGTGGCCGCGTGTTCGGATAATGACTGGGGCTTTTTGCCCTCCTTTGGTTCGGTATTGAATGGTGGCCAAATCGTCGCTCATGATCTGAAGCGCGTACAAGACGTAATCCAGGTATTGAATCTCGGCGATAGGTCGCAAACCGCGCATGGCCATACCGATGCCTTGACCGAGGATGGTGCATTCGCGGATGCCGGTATCAAATACGCGGTGTACGCCGAATTTAGCCTGCAGGCCTTCCAGACCTTGGTTCACCCCACCGATCTTGCCGGAGTCTTCGCCGAAGATGATCAATTCAGGGTGCTTGGATAACAAAGCGTCAAAGTTCTCGCGTAAGACTTCACGACCGTCAACGAGGTTTTCGCCTTCGTAGGTCGCGGGTAGCTCGTTGATCAGTAAAGGAGATTGATCAGACTGTGAATGCAGGTGGGAGGAGTAGCGATCAGCGTTCTCTTCCATTTTGGCGTTCAACCAATTGATCAGCTTTGTTTTGCTTGCCAGTTGCTCATTGCGCGCATAGCGCAGCGCCTTCCGAGCCGTTTCATAAATCTCCTTGCGGAAAGGATCCGTGGCCGATGCCAAGTCATCCTTGAGCTTGTTGATGAAGACTGCGTTCTTACTTTCAGCTCCGAAGTTGGTCAGAAGCTCAACCATCTGCTTATGCTCCTCTTTGATCGGCTCCAAGAAGGCCTTCCACGCATTGTTTTTAGCATCGCGTGCTTCCTTCTTCGCATCCTTCTCGATTTCTGTCAGTTCTTCTTCATTGGCGATCCCCTTGCTGAGGATCCACTCCTTCATTTTGGCAATGGGATCAAAATCCTTTTCCCACTGCAGGCGCTCTTTAGACTTATAGCGCTCATGCGAACCACTGGTAGAGTGTCCTTGCGGCTGGGTCACTTCTTCTACGTGCACTAGAACGGGCACATGCTCTTCCCGAGCGATTTTCGAGGCTTTTTCGTAGGTCAAGACCAAATGCGGGTAGTCCCAGCCTTTCGTCTTCAAGATCTCAAAGCCCTTTTTCTCTTTGGTGCGTTGAAAACCTGAAAGTGCTTCTGAAATACTCTCCTTGATCGTTTGAAATTCTTTTGGCACAGAGATGCCGTGGCCATCGTCCCAAATGGACATGATGATGGGAACTTGCAAGACACCTGCTGCATTCATCGCTTCCCAAAACATTCCTTCACTGGTAGATGCATCTCCAATGGTTCCGAATGCGATCTCGTTCCCTTGGTCGCTGAACTGCTTGTGGTTTTGTAGCTCGGGGTTTTCTCGGAAGAACTTACTCGCCAAGCCCAATCCCAATAAACGGGGCATTTGACCTGCCGTTGGAGAAATATCTGCCGATGAATTGATTTGCCCTGAAAGATTCAGCCAGTTGCCATTCGAGTCCAATGAACGCGTAGCATAATGTCCGTTCATCATGCGGCCTGCAGAGGCAGGTTCGCGCCCTACATCCGCATCTGCATACAGCTGCGCAAAGAATTGTTCTCCGGTCAGCACTCCGGCAGCCATCATCATCGTTTGATCACGGTAATATCCAGAGCGCCAATCCCCCGGCATCCATTGCTTGGCCAGCGCGATCTGAGCAATCTCTTTCCCATCTCCGAGGATGCCGAACTTGGCCTTGCCTGTCAGCACTTCCCTCCGCCCCATCAGGCTGATCTCGCGGCTGTAGTTGGCCATGCGATAATCGTTCAGTACTTCCTGCTTGAGTTCGTCTTTGGTGATCTCTTTTTCTGATGCGGTAGCCGTCTCTGCCATAGGGATGTTTTTACGATGAAAAGGAGCGCTTTTGGGGCCGGCAAAGGTAGGAAATGAACGTGGGAATTTCCACTACAAAAAAGTCCCGGCGTGATGCCGGGACTTGAACCTAACTAAACAGAGAGATGAAAAGAACGATCTTAATTCTCTGAAATGTTGATGTCTACTTTGACTTCGCCGTCTTCGCTAACGCCTTCAAACTTCATTTTTGACGTGCTTTTAGACTCTTCACAATCAAGGCAATTAAGGCCTTCATCGGTCATTTGCCAATAGTGATCGACCATCTTTGGATCGTACATATTTTGCACGTTGTCGATGTCGTCAATGATTCGCTTCATGCCCTTGGATAGGTACACCGTCTTCCCTACTGGGAGACGAAGGACCAATTCGACATCCTGTCCACGAAGCAATTGGGCCTCTGGGTAGGTGAAGAAAGGTGCGAAACTGATTTCATTGGAATCGACTTGGAAGGAATACTTGATGGCGTCAGCACGCATTGTGGCTTGTTCGTAGGATTCCGCCATTGCGCTGCGATTCATTTCCACGGAAGCTTCATCGTTCTTGGAAGCTCGGATGTCAAAAGACACGTTGCCCACCATGATGTTACCTTCTTCAACGCGCATCATGAAATCATTGTGGGCATAGTATGCACGGCTCTCTGATATTTTGAACGGATCGTCACCGACATCGAGTAAGAGCGTATCCGAGGCGAGTCCGAACTCGTCTAAGGGCACCACTTCGGTCAAGGTCTCTTCTTTCGAGAATTCCCTGGCCACACTGAATCCAGTGATGATAGAAAGGATGACTCCGATGAACCACAATCCTGCGAAACTCGCACCCAAATAAGGAACGCGCACTTTAGGAAAGAGCAGTACAATACCTCCATAGGCAAGGGCCAGGAAGGGTATACCGATCATCAGGAAGAATCCAACCATCGCCATGAAGAACCATTCGCCTGAGTTGAATACCAGGTCGCCGATCTCATAGACAGAATAACTGGAATCCCATCCGTGCGAATTCAAATGAACGAGGTCCGCTACACCAATGATCCCGGTAAGGAGAACGACGATGGTGAACACGCCGATCAAGATGAACAAGCCACCCAGAACCTTACCGAGTACGGTAAAAAAACCGCGAAAGATCTCAGATAAAAAACTGAAGAATCGATTAATACCCCGCTCGATCTTGCGACCGTTGCCGTCGGTAAAGCGCTTTCCGCCCTCTGAGAATCGATCCCCTAGGTTGTTGAGCTCTTCCTCTACGGTCTTGCCGATACTGTCGATGTTGACGGGTTCGCCACGCATGCTAAGCTTATCGGCACTGGTCTTTGCTACAGGAATGATGATCCACAATATGACATAGAACAAGATGCCTGTTCCAAAGAAGATCAGTGCAATGGCAAAGGCCAATCGGATCCAAAGTGGATCGATGCCGAAATAGTAGCCGATACCAGAGCACACACCACCGATGAGCGGGCTGTCTGGATCGCGGAACAGTCTTTTTGGACCTGTATAGCTTCGCGATGAATAGCTGGGTTCATCGACGTCGATTTCGTCGTCTTCAAAATCTTCGGGATTTCCCATGATTTCAGTAACGGCTTCTACGTCGGCGATGGATACAACGGCATTCTCATCACCTTTTCGTTCGAGCAAGAGCTCGGCGATGCGAAGTTCGATATCGGAAAGGATCTCATCCTTTCCAGCGCTTCGTTCATAAAGTCCGCCTATCCTTTTGAGATAGCCCGACAGTAAGTCGTAAGCGTCGTCGTCAAGCGTAAACACTTGACCACTCAGATTGACTTGAACGGTCTTTTTCATTTTTCCTTGGGGGATTTATTGTCTATAATAATTTGGTCTACGGCGTTCCTGAGTTCCTCCCAGGAGGTCGCCAACTCTTTATAAAAAGTCTTTCCTTGTTCTGTCAGGCTGTAGTACTTACGGGGTGGTCCAGATTTGGACTCTTCCCATCGGTACGTCAGCAGACCCGCATTCTTGAGTCGATTGAGCAGCGGGTACAATGTACCTTCTACCACGATCAACTCTGCTTCCTTCAACGATCCGAGCACATCCGAAGGATATGCCTCTTCTTTTTGAAGCAACGCGAGTACACAGAATTCTAGAATTCCTTTTCGTAACTGAGCTTTTGAGTTTTCAATATTCATGATCTGTTATTGCTATACAAATATATAGGTATAGGACTTTACTATGCAATACATAGTACTATATATTTTAAGATATAACACCTAACTAACTGTTTATCAACTCAATTAATTTCAACTCACCTCCATACATTTTATCGCAACCCCTTGGTTATTTAACGGATTTTTTCATTTCATCCTCCGATATTTGCGCCTCACAAAGCAATTCAAACATGAAGCATCTCCTTACCCTCCTCATCGCATCCATCCTTTTGACAGGATGTGTATCCCAGAAAAAATATACAGAACTCCAAGCCGAGAATGACCGTCTTTCTGCCATGGCTCCAGCCACGGATGCGAAAGCCAAGTTGGAAGCTTCGGAAGTAAAGAAGCAAATGGACCAGATCCAACAATTGCGCACTCAATTGGAAACGCTCGAGCAAAACGAAAAGCAGTTTCGCATGATGATGGAGGCCGGCGAAATGGAGCAACCTACCTCTGAGCAAATGCGCATGTATGAATTGCAGCACATGGAAGAACTTCAGAAATCCGCAGGTCCAGGCAACGATCCCATGATGAATGAGCGCTCTGAGTTTCAAAATCAGTTTGAACAAGGTGAATTCCAAAATCGATTGGTAGTAGAAGCGCTCAAGGCAACGCTAGCAGAATACAATCAGAATCAAGTGAGCTATGATTTTGGCGGTGGCCGTTCGGTCATTTGTATCAACAATGATGAACTCTTTGACGCGGGCAAGGCTGAATTGAGCGAAATGGGGAGAGGCCTCGTAGCTCGATTAGCGGTTGCGCTTCAAGGGAACGCTCCGCTCTTCTACCACATTAACGCAGTGACTACTGGAGACATGAACCAAGCTGCGGATCGAGCGGGTGCTATCTACTCACAGCTTTCAAAAGAAAAAGGTAGCGTACGTATGCCGCTGACCTTTGGGTCATCTGCCTGTGACAATGCAGCTGGTGTTACCAAAATGCCGTGTGAGCGCATCGAGATTTCACTCGAGCAGAACTATGAGCTGATCATGGGGCAGGTGCGTGAAGTGATCCGTTGATTTACCGGATCAAACTAAAACTTCCTCGCGTATAGAACCGGTCGGAATTGACGACCACATAGTCTTTGTACTGGACCGTGAAGAAGTAGGTTCCTACTGCTGCAGGCTCCCCATTGATGTAGCCATCCCAACCATAGGCCACATTGGAACTCTCATGCACCAACTGTCCCCATCGGTTAAAGATGGACATAGAGAACTTAAAGATGTCGCAATCCGAATCAATGCGGAAGCGATCGTTCCACCCATCTCCGTTTGGCGTGAATACATTGCCGTAGCGCAGCGTGCAATCGATCTCAGGGCACGCTGTGTCAGTTGACACCACTTCCCTTGACTCAACCGATTGACAATCTCGCAATGTGATGGTTACAATGTAGTTCTTGCTCTCGCCTACTGGAGTTACAATAGTGTCGGTCGTGTCTCCGGTATTCCAGAGGTAAGTTCCAAGCGAATCGGTGCCGAAGAGTTGAATGCTATCCTCATCACAAATCACCGTGTCTTCTCCCAATTCGGTCTTGATCTCTCCATTGAAGATTGCCGTGAACGTGTCGACGTTTATACCACACTCATTGAACGCGGCCAACCAAATGGTCATCGTAGTGTCAATCTTAAAAATCTCCTCACTGCTCGAGTCACTCCAGATATAGGTCACCGTGTCATTGATAGGGCGGGCAAGGAAGATCGAGTTGTCAAAACAATTCAGTGTATCTGAAGGTAGCAATGCGCTGTCAGGAAGCGGTGTGATAAACACCTCCACGGTGTCCGATACATTCCCGCAAACGTTTTCAGCTACCAAAATATACTGCCCCGATTGGGTTACCAGAAGCAGGTCCGTCGAATCAATCGTGTCACCCGTATTCCAATATGCCAGGGCACCTACGTTTAGTCCGGGATTCAAAACGATGGTATTCGGCTCGCAGAAAGTAGTGTCCGGTCCTAAGTCAAACGTCGCCAACGTATCAAAATCAACTCGAATCGTATCGCTCAGCGTATCACATACCCCGAAGAGGGTTACGTACACCAATGAATCTCTGTAGATAGCAAATGAATCGGCCGTTGAGCTGTCGCTCCACAGATACGTAGAATACAAGTCATAGGCGTCCAGCAAGAGGGTATCACCAAAGCAAAGCGTGGTGTCGGGCCCCAAATCCAAAGTCTGGCGCGGATAAATGTAAATGGTCAGCTGAAGCGTGTCAAAAACCGTGTCCGACTGAGCGATCAGCTGGACCGTGTAGCTTCCTGTGTCGGTATAGTAGTGGCTTGGAAAGAAGGCAGTGGAAGTATTCAATCCACCCGAACCCGGATCCCCAAAATTCCACCACATGCTATCCACCTCAGCGGTATCTGGGATGAAATGCACCGTATCAAACAGACACACGTTCTCTACTTCGAAGGTCACATTGAAGATGGAAGACAAAAAAGGAGGCAAGCCCATGGTCGCTCTTCTTCCCTCGAGATACACCGCAAACGGCTCCCAGTTGCAACCTACTCCGAGCACGTTCGGTTCATTGACCCGATGTAAAAAAGAGTCCAATCCAGTGCCTTGACCGAACGCAGTCGTCAAGTAAATCCGCTCATCAGGACCCAATTGGACCTGACCGAACGACACTGTGTCCGCTACGAGGTATTCAGAGGTGACAATCGGAATCGAATCGAAGGAAGAAATGTCATATTGAACCAAGGCTCTCAACTGTCCTCCCCAACCATCAGAGATATACATGACGTCGCTGTTTGGACTGAACTCAACGCCGTAGGGTCCGGTCACGAATGGACTTGACCACATGATGTGATCGACCACTTGACCGGTGTTGTTGTTGAACTTCATCAAGGAGATGCGCCCAGACGGAAAGGTGAAGCCAAAGGTCTGCTTTGCCAGTCCAATGTATTTTGAATTTGGGGAGGCCTTGATGCACCCCACAAACGCCTCAATGCTATCGCCAGTAGTCGAGATAACCGGCGTCGTGTTGACTCCAGCACCCGTGATCTCAAATGCCTTGATGGTGTCTGAGTAGCGGATGTGCGAAGCCACCCAATACCCATTGCCACTGCCATGCGCTAGTGCACACACATTCTCCCCCGTATTCAAGGTCAAGAGGATGTTCTTTTCAGTGGTATCAACGTCTCCCAAGCCTCCTTCTAGGTCCAAATCGACTAGAGAATAACGCATCCCTATCGTACCGGATACGGGAACGGTGAAGATGTAATAGTTGCTCGGCACGCCAGGGCGCGGAACGATGATGGCCGATTGACTCGAAGAAGCATTTCCAAGCAGTCCAGTGCCGTTGGGCATGATCTGATGGATGCTATTCCATACGGTAGATCCATCTGTGTAGAAGAGCAGGTTTCCATCGTTGTCCGAAATGCTCGTGCATCCCTCAAATGTGTAGGTCTGCCCATTCGTGTCGGCCACTGGACCGGTCGCTTCGAAGTGCACGCCAGCACCTTGACCAAAGTACCACCAGTCGGCAGGCGACTGTGCCACCGATTGCTGTCCCAAAAGCAAAAGAAGTCCAAGTAAAATCCGTCTCACGGTGCAAAAGTAACCGCTATCGCAGTAGGGAGAACGTTCCTTGCGTTACAAATCGATCGGCGTTCACCACAACGAAGTCCTTGTACTCCACCGTGAAGAAATAGGTTCCGGGTGAAGCAGGCTCTCCATTCACATAACCATCCCAGCCGTAGGCGACGTTTGAACTTTCGTGCACCAATTGGCCCCAGCGGTTGTAGATCGACATGGAGAACTTGAAGATGTCGCAATCCGAATCGATGCGGAAGCGGTCGTTCCAGCCATCTCCATTGGGAGTGAAAACATTGCCATAGCGCAAGTCGCAGTCGATGTCCGGACAGGCCGTATCGCTAGCAACGACTTCCTTCGACTCGATTGCTCGGCAATCTCGCAGGGTGATGGTGACGATGTAGTTCTTGCTCTCGCCAGCCGGCACTATGATCGTGTCAGCAGTATCTCCGGTATTCCAGAGATACGTCGCGAGTGAATCGGTTCCGAACAAGCGGATGCTATCCTCGTCACATATCACGGTGTCTTCCCTCAGTTCTGTTTGGATCTCTCCGTTAAATACGGCCGTGAAGGTATCCACCAAAAATCCGCATTCGTTGAAGGCTGCTAGCCAAATCGTCATCGTAGTGTCCACCTCAAACACTTTCACATCCGTGCTATCCGACCAAAGCCAAGTAATGGTGTCATTTTCCGGACGGGTCAAAAAGATGGGGGCATCAAAGCAGTTCAGCGTATCCGGTGGCAACAAGGCTGAGTCTGGGTTTGGGATTACTTCTATCGCTATACTGTCACTCACTTCACCACAGCCATTGAAGGCTATCAATTCGTACAGTCCGGTTTGACTCACGACAATCGCGTCGGAGGAATCTCCCGTGTTCCACCCATAGGTAGCTTCGACCTGAATATTGGCATCGAGGAGTAGGCTCTGCCCCTCGCAAAACGTCGTATCAGGGCCCAGCTCAAATTGGATCGAATCGTCGAATTGAAATTGAACGGTATCGCTGATTGTGTCGCAAATGCCTAACACTGTTGCCCAAACAGTCTCATCGTCCGTGATCACGTACATGGGCAATGTACTGGAGTCACTCCATATAAAGGAGGCATATGGCTGGTCAATATTGAGATGTACCGTATCACCAAAGCACAGCAAAGAATCAGGCCCCAAATCAAGCGACTGTCTTGGATAAATGAAAATGTTCGTTTGAGCGGTATCGATCAATGTGTCTCGGTATGCGATCACAGTAATCGTGTAAGAACCGGTGTCTCCATAAAAGTGCGCTGGAAAGAACAATGCTGAGGTATTCAACACACCGGATCCTGGGTCACCAAAGTTCCATACGATGCTATCCAGTCCAACGGTATCTAAGGTGAAATAAGTGCTGTCTCCAAAACAAAAATTGGAAGCAAGGACCACACCAATATTGAATACCCCTGCCCCCACATGATTGGGAAGCCCAATCCTGCATATACGTCCATCCAAGCTCACAGCTGAATCCTGAAAATTGCACCCCACGCCAACTACATCGGGGTCATTGATCCGGGCGAGATATGGGGTTTGGTAGCGCGCCGCATAGATTTTCTCATCCGGCCCCTCGGCCAGCGCCCACGTTTGACCTTGAAACACAGTGTATTCAGAGGCTTGAATGTTAGCCGCAGTTAGATCGTATTGGTTGATGCCGGCACTTCCGGATAAATAGACCAGTTCATCATTGGGAGAAAAATGAACGCCGTAGGTCCCGCCGGTTGAGACATAAATAGAATCCGGGTCGTACAGCACGCCTGATCCTTGATCAAAATGAAAGACAAGGTTTGGGTTAGCCGCACCGTAGGTAGCATCTACTAGGCGATCTCCTGAGTGATTAGCAAGCATATAGCCGACACATAACCCAGGGACACTAATGTTAGAGATCACTTCCTGTGTCACCCCAGTACTCGTGAGTCGAAAAGCATGGTACCTAGCAGAATCCTGCATACGACCAATCAACCAAAGGTCTGATCCATTAGCATGGGACACTACTGTGCATTTCTCCGAGACAGAATCCATCAAGATGATGTTTTTCTGAGCAAGGATTACATCGCCCAATCCACTATTCAAAGTCATATCTACCACCGAATAAGCAAAATAGTACCCAGATTGACCCGTAGTACTGCCGCCAGTGCATCCGCGTACGGTGACGATCGCATATTTACTTGAGCTCCCAGGATAAGGAACGATGACGGACGATTGAGTAGAGCTTAGATTCCCCAGCAGACTGTCTCCGTTGGGCATAACGGTATGCGTCGCATCCCACACATCCGTTCCATCGGTATAGAAAAGCAGGTCTCCATCTGAGCTTGATACTGAAGCACAACCTTCTTGGGTAGTCATTACCCCGTCAAGCACTGCAACAGGGCCGGTCGTTGTGAAATGCACCCCTGCCTCTGCTCCAAAGTACCACCAATCCGAGGGTGATTGAGCATGGAGGCCCAAGCATAGAATGGAGAATAATAATGTCAACAGGGGTTTCACCCCGCTAATTTACACCTTATCGAAGTAGAGAGAAAGATCCGTTTGTAAGGAAACGATCGGCATTGACCACAACGAAATCCTTATACCGAACAGTAAAGAAATACGTGCCCGCTGAAGCAGGCTCTCCGTTCACATAACCATCCCAGCCGTAGGCCACGTTTGAGCTCTCATGCACCAACTGTCCCCAGCGGTTGTAGATGGACATGGAGAACTTAAAAATGTCGCAATCCGAATCGATGCGGAAGCGGTCGTTCCAGCCATCACCGTTGGGTGTGAATACATTCCCATAACGCAAGTCGCAGTCGATGTCTGGACAGGCGGTATCGCTCGAAACCACTTCTCTTGACTCGATCGCTTGGCAATCGCGGAGGGTGATGGTGACGATGTAGTTCTTGCTCGCTGCTACCGGTGTGGTAATGGTGTCGGTTGTATCTCCTGTATTCCAGAGATATGTGGCGAGTGAGTCGGTTCCGAACAGGCGGATGCTGTCTTCGTCGCAGATCACCGTATCCTCTCCAAGCTCGGTCTTGATCTCTCCGTTGAAGATGATGCGCATGGTGTCGCTGCTGAAGCCGCATTCGTTGAAGGCGGCTAGCCAAACCGTCATCGTAGTATCCACAAAGAACCGCTCGTCTGAACTGGAATCGGACCAGATGAAAATGACCGTATCGTTCAGCGGGCGTTGGATGAAGAAACCTTCATCAAAGCAATGCAATGAATCTGCTGGGAGTAGATTGGTATCTGCGCTAGGAAGCGGTATCACTTCAATCTCTACTGTATCTGCAAACGTTCCACACACGTTCGTCGCTTCAAAAATGTAGGTTCCCGTCTGGCTTGCTGCGATCGTCTCCGTAGAATCACCGGTATTCCAAGACCAAGCAGCCTCCACATTGAGTCCTGCATTCAAGGAAAGCGACAGGCCTTCACAAAAGGTGCTGTCAGGACCCAAGTTTAGATTCGGCACAAACTGGAATTGAATGGAAATGCTATCGCGCAACGTATCGCAAACACCATTGAGCTGCACCCATACCGTCGTGTCTGAAGTCACCAAAAAGGAGTCAGCCGTCGAGCTGTCACTCCAGAGGAAACTCGAAAACGCCTGGCTCACATCCAGCACTACTGTATCTGGACCGCAGAGCGTGGTATCTGGACCTAGGTTCAAGGTTTGGCGCGGGTAAACAAACAGCGTTGAATACGCCGTGTCTATCAGTGTATCTGATTTCGCGATCAGCATGACCGTAAATGAACCCGTATCGGTAAACGTATGGCTCGGGAAGTATGCATATGAAGTATCGTTCGTGCCGGAGGTAGGATCACCGAAATTCCAGAAGATAGAATCTACCCCAACCGTATCGATCACAAACTGATAGTCCACCCCTAAACAGTGGTCGTTTGCAGCGAATGAGATGTTAAAAAACGCTTGTAAAAATGTCGGTAAACCGATCTGGGAACTCCTTCCCATAAGGTCAACCGCCGTGTCTTGCCAATTGCAAAGTGCACCAGGTTGATCGGGATCATTTATCCGAGAAAGAAAGGTTCGATTCCACCGTGCATTGTAAATCTTATTATCGGGCCCAAGCTGAATCGTGCCCCCTCCAGCTCCACCTGAACTAATCAGGGTCTCGGAAGCGCTGATCGCCGCGGCCGTCCCAAGGGTAAGGTCGTACTGCACGGTATTGGCTGTGCTATAACTGGACGCGTACAAATAATCACCACTAGGAGAGAACTCCACGCCGTAACCCGATGTAATAGACGTTGTCAATTGCATGGCATTTGAAGCGACCCCGGTATTGGCGTCGAAATCATACAAGAACACTCCCGGAATTTGATAATGGATCGCCGCCAGGCGGTCTCCTTGCAGGTTTGGCTTTAGGTAACCGAGGAAGTTTCCAGTAGCTAGCGTAAATCCTGCGCTACTGGTAACAGGGGTCAAATTCACTCCTGCACTCGTCACTTCATAGGCATATACCGTATCTCCTGGGAGCTTCAAGGTGATCACCCAAAAGCCGTTTGGTTTTGGTATGGCTGAGACTTTCTCGGCAGTCGGAGTTACCAAGGGAATGTTCTTTTCGTTGATGTCAATGTCTCCCATCCCTGCGTTCAATGTCATGTCGACCCGCGAGTACTGCATGCCTTGTGAGAGTGCGTTGTTCTGAACAGTGAAAATGTAGTAATCCGTCGTACTTCCCGGACGTTTCAAGATGATCGCAGACTGGGTAGAAGAACTGTTGCCATTAAGCCCTGTTCCATTTGGCATGATGTCGTGGTTCGCATCCCAAACTGTACTGCCATCCGAGTAAAACAGCAGATCACCGCTGGAACTGGAAATCGTGGCGACTCCTTCCAAGGTTGTCAGCTGACCATTGGTATCGGCAACGGGGCCCGTTGGTGTGAAATGAATGCCCGCGTATTGTCCAAAATACCACCAATCCGCGGGCGTTTGGGCCAGCAGCAAGGAGGGCAAGAGAAAAATGAACAGTGCGATTTTTTTCACGGTACTAAGGTATCATTCACGGAACAACATAAAGCTGCCCTGGGTGAGGAATCGATCTCCATCGACCACTACAAAATCCTTGTACAAAACCGTGAAATAGTAGGTGCCTTGTGAGGCCAGCTCTCCATTGATGTAGCCGTCCCAACCATAGGCAACGTTGGAACTTTCATGCACCAGCTGTCCCCAACGATTAAAGATCGCCATGGAGAACTTGTAGAGGTCGCAATCTGAATCAATGCGGAAACGATCGTTCCATCCATCACCGTTAGGCGTGAAGACATTTCCGTAGCGCAAGTCGCAATCAATGTCAGGACAAGCCGTATCGCTTGCAAACACCCTACGTGATTCTACCACTTCACATTCGCGCAACTTGATGGTTACGATGTAGTTTTCCGTTTCACCAGGGACCGACCATATTGAATCTGTAGTCTCTCCAGTATTCCAGAGATAGGTGGCCAAGGAATCCGTTCCAAAGAGGCGGATGCTGTCTTCGTCACAGATGATGGTATCCTCTCCTAATTCCGTTTTGATCTCGCCGTTGAAAACAGCTGTGAAGGTATCGATCAAGAATCCGCATTCGTTGAAGGCTGCCAACCATACTGTCATGGTCGTATCCACTTCGAATATCTCCACGTCACTGCTGTCTGACCAGACCCATTGGATGGTATCGTTGATGGGCCGCGTCAAGTAGATCGGAGCATCGAAACAATTCAAGGTATCAGGCGGCAACAGGGCGCTATCAGGACGCGGTATGATGGTCACATTCAGGGAATCGGTCACCAATCCACAAATATTCACCGCACTCATCTGATAGAGTCCAGACTGGGTTACCGTAATGTTGTCCAAGCTATCACCTGTATTCCAGAAGACATCCGCTGTCACTTGTATGTTTGCGTCGACAAAGAGAACATTGCCCTCGCAAAAGGTCGTGTCCTCCGGTAGGTCGAATACGGCAAGCGTATCGAAGTGTACGAACATCGTGTCGCTCAGAGTGTCACAGACGCCAAACAAGGTTACATACACCAATGAATCACTGTAAACATTGAACGAATCGGCCGTACTGCTGTCTTGCCAGAGGTAGGTAGAATAGGCTTGCGCGGCATACAAGGTGATCGTATCGCCGAAGCACATTCCGGTATCGGCCGGACCGATGTTTAACGTCTGACGAGGGTATACAAAAATGGTCGAGTAGGCTGTATCTACCAAAGTATCTCCCCATGCAATCAAGGTGACCGTATAAGTGCCCGTGTCAGAATAGGTGTGCGTCGGGAAATAGACGGTAGAAGTATCATTCGTTCCAGAGGCTGGATCGCCGAAGTTCCAGAGAAGTGAATCCACTCCTAGGGTATCTAGGCCAAATGCATATGGGTCGCCGAAGCAGTGATCTTCTGCGGTAAAACCAACGTTGAAGAAGGATTGGATAAAGGTGGGGAGTCCCCATCTTGCCGTAAAGGTGAGCACCACCGCAGTATCTTCCCAGTTACAACCAACGCCTAGCACATCCGGATCGTTGATCCTTGAAAGGAATAAATTTCCGTAGCGCGAGCAATAGATGAAGCCATCGGGGCCCGTCTGCAACTGCCCTCCTCCTGTTCCCGCTCCAATGATGCTTTCGGAAGCACTTACCGCAGCTGAAGAACCCAATGTGAGATCAAATTGCCGTACATCGCCGTTCGCGTAGGCTTGCATGTACAGGATCTCACCGCTAGGAGAGAATTCCAAACCATACATCAATCCCTGGCTCATCGAAGATCCAATCTTGTAATTCTCCGTGACCAATCCACTCGAAGCGTCAAAATTGTATAAGTGAATACTGTCCGTGGCGAAATAGACCGAAGCGATTTGTTGTCCATCTGAAGATGCCGTGATACCGTATCCAAAACCCGATGTAGCCCAAGCTGTATTCGATACAACCGGGGTCGTATTCACACCAGATGCAATTATCTCGTAGGCCTGATAGGTGCTAGTATTGGCCAAGTGGGTGATGACCCAGTAACCGTTGGACTTCTTCACAGCAGCAATCTTCTCACTGGTATCGTCCACCAGAAAAACGTTTTTTTCTGTCGTGACCACATCGCCATCGCCCGAATTTAATGTCATGTCTACCAATGAATAGTACATGCCCTCGCCTGAGGCTCCGCCATCGTCAACGGTAAAAATGTAGTAGTCGGTTTGACTTCCTGGCCGAGGAATGATAACGGCCGAATGGGTAGAGGAAGAATTCCCCAACAATCCGGTTCCGTTGGGCATCACGTTATGGTTCTTGTCGTAGACGGTGATGCCATCTGTGTAGAACAACAGGTTTCCTGCTTGATCTGCAATGGAAGCACAGCCCTCTGAGGTGCTGAGCTGGCCATTGCTTACGGCTACGGGACCAGACGCCTCAAAATGGACGCCAGCATTGGATCCAAAATACCACCAATCGGCTTGGCCTTGGCCAAAAGCAAGAAGGGGTAACAAGAACAGGGTAATCAGTAAACTGCGAAGCATATTACAAAAGACGTGAGAAAACGGAAAAAGTCGCCTGGGGTATACGACGAACTTTCAAGATATGTTCGGTGAAAACTATCGGTCGAGCAATTGTGACAGGACACTGAACTCTTCGCCGGCATGTTCCCAGCGTTTCATATGGTCATCCAATTGCCGCTGAATTTCTGCATGCTGAAAGAAAATATCCTGGCTATCCTTTGCTGCCGTGGGATTCGCCATTTTTTCCTCGAGCTGGCGCATCTCCTTTTCTTGCAACTCAATTTTTTGTTCCAGGTTCGAAAGTTGGTTCTTCAATCGCTTCCACTCCTTCTCCTTTTCCTTGCGCTGCTGGTTGGTTAATCCGTTATTTTGAGCTGGTTTTGAGCTGGTCACTTCCATTTTAGGCTCCACCGCCTTCGGTTTTGGCTTGGCTTTCGCCCCTTCAAACTCCCTAAAGCTCTGCACTTTGTAATTGGAAAGGAAGTCATCGATGGTACCCAAGTGTTCCTTCACCCTTCCATCCTTGAACTCAAAGGTCCGATCGGTCAAGCCTTGGAGGAACTCTCTGTCGTGACTCACCAAAATGAGCGTTCCCTTGAAGTCTTGCAGTGCTTCTTTCAACACTTCCTTCGCGCCAATATCCAAGTGGTTGGTAGGCTCATCCAGGATCAATAGGTTGCATTGCTTCAAGAGCATTTTAGCCAAGGCCAGCCGCGATTTTTCCCCTCCTGAAAGCACCTTCACCTTCTTTCCATAGTCATCTGGCCCGAAGAGGAAGGCACCCAACAAGCCCCTAACCCGATGGATCTTCGCATCGTCTCCGGTAGCTTCATGCTGAATGATCTCTTCGATGGTCGCATCCTGATTGAGCGTCTTTTCCTGGATCTGGGCGTAGTATCCCACTTCAACGTTGTGCCCGAGTTTCAATTCACCCACGCCACTCTCATCCCCAACGATGAGCTTGACCAAGGTAGATTTACCCTGTCCGTTCCTTCCCACAAAGGCTACGCGTTCTCCTCGGAAGATGTCGAAGGCAGCATCAGAGAACACCGTGTGGTCTCCATAGGTTTTGGAAAGGTCACGTGCCTTGAGCACGACATCGCCTGACCGCTGAGCGGCTGGAAAGTGGAAGCGAATGCGCGAATCATCTGTCTCGTCAATGTGCACCCGATCCAGCTTCTCGAGTTGCTTCATTTTACTCTGCGCCTGCTTTGCCTTGGTATTCTTAGCCTTAAACCGTTCAATGAACCGCTCTTGTTGTGAGATGTATTTCTGCTGATTGTCGTAGGCTGCCTTTTGCTGATCGATGCGCTCTTGCCGCAGTTGGAAGAACTTAGAATAGCTTACCGAATAGTCGTAGATCTTACCCTTGATGATCTCTACCGTGCGGTTGGTAATGTTGTCTAAGAACATCCGGTCGTGGGAGATCATCATGATCGCACCTGGATATTCTTGAAAGAACTGCTCCAACCAAAGGATGGAGTCAATGTCGAGGTGGTTGGTCGGCTCGTCGAGCAACAAGAGGTCGGGTCGCATCAAGATCAGCTTCGCGAGCTCCACGCGCATCTGCCATCCACCGCTGAATTCTGACATTTTGCGCTGAAAATCTTCCCGTGGAAAACCCAAGCCCAATAATACCTGCTCTGTCTTTTGTTCGGATTTACCGTCGTCGATCAGTTCAAGCCGCATGTGAAGGTTGCCCAGTTCATCGATGATCTTCTGGTAAAAATCGCTCTCGTAATCGGTGCGCTCGGTGAGTTCTACTTGGATCTCGGCATCTCGTTTTTTCAGGGAGTTGATCTCTGCGTAGGCTTTGAGTGTTTCTGTCCACACCGTTTCCTTGCCCTCGAAATGCATTTCCTGCGGCAAGTAGCCAACGGTACGGCCGTCAGGAATGACCACTACCCCTCCATCGGGCTGTTGCAAGCCCAAGATGATCTTAAGTAGAGTACTCTTCCCTACACCGTTCTTACCAACAAGACCAATGCGGTCGCGCTCGTTGATGACGAGGGAAACTTCTTTGAAAAGGTCATTCCCGCTAAAGGAGACCGATATGTTGTTAATGCTGATCATTTCGGGCGTGCAAAGGTAGAAGCTTAAACCACCCAAAGGCAGGTCAACCTGCTCTTTCTGCAGAGCCCCTTCGGAGAGGTCGCTTGCGGCTACTGTTTGATGAACTTCTCGGTGAAATGAACGCCTTCGTCGCTCTTCACTAGCACGACATAGGTTCCGGCCGCAAGGGAAGAAACGTCGAACCCGAGTTGATTCGCTCCCGACTTGATCATTCCTTTGCCGATGGTGGCTACATAACGGCCCTGTAGGTCGCGGATCTCAATGACGCCATCCACACTTCCCGCTAGGTCAAACTGAAATTGAACCCATTCCATGGTTGGGTTCGGATAGATCGAAATGCCCGCCTGCTCACCTTCCTCTTCTACACTGGTAGGACCATGCTTGGGACTCTGAAGTTGGCTGATGTAAATACCGGGCCGCTGGGAGGCAAAACCCCAATATCCGGCTACCCACACTTCTGCGGTCTCGTTGAATTTGCGCTGCAAACCAGTGTAATCACCCCATCGTTCATCCGCCCATGGCAGCCCGTCTACGTAGGTCTCGCCCTTCGCTACGGTTTGCACGGGACCATAGTTCCCATCGTGGTCTATGTAGATCGCAGAATTACCTGGGTGGATCGTTTCACCCGTGTGGTTGGCGAAAATCACGACGTCACGATCGGTAGACGTTACTCCGATGAAGTCCAAATTGGGGAAGCCCAGTTCTTTCACTGGATCTGAGATGATCGTGCCCACGACCGTCGGCGCATCTGCATCTGCTATTTTTCCGTGGTAGATGGTCGCCCTCCCTGAATTGAAGTCGACGGTATTGCCCGTAATGTGGATCTCATTTCCCATGCGCACTGCTCCCAACACACGGGCATCGTTCGTCCAGAATTCTTGGTTTCCGCCCGACTGTTTCGCGTACGGTGGATGTCCATATTGAAGGCCTCCTGAGGTCATTTTAACGTCGACAGCATTGCTCGGATCATCGGTATCGCCCTCCACCCGCACGATGAAGAACGTGTCGTTGGTCTCCACAAAAGGTCGGTTCGCAACAAGGTACATGGAGTCTCCTTGTGGTCCCATGTGGGTTTTAACGGGGTGCAAGTAGCGGATGTTCTTTCCTTCATAGGTGAAGCCGGTCCAGAGCTTGGTCGTCACCGATTCTGCTCCTGCAAAGGCTTCGTCCAGGTCCATTTGCCAAAGCAAGGTTTCCGCGAAACCTTCAACCCAACCCGAATCGGGATAAAGCTGATTCAACGTCAAGTAAAAACTGTTCTCATTGATGGCGATTTGAGGGTAGTCGCTCCAAGTATCGTAGTTCAAAGGATTGCCCGGCAATCGGTAGGCGTGCCAAAGGTCTTTTGGGTCTGTAGAGGTGGAGAAGCAGACGATTGTGGCGCTGTTACTCGGATCGCGACCCGTCATGAAGAGCATGATGAAACGCTCGCGTATCGGATCGTAGAGGAGTTTGGGGTCGAAAGGGAAATATAGGCTGAATGCCGTGTCGTTGTAAATGTTCAGGAATTGATTGAAGCTGGGGTGCATGTTCGGATAGGCAAACAAGTAGGTATCCGCCACGATATCATAGGCCCACAGTTGCGAATTCCATGAAGAGATCAATTTTCCATCGTCGGAGATCGCAAGGGTGTTGTCGTTCGGCGTTCCCCCGCCAATCGGTGCTTGGTTCAAAAAGAAGTCGGCAGGAAAGCTC
The DNA here is from genome assembly GCA_013204105.1 of Flavobacteriales bacterium. Lineage (GTDB taxonomy): Bacteria > Bacteroidota > Bacteroidia > Flavobacteriales_G > Salibacteraceae > SHAN690. The sequence continues at coordinate 124,425 of JABMOM010000028.1, forward strand.
TGGCCCACGGTCAACGTATCGGTAGATCGGTCGCCTCTGTCTGAGATCACTGGTGTAGTGCGCGGATACAATTCATTCATTCGACGTTTGAGCGCCCGCATCTCCTCTCGGTCCAGATCACCCCCAGGCAACGGCGCTTCGATGTTCTTCAATTCAACGCTAAAGTCTTCTTGGAAAGCGCGTGGATCGACCGTCCAATGATCAGAGATCTGCATGTGCTTCACAGTGAGACTCTGTTGAGCGAGTCCGATCATGGGAAGCAGCGTGAGTAGAAGTACAATTCGTCGCATAGGAATGTCTTTAAAGAATCAATAGAGTAAATACCAAATGCTGAACCCAGAGAGCAGCGCGATGGATGCGATATTAAAACGTTTCATCCAAACGGAAGGTTTGGATTCGGCAGGAACATCTTTGTGGTACATGGCCACAAAATTGAGGATGGCAAACACGGGCGCGATGACAAAGGACAAGGTCGTAGCCAAGTCTACCAAAGCGCGCATGTCTCGGAAGAAGAAAAGCAGGATGACCGTTGTACCCACGGCCGTCAGGATCAACCAGAACCAATACAAGCCGCTGTGGTATTTTTTGTCTTCGAAGCGATGAACGACCAGTTTCGTGGATCTGCGCAAGGTGCGCGGAAAGGCATCGAGGCAAGTGAGCAAGGTGCTGAACATGGTAGTGAAGGCGGCCAAAGCAATGAAGGGAAATGCCCACTGGCCTAAATTGGCCGTGTACATTCGGATCAGCTGTTCGGCGAATGCCACACTTCCCGTAGCGGGCGATTCAGAAGTTCCGTACATGATCACCGCCCCGAGCCCAACAAAGCAAATCGCCAAAAAGGTTGTTCCCCAGTACCCCACCTTGAAATCGATCAGGGCCTGCCGCATGGGAATGCGCCTGCCCTGCTCTTTGTTCTTAGAAACCGACCAGACCGAATGCCAGATCGCAATGTCAATGGGTGCAGGCATCCAGCCAATCAAGGCGACCAAAAAGAGCACGTCTTTGCGCTCTCCGAGGTCAAAGATGTGCATCAACTCCTCGGAGCGAATCGTCGGCTCGATCCACGAAAAGGATAGCGCCAATACTGTGGAAAAGGTCAGAAGAATGATGATGAACTTCATCACGCGATCTAGCGTAGAATAGTGCCCCCATCCCAAGATAAACACCGAGATGGTGAGGAGGATTACTGCCACAAAAGGCGCTTCCATGTCGAGGCCTGTGAGTTGGGCAAACAATCCCGCCGTTACGATCGAGATCGCCCCCATGATGATGAACATGGTGAGCACGCTCATCGCTACATAGATCCAAACGGCCCAATTGCCGATGCGCTGATAGCCATCTAACAAGGACTTCCCCGTAGCGGCCGCATAGCGAGGTCCGCTCTCGAAGATGGGGTACTTGATGACATTGACCAGGATGATGACCGCCAATAGCTGGAGTCCAAATTCGGCCCCTGCCCGTGTGCTCTGCACCAAATGGGATACCCCAACGGCTGCTCCCGCATAGAGCAGTCCGGGTCCAAATTGCGCTAAGCGGTCACGCAGTGTCATGCATTAGGCGTTTCCTTTCTCGTAGTCGGCTAGGAATTTTGCCAATCCGACGTCGGTGAGTGGGTGGTTCAATAACTGCAGAATCGGTTTCAACGGACACGTAGCCACATCCGCACCGATCTTGGCGCACTCGATGATGTGGATCGGGTGACGGATCGAAGCAGCCAAAATTTCGGTTGCGAATCCATAGTTGTCAAAAATAATGCGGATCTCTTCGATGAGGTTGAGCCCGTCTGTACTGACGTCGTCTAATCTCCCAAGAAATGGAGATACATACGAAGCCCCTGCTTTTGCAGCAAGCAGCGCTTGTCCAGCAGAAAAGATCAAGGTGCAATTGGTGCGAATGCCTTTGTCGCTGAAGTACTTCAGCGCCTTAACGCCTTCCTTGATCATCGGAACCTTTACCACGATGTTCTCGTGCAGTTTCGCCAATGCCTCCCCTTCGCGGATGATGCCTGCGTAGTCTGTCGCGATCACTTCTGCGCTCACGTCGCCGTCTACGATCTCACAGATCTTGATGTAGTGTTGAATGATGTTGTCGGCTCCGGTGATGCCTTCCTTCGCCATGAGGCTTGGGTTGGTAGTCACTCCGTCCAGCACACCAAGGTCATTCGCCTCGCGGATTTCGTCGAGGTTGGCCGTATCGATAAAGAATTTCATAGGTTCAGATTAGCGTCCCAAAGTAATGGAATTTCAGATGTTGGAAAAATTTAAAAGAAGCGACATGCCATTTCTAAATCCACTATTGCCCCGAAGCGATTGACCACTGAGAAACCCGTGAAAAGAAGGGGGATTCTACCTCCCTCTCCTTACATTCGCGCCACGAAATCGCCGTGATCAATAGCGGCAAGGGTCATCTTCCTAACGGCCTGCAAACGCAAGAAAAAGAGAGTACTGAAATGACACAAGCCCCCATCGCACGAAAAGCAGCTTTTGAAATCACCACACACGGAGATACACGCGTAGATGATTATCACTGGATGCGAGATATGGAGCGCAAAGACCCTGAAATCTTAGCACATCTCGAAGCTGAAAACGCTTATACCAAAGCGGTCATGGCGCCTACTGAGGAATTTCAAAAGACCTTGTTCGAGGAATTGAAAGGGCGCGTTAAGCAAGACGACAGTTCGGTCCCGTATTTCTACGACGGGTATTACTACTACTCGCGGTACGAAACCGGAAAGGAATACCCCATCCACTGCAGAAAGCAAGAGACTTTAGAGGCAACTGAAGAAGTGATGCTCGACGTGAATGTCTTGGCAGAAGGACAGAGCTACTATCAAGCTGTGGGCAATTCGGTGAGCACGAACAATCAGCTTCTGGCCTTTGGTGAAGACACCTTAAGCCGGCGGATCTACGTACTTCGCTTCAAGGATTTATCCACGGGAGAATACCTAGCAGACCGCATCGAAGGAACTACCGGAGGCTGCACCTGGGCCAACGACAACAAAACCGTTTTCTACACCAAGAAAGACCCGGATACCTTGCGCTCTTTCAAGATCTTCAAGCATGTTTTGGGAACCTCCGCAGAAGTCGACGTGGAGGTCTACCATGAAACGGACGAGACGTTCAACGTCGGGGTGGGCAAGTTCAAGTCGAAGCGTTTCATCTACATCCACAGCGGGGCTACCGTATCGGATGAGTATCGATTCCTAGACGCCAATGACCCCAATGGCACGTGGCAATTGGTCCAAGCACGCGAGCGCGATCTCGAGTACGCCATCTCGCATTTCGATGGGTATTTTTACATCTTGACCAACAAGGACGGCGCTACCAATTTCAAACTGATGAAGGCACCAGATACGGCGCCGGGAAAAGCCAATTGGGCAGAAGTCATTCCACATCGCGAAGACGTCTTATTGGATGACTTTGACATCTTCATGGATTACCTCGTCTTGACCGAAAAGGCCAACGCACAAGGTGCCATACGCGTGATCACGTGGGATGGCGGAACAGATCATTACATAGCCTTTGATGAAGCCGCTTACGCAGTCTACAGCGGCGTAAATCCGCAATTCGAGACAACGACCTTTCGCTTTGGCTACACGAGCATGACCACTCCTGGGTCGGTCTTCGAGTACAACATGGACGATCGCTCGCGCAAGCTCCTCAAGCAACAAGAGGTATTGGGTGGGTTTGACAAGAACGATTACGTGGTCAAGCGACTTTGGGTCACTGCAAGAGACGGTGCCAAAGTGCCCTTGTCGATGGTGATGCACAAAGACACAAAGCCCAGCGCAGATACTCCTCTCTTACTCTACGGCTATGGCTCCTATGGCATTACCGTTGAGCCTACGTTCAGTCCCTCGCGATTGAGTTTGCTAAACCGAGGATTCATCTTTTGCATCGCCCACATCCGCGGCAGCCAAATGATGGGAAGGCAGTGGTACGAAGACGGCAAGATGCTCAAGAAGATGAACACCTTCAACGACTTCATCGATTGCGGAACATTCCTCGTGGGTGAGGGCTATACATCACCCAATCACCTTTATGCCATGGGCGGCAGCGCGGGTGGACTCTTGATGGGAGCTATTATAAACATGGCACCTGAGCTGTGGAACGGCATCATCGCGGCGGTTCCATTTGTAGACGTGGTCTCTACCATGCTCGACGAAAGCATTCCACTTACCACCGGAGAATTTGACGAATGGGGAAACCCGAAAAACGAGGACTACTACCACAGCATCAAGGCGTATTCGCCCTACGACAACATCGAGGCGAAGGACTATCCAAACATGCTGATCACCACAGGCCTGCACGACTCACAAGTCCAGTACTGGGAGCCGATGAAGTGGGTAGCGAAGCTGAGAGAGGTAAAAACCGATGACAATCAATTGCTGTTTCACATCAACATGGACTTCGGCCACGGCGGCGCCAGCGGAAGATTTGAAGTGTACAAAGAGATTGCCTTGGAGTACGCGTTTTTGTTGGGGCTAGAAAACAGGTTGTAAGACTACGATCTAAAAGCTATACATCACCCCAGCGGTGGCGAATTGATCGTTTACGCCAAATTCAATGCGCGAGTATTCTAAGAAAACCGTCATGCCTTTGAAGTTTCTATGGATGCCAGCACCCAATAGCAAGCCAGGCTTGGCGACCATTTCATGTTCGGCTTCGGTCTCTACGGTGAAATTAGGTCCGGCAGCTGGATAGATCCCAAACCACTTGGTTTCTATAATGTAGTGGACCACGAAATCGAAATCGATCACTTCAGATTCACCGTTGTTGAAATAAGAGTACTCTGGCCCGATGCAGAAGTGCTCATTGAAATTGTAATAAGCCCTCAAGTTGATGCCGGGATAAGACATGTGAAAGGCAAACGGCGCGGCTATACCTACCGTCACACTTTTTTCCTCGAACAAACAATGGTGGTCTCCATCGTCCGCTTTTTCTTGTGCTACGGCTCCAAAGCCAAGGAACAACAAATGCACCAAAACGATGCTCTTGATGATCAATCGATGCGCAATCCGCATCAGATTATGAAGCGGATGAACCCGCATAATGTATGCCTGTGAGCCTATGTATTTCATAATCCATAGTAGACAAGTCATTGGTGTTAAACTTATTGACGTTATCATGACCGCAAGCTCTAGCCACTACTTTGACCAAGTCGCTGCTCGCGGTGAAGAAGTTGCTCAACTGCTTGGCAGAGGACTGAATGATGATCCTGCTCCTCAAGTTCTCCTTTTGTGTTGCGATGCCTACGGGACAATTGTTGGTATGGCAAGCGCGCATTCCTAAGCAACCGATTGCTTGCAGCGCTGAGTTGGATACAGCAATAGCATCTGCCCCCATCATCAAAGCCTTGGCAAAATCGTCCGCTACCCTGAGTCCGCCCGTGATCACTAAGGTCACGTCTGTTGCTCCTACTTTATCCAGATGCTTCCTTGCCCTGGCAAGCGCAGGGATGGTTGGCACGTTGATGTTGTTTCTCAAGATGGTTGGTGCCGACCCGGTACCTCCTCCTCGACCATCAAGGATGATATAGTCTACGCCTACTTCCAATGCGAAGTCTATATCGGCCTCCACATGGCTGGCTGCGATCTTGAATCCGACGGGAATGCCGCCGGTCTTTTCGCGCACTTCTTCTGCGACCGCTCTGAAATCGGCAGCGGTTTTCAAGTCAGGGAATGCCGCGGGAGAAATGGCGGTCTCACCCTGCTTCAAGCCTCTCACTTCAGCGATCTCCTTGGTTACTTTGTCACCTGGTAAATGTCCGCCTGTGCCCGTCTTTGCACCTTGGCCGCCTTTGAAATGGAATGCCTGGGCCTTGGCCACCTTGTCCCACGAAAACCCAAACTTGCCCGATGCGAGCTCGTAGAAATACCTTGAATTGTTTTGCTGTTCTTCTGGCAACATTCCGCCTTCTCCGCTGCAAATTCCTGTGCCCGCCATCTCCGCTCCTTTGGAGAGCGAAATCTTGGCTTCTCGAGACAAAGCACCGAAGCTCATGTCAGAAACAAACATGGGAATCTCCAATTTCAATGGCTTCTTTGCGCGTGGTCCAATGACCACCGACGTCTCAACCGATTCTTCATCCAACAAGGGCCGAGATGCCAACTGAGCTGGTAGAAACTGAATGTCTTCCCATTTAGGAAGCGTATTTCGGTCAACACCCATCGCTGCCGATGGACCGTGGTGTCCAAAGTTCTTCAGTCCATGCTGGGCGAGTTCCTTGATGTATCCTGTGTAAGGTTCAGTATCTTCCTGATGCGTATCGGCGTATTGACCTAGGTACTGATCACGCTGAAACGGTTGTGGGTGTGCAACCAAGTAGGCCTCGATCTCAGCGTTTTCCACACAGACAAATCCTTCGTCCATATGGACAGTGAATTTGTGCAAGGCTTCTGCATTGTTATACTCACTCACTCCGGTATCCATACGGTAATCCCACCCGTGCACTCCGCAGATCAGGTTGTCGCCTTCTACGTGCCCGTCGGCCATCAAGGCTCCGCGGTGCAAGCATCTTCCGTAAAACACAGAGACGTTCTCATCAAAGCGCAATACCACAAGGTCAAGACCCAGGACTTGGGCGTGGGTTGGAGTTCGATCTTCAAGGGAGTCTAAAGCTGTGAGTCGTGTCAGTTTTGTCATGGGTGTTTAGGTTTTGGTTGCGCATCTCATAGGTGCAGAGAAATACGCGATGGTAGGCTTGCTTTGCTAGACGATAAGTAGGAAGTATTCCTTACAATGAAAGCCCAGATGCGGGCAATCAGTACATGGTATTTCCGTTCTCCGTCCCTTCTGGAATTTCTTGCATGGCATCCCAGTGTTCTACGATTTTACCGTGGTCATCAAAGCGGAAAAAGTCCATTGTGACGTATTCCAGATTACCCGGCCAAGTTTGGTGGGTGTGTAAGGCTACAAGGGATCCTTGGGCAATGGAGCGCACGAACTCGATGCTCTTGTCGGGATATTCTTCGTGCATGCGCTTGAAATAAGCGATGAAGGCATGCTTTCCATTTCCAACGAGTGGGTTGTGTTGGATATAGTCGTCACCGACATACATCTCCACTCCTCTTCCGGGATCTCCTTCATACGCCGTGCGATAAAACGCGATGGCATTGGCCTTGTTTTGTTCTAAGTCTTGGGGCATCTCCTTATCTGCTTTGGTCGCCATTGTAGGGGCGAATGCCAATAATACGGAAATGGCAACATCTATATTTAGCTGGAGCCTTCTTGCCCAGTGGCAGCACAAAAAAAGGGCGCGGCACTCGAACCAACCTCCAGAGAGGTATCTTCCAACTGCGCACTGCGTACTGCCTACTCCCTACTGCCTACTCCCTAAACTTGAGATGTTCTCGATACATCACGCCTACGCCGTAACACTCGAACCAACCTCCAGAGAGGTGCCTTCCAACTGCGCACTGCCTACTGCCTACTGCCTACTGCTTACTGCCAACTGCCCACTCCCCACTAATCTTCCATCTTCAATCTTTCTGTACCCCGAGTGATCACCGCTTCACCAAACGAATCTGCGCTGTAGTAGCTTCCTGCATTACCTCTACCACGAACACGCCTGGCGCTAGCGTCGATAGGTCTAGCACGGCATTTCCTACTTGCAAGCTTCCTGATGCTACCAAGGCACCCTTCATATCTGTGATGCGGTAGCTGGCTTGGGTGTGCAGTCCGGCAATCGTAGCCGATGCTCCTGCGGGGTTAGGGTAGAGTGCGAGTCTGGTAGTTAACTCATCTTCCACTCCTAGCGTAAAGCCTGGCTCGAACGTTCCGCAATCGGTAATCTGCGTGTCAAACAGCTCCTGAATATGATCTGAAGCCGCCTTCATTTCTGTGACGGCACCCAATCGATCGTTTTCTTTTTGGGCAAAGACATAAGCAATGGTGAAATCCACTTCCTCGCCTGCAGACAAGTCAAAAGGGCCCATGCTGCCTACTCCTCTTCTGTCGCCTGGTGTATTGCTCGCCGTAGATTCATTCCAAACGGGTCCAGAGGATGGTGCTACCCCATAGGTGTTATAATGAACTACATCGGCTGTATCCGGATACATGCTCCTTGCACGCAGGGCGTTGCTATCATTCGGATTGTATCCATTCCCACCATATGTGAGCGGAGTTCCATCGTTCCAATATCCAGTCATCGTATTCAAGTAAGCCGAAGACGTACCCGGATCTCCTATTGGACCGGCAGAGTTCGATTGCGAAATGAAGCGTGCCAGTCCTAGGCGCTCGTTATCAATGATTCCATCATCCATCCCAAAACCGAAATAGTTTCCTAAGGTGTCAACGGACGGCTGGTTGTCTAAACCATCTTCATCCATTTGTATTCCACTCAGAATTCGGACTCCTTGGGCAGGAAGTTTCGTATGGTAACCAGTGACGCCTCCTGCATCTTGGTCATCATTGTCACCGTTGTACGCGTAAAACAAATTTCGCGAAACATCTGATCCTACATAATCATCCTGCGCATTGCCCAAGTCAAAATCGTTCCACAACCCTACAGCGCAATCGGAATAATCCATATCCGAACGGTTCGTGATATGGTATTCCATGAAGAGGGTGTTGTGCAAGGCTTCGTCCTCAGGACAGTTAAAACCATAGGCCATTCCCCAAATTTCTACGCCCAACTTATCGCCGCCCGATTCGGTGTGGAGCAAGGCGTCATCGTTGAACAGAAACAGTACGGCTTGGTCTCCCTTGAAGGCCGGGTAGTCCATATCATTGACTGGATCATATACGCCATCGCCGTTCATGTCTACGAACGGAGCCAAGTTGGCCGCCTGCCCAAGACTGGCATCTCCATGGGCTGGCCAATCCAACACCACTTGCGGCACTGGATTCACATTGGGGTTATTGATCCAATCCTTGATTTCTTGTCTGTTGACCACCCACACACGGTCCCAAATTGATGAAGTCGTTTCGTCGTAGAAACCCATAGCACTGTACGGTCCAGGCAAATAGTCTCGTCCTTCCTGACGATAGCGCTCTGCGGCAACGTGTAATTGATCGTTCGAATCTTTACCTCCAATCCAAAGGGTTGAAACGAAAATGCTCTTCGTGCCGCTGTCTTTGGGAATTAAAAAGTGGTTGTCGGTATAATCCCAAAAATGATTGGCAACGGGAGAAATGAGGGCTTCAATGTTGTTCGCGTCAAAGTAGTCCCTGCCGGTTTGGGCGAAAGAGGAGCAACTGATAACAACAGAAAACGATGCAATGAGTAGTGGTCGAATCATGGTGTTGAGGTGTTAATGAGTAACTAACTTACCACGTCGCTACGCATTATTTTTCCCTCCGTGAGAATACGGGTGAATTGAAATAGATTAGGACGAAGGATGAAGGTCAACCCTTGATCATCGTCAGTACCATCTTAAATCGCTCCACTGCCTTTACCGCATGAGGGATTCCAGCGGGCATCACAATGCTTTGCCCGGATGACACCATGGAAGAAACACCGTCTATGATGATCTCCGCCTGGCCGTCTACCACGCACACCACGGCATCAAAGGGGGTAGTGTGTTCGCTCAATCCTTCGCCTTTATCAAAAGCAAACAGGCTGATGTTTCCCGCCTCCTTCTTGAGCACGTTCTTGCTCACCACGGCTCCATCAGAGTACGCAATGCTGTCTGCGTAAGAGAATGTCGTCGCCTTCTCAAATTCGTTCGTCGCCATGGTGCTTGTATTATGTTTCAGTAATACTAAGCTTAAGTTTCGATCGAATCAAGCAAGGTGATGGGGATCATGAATTAGGGAGTAGGGAATAGTTGATTAGTGGATTAGCTCATCAGTGCATTAGCACATTAAAGTTGGGGAATGGGGACTGGGGACTCGGGATTGGTTGATTAGCTCGCTTCGCTCACTGAGCTCGGCTTCGCCTCGGTTAGA
>JABMOM010000029.1 GCA_013204105.1 Flavobacteriales bacterium
TTGTTGACGATCTTGGGATCCAAGCCAAAGCTATTCTTGTAATAGGTACCATCGGCATTTTTTAAACACGAAGGCTTTCCATCCGTGATCATAAAGATCTGTCGATTCGGATTTTTTTTCTTTTTCAAAATGTCCAATGCCAACTCCAAACCTGCTACGGTATTGGTATGGAACGGACCTACCTTTAAATAAGGAAGGTCTTTGATGCTCACCTTCCAAGCATCGTTTCCGAAGGCGATGATGTCCAAGGTATCCTTTGGATAGCGTGTGGTGATCAATTCAGCCAAGGCCATGGCAACTTTCTTAGCCGGCGTAATTCGATCCTCTCCATACAAGATCATGGAGTGGCTCAAGTCAATCATCAACACAGTGGATGTCAGTGCTTTGTGCTCAGTCTCTTGGATGACCAAGTCCTCCTCTCGCAATGAAAATTCCTCAATGCCTCGATTGATCTGAGCATTTCGAATGCTGTCCGTAAGAGCAATGCGATCCGTGCGATCACCGAACTGATACGGGCGAACCTCTGGGATGACCTCATCCCCTTTTCCGAGTTTGGTGGTCTTGTGTCCTCCCCCTTTGCTCTTCTTCATCTTTCCAAAAACCTGATCCAGCGACCGTTTCCGGATCACTTGTTCAGTTTTGGATGTCATCGCCATTCCATTACCCTTGGCGTCGTCGCTTACAAAGCCTTTGCGCTTAAGCTCTTCAAGAAAATCGTCGATGGTATAGGACTCATCTGTCATCTGGTATTCCTTGTCCAATTCCCTCAACCAATCAATGGCTTCATCTACGTCGCCACTCGTATGGGTAAGCAATTCCATGAAAATATCCAGCAGTTTGTCAAAGGGAGACTTGGCATTTTCGTCTTGAAACTCGGTAAAACTGAATCCTTTCATGCTAGGTATAACTTAAGGGAGGACGATTTGTTCTGCAATCATAAGGTGTCTTGCTGATCCTCTGACAGTGCAAAGCAATCACAATCCAAGGCCCGATCGATGAATTGCTTCATGTTGCGCATTTCATCGTGCGATAACTTCTTCCCTTCATAGGAAATGAAATACATGACAATCATGCCAAGCGCTGCAACAGGCAGAATCCACAGGCCCCACATTTCCTTTTTCAAGGTCCACTGTGACATACCTAAGGTAAGCCCAACGAAGGCAAGGAAGCCAAATAAGCCGTAAAAGAACATGAACATTGTCCAAACTGTAGGAGACGGTCCGATCAAACAGCGCACAAGGGTCCGCTTCGAATCTTCATCCACTTCCAAACTCACGTCCATATGCGGCGACCAAAAGTGACGCAGTTCATTGTGGACATCCAAGACAAGGTGATCCTTTGCCTTTGTCAGGATAAGGCCTTTGCTGGATTCTGAGGTGGACTCCTTCAACAACAAATTCGCAATTGCCTCCATGGAGAGTGGAGACAGAAATCTAAAGCGCGGTCTGAATTCTAAGGATGACACTGTTCAATTTTGAAAAACTGAAAATAAAAAAATCCCAACCGAAATTCGATTGGGATTGCACTTAGTAAAACAATATCCTCTATTATGACCTTGGTCGGGCTTCGTTTACTACTAGATTTCTGTCCATCAGTTCAGCACCGTTCAAGCCATCGATAGCCGCCTGCGCCTCAGCGTCATTTGGCATTTCAATGAAACCGAAGCCTTTAGCTCGGCCAGTTTCACGGTCTGTAATGATTTTAGCAGAATCAACTTGCCCATACTCAGCAAAAGCTTGTTCGAGGGCGTCTACATCCAACCTGTAATTAAGGTTGCCAACAAAAATGTTCACGGGAAAAAAATTAAAGTGAATAATAAATTAGAGGGCAAAGATAACTTAATACCAAATACTTACGCCAAAGCTCGCTTTTTTATGGCTTTGCTCAATCGCGATAGACAGCAGGCCGCAGACTCCTGAGGTTGTAGTGGGATGCCATTGACTCACCATAAGCGCCTGCAGAGCGGATGGCGATCAGGTCCCCACGCTCGCTCAATGGCAATAGCATTGCCTTTCCAAAACAATCGCTACTCTCGCACACGGGTCCAACAACATCGTATCTCTCTACTGCCTCTTCTCCTCTCTTGCTTAAATTCTCTACGCTATGGATGGCTTGGTACAAAGCGGGACGGATCAACTCAGTCATGCCCGCATCCAAGATCATGAAGTTGGTTTTCAAGCCTTTCTTGATGTACAGGGTCCGCGCAATCAGATCCGCGCAATGCGCGACCAAACTCCTTCCTAACTCGAAGTGCAGCGTCTGATCTGCTCTGAGGTCCAGGAACTCATCGAACACGGCAAAGAAGCGTTCAAAATCCGGGTCCGTCTCATCGTCGGGGTGATCGTAGTCAATGCCAAGTCCTCCACCTGCATTGATGTGTTCAATATGCAATCCGGCATCTGCAAAACGTTGAAGTGCGAGGGTGATCCTCCCGCACAAATTCTTGAAGGGCTCTAAGTCTCGGATCTGAGAGCCTATATGAAAATGCAATCCCGTCAATTGCAAGTGGGTGCTCCCACGGAGAAAGTCGATTACATCATCGATCTGCCAACCGCTGATTCCGAATTTATTCTCTTCGAGTCCCGTGGTGATATACTTGTGCGTATTGGCATCAACATCTGGGTTCAAACGAACCGCGATCCTCGCCTGTCTCCCCAATTTAGACGCCAGCGCTTCGATCACTTCCAATTCTTCCAAAGACTCAACATTGATCGTAAAGATGTCAGACGTTATTGCTTGAATGATCTCTTCATCAGATTTACCGACACCTGCAAAGGCTATCGACTCTGCAGCAAAACCGCTTTCCAAGGCCTTTGACACCTCTGCTCCACTTACGCAATCCACCCCTAGCCCATTGCGCTTCATCACGTCTAGGACTTGATCGATCGCATTGGCTTTCATCGCATAATGCAGGATGTATCCATACTTTTCCGCAGCCTTCTTGGCGCGATGCACCGTACGATCTAATTGCGCGAGGTCATAGAAATAGAGTGGCGTAGGACAAGCTTCAAAGCGGTCAAGGTCTTCTTTCGTGATCATGCCTCCAGGTTAAACAGTCCCTGATTCAGCGCTTTCAATGCAGCCGTCTTAAGATGGGAATCAATGAGGATGGATATGTTGTTCTTACTTCCACCGTATGAAATCATCCGAATAGGCACGTCTTTTAGAGCACCCAATATCTTGGCAGCGTGCCCTGGTTCGTCTTGCAGAAGATGTCCAACTACGCACACAATGGTCTGATTCCTATCCACCTCCACCTTGCCGTACAAGCGCAGCTCTTCCAACAACGCGGAGATGTCACCTGCTGTATCAATGGTCAAACTCACAGCGACTTCGCTCGTAGTGATCATGTCAATTGAAATCTTGTGGCGCTCGAAGACTTCAAAGACCTTGCGCAGGAATCCGTACGCCAGCAGCATTCGATCACTTTTAATCTTGATGGCCGTGATGCCGTCTTTGGCTGCTACTGCCTTGATGAAATCACCCGAAGGTTCGTTGGAAATGACGGTGCCGGGGAGTTCTGGCTTAAGGGTGTTTTTGAGAATAACCGGGATCGAAGCCTGACGGGCAGGCACAATGCTGGTCGGGTGAAGGATCTTGGCTCCGAAATAGGCCAATTCTGCCGCTTCATCAAAGGTGAATCGTGAAATAGGCTTTGTCTGCTTGACCACCCTCGGGTCGTTGTTGTGCATTCCATCGATGTCGGTCCAAATCTGAACCTCATCGACTTTGATCGCTGCACCAATGATGCTCGCCGTATAATCGCTTCCTCCTCGCTTTAGGTTGTCGATGTCGCCAAAGTGATTCCTGCATATATACCCTTGGGTAATGAAGAGGTCCACATCGGCGTGCGCTTTCAGCATCCTTTCTAAATTGCTCTTGACATACCACATATCCGGCTCCCCTTGCTGGTCGATGCGCATGAAGTCAAGCGCAGGTATCAAAGCCGAATGAATGCTTTGTTCCTCCAAAAAGAGCTGCATTAGGGTGGTGGAAATCAGTTCACCCTGCGCTAAAACCGTACGCTCTTCAAACCGAGTGAACATATCCAATGTGAATGACAAGATGTGAGACCAATGTCCTTCCAGCATTTCGAGGGCGCGCAGCTTGAAAGCTTTGTTCTGAAACAACTCCTCTACCGTGCCGGTATAAGACCTCTCTAAATCGTCTACCATGGAGTGTACGACGTCTTTATCCCCCTTGTACAAGGCTTGCACAATTTCTGACAAGGTGTTTGTCGTTCCACTCATCGCCGAAAGGACAACAACCTTGCGCCTTCCATCTTGGATGAGGGCTGCAACGTTCTTGATCCGCGTTGCACTCCCAACACTCGTTCCGCCGAACTTTTGAATGACCATTCCCATACTTGTTCTAAAAGGCTGCAAATGTACAGGCTGGGCAACATCTAAGCGTTTGCGCACCGCAAAGAGTTTACATCACAATCCATGGTTCAAAACCAATCGCTCATTTTCACTTCTCACACCACAACAGCCTTGTATATTTGGCCACCCAACGATGTGCACCATTGATTAGTCTACTTAAAAAAGAGATCAGCGATTTTCTCTCGTCCTTGATCGGATACCTCGTGATAGCAGTATTCCTGTGCGCGGTAGGTTTATTCATGTGGGTCTTTCCCATTGACATGAATGTCCTGAACAGTGGGTACGCCAACTTGGATGCCTTGTTCAGCCTTGCCCCATGGGTGTTTCTCTTTCTCTGTCCTGCTGTCACCATGCGCTTGTTTGCGGAAGAACATCGCAATGGCACCATAGAATGGTTGATGACCAAACCTTTGGGAGATTGGCAGATCATCCTCGCCAAGTTTTTGGCTGGCTGGATCCTGACGCTCATCGCTATTCTTCCTACGGTAGTTTATTATTATTCCGTCTATCAACTAGGAAGCCCCACTGGAAACTTGGATTCTGGAAGCATTTTTGGCTCATATATCGGCCTTATGTTACTCTCTGGATGCTATGTGGCAATAGGCGTTTTTGCATCATCACTCACGAACAACCAAATCATCTCTTTCATCACGGCGGTGTTTTTGAGTTTTATCATGTTCATCGGGTTCGACTCATTGAGTGGCTTGCTTCCCATGGGGGCAATTGAACATGTTTTCATCCAATTCGGGATCAACGAACACTACCTGTCCATTAGTCGTGGTGTGGTCGATACGCGGGACCTACTCTACTTCTTCGGGTTGATTGGCGTATTTCTTCTTTTCACGAAGACCAAACTTGAAAGCCGGAAATGGTAAAGGAAGCCTCCATATTTACTGGGCGTAAAAACAAGCGTTGGACGGACTTGATGGGTTTGATCATCGGGCTTGCATCGATCTTCTTGGTGAACTACTTAGGCAGCTTCCTTTTTGAACGCTTTGACCTTACGGCAGAAAAACGCTACACCCTTTCGGATGCGACGATCTCAACCTTAGAAGAACTGGAAGATGTGATCTTTATCCGTGTCTACCTCGACGGGGATTTACCGACGGAATTTCGAGAGATGCGCGCATCCACGAAAGAGATGCTGGACGACATGCGCGCATACGCCGGAGCCAACTTGGAATACGAATTCATCAATCCTTCCGCCAGTCCGCAGGAAGAAGAGCGCGTAGACGTTTATAAAGAATTAACCCGACAAGGCCTGCAGTTTACGAACATCCGAATGCGCGCAGGCGATAAGGTCAGCGAACAGATTATTTTCCCGGGAGCCATCCTGTCTTTCAACGGAAAGGAAACGCCTATACAATTACTAAAGAGTCAAGCCGGATCGGAACAGTCAGAGATGATCGAGTTGTCGATTCAGCAACTTGAATACGCTTTCATGAGTGGTATTCAAAAATTGGGGACTACCACTGACCTGCACGTCGCGTTTATTGAGGGACACGGTGAGCTGGATAAATTAGAGACGGCAGATGCTGAGCGTGCGCTCTCCGAGTTTTACGCTGTTGAGCGCATTACGATCGACGAGCAACTCGGCGCTTTGGATGGCCTTGACGCCATCATCATTGCCCAGCCGGACAGTGCGTTCAGTGAAAAAGACAAATTCATCATCGACCAATTCATCATGCGCGGTGGGAAGGTGATGTGGTGCATCGATCCGGTATTCGCGCGGATGGACAGCCTAAAGCAAAGTCAATTTACGATGGGTTTGGTCTTGGAACACAACCTCACCGATCAGCTGTTCAAGTACGGAGCCAGGCTCAACAATGACTTGGTGCTCGACTTAGAAGCCCTTCCCATACCGATCGTTACCGGAATGGTTGGTAATCAGCCGAACTATGAAATGTTTACTTGGTACTACATGCCCTTGATTTCTGGTCATGAAGGTCATCCGATCTCCAACAACATGGAACGCTTGCGTTCTGAATTCGTGAGCACCCTAGACTTGGTCGATGTAGATGGCGTGACGGGTCATCCCCTCCTCCAAACGAGCGAGAAAAGTCGATTGGTGAACGCCCCTACCCGCATCAGTTTCAACATGCTGCGCGAAACGCCGCGCTACGAAATGTACAGCGGAGGCCCTTACACGGTTGGAGCATTGTTAGAAGGATCTTTTCCCTCCGTATTCAAGAATCGTCTGCCCAAGCAGATCGTAGATAACCAAGGGATTCAATTCCTGGAGAAGAGCGAGCCCACCAAGATGATTGTGGTATCGGACGGTGATATTTTCAAAAATGAACTGAGTCGTAGCGAAGAGAAATTTTACGCCCTGGGCTATTACAAGTACACCGACCAGATGTATGGCAATCGCGAATTCCTCCTAAACGCAATGAACTATTTATTGGATGACAGTGGATTGATCAACGTGCGAAACAAGGAGTACAAAATCCGCTTGCTCGACCAAGCGAAGGTGGATGAAAAACGGTATTACTGGCAGGGACTCAACACGGCTTTCCCCATCATGCTCGTGCTCATGCTCGGAGGGTTGAGAATGTGGTTGCGGAGAAGGACTTATGGCAATTAAAAGAAGAGTACAATGAGGAAGGTAATAGTTGGCGTAGTGTTTCTGTTGATTTTGGCAACGATTACGATTTGGATTAGGAATCTGGATTCATCCACTACGATTCAAAACGAGGTTTCCGTTTTTTCCTTCGGTGACACGGCTTCGGTGGATCACATCGTTCTTAGGGATGAAAATGGCCTTGTCATCGACCTGAAGAAAGGAGAAAATGCCTGGAGTCTGAACGATACATTTATAGCTAGACCTGACGCTATACGAAACCTGCTTACTACGATGAAAAAGGTTTCTGTTCGAGCCCCCATCAGTCAGCAGGAAATGAATACGGTGCTCAAAAACATCATCACCGGCCACACCTTGGTTGAAATCTATGTAGGTGAAGATTTGGTGCGTAATTACTATGTAGGAGGTCCAGACAAAGAACACACTGGAACGTATATGCTGATGAAAGGCGCACAACGTCCCTACCTGATGCATATAGAGGGCTTCCATGGTTTCCTCACTCCACGTTTTTTCACGAATACTTATGAATGGAGACACCGCGGAGTCTTCGAATACAAAGCCGAAGAAATAGAGAGTGTTGAAGTAAACTTTACCGACCGGAGCGATAAGGATTTCCGTATCGAACGCACTGCTTCAGGGGATCTCGAAGTTTTCGCAGGGGTTGATATGTCACCTGTTATGGCCATTGACAGCTTCATGTTGAGCGCCTATTTGAGCAACTACAAGATGATCCATTACGAAAGCTACGAGGAAACGAAAAGCGAGGCGTTTCTAGATTCGGTCAGGTCAAGCGAGCCAATCTTTCACATTGCCGTCAGAGACCTGTCCGGCCAAGAAAAGAAAGTAACAGCCTTCCGAAAGCCGATCAAAGAAGGATATGATCCAGAAGGCAACGAGATCAAATACGACATGGACCGCCTGTACATTGCCATCGATTCAGAAGAAATTGTCATCGCACAATACGTCATTCTAGACAAGTTGACAGCAGGGATATCCTTCTTCAAAAACCGTTAAAAACTTCCTAAAACTAGGGGCCTCGGATGATTTCCTTCTTAGGGGTAAAGTCTATATTTGCCTCCTGTCGGAAGGGCGTTCGCGCCCTCTAAACCTTAATTATACAGTATGAAATTCATCGTCTCCAGCAGTACGCTTTTGAAGCAACTCACTTCCATCAGTGGAGTACTCAACACGAGCAGCAACCTCCCTATCTTGGGCTTCTTCCTCTTCGATGTTCGTGATAAAAAGCTCACGGTGTCAGGGTCGGATCTGGAATCTACCATGGTCGCCGAAATCAATTTAGAGAAGGCTGATGATGACACAAAGGTTTGCGTTCCCGCAAAGCTGCTCTTGGATATGCTCAAGACCTTCTCTGATCAGCCGTTGACTTTTTCTGTGGACGAAAAGAACTTTGGCATTGAGGTAGCTTCTGATGCTGGAAAGTACAAGCTTGCTGGAGCCAGTGGTGATGAATTTCCTCGCCTCCCAGAAATGGACGCAGCGTCCAAAATGAAGATCGATAGTGGCATTTTGTTCAACGCGATCAACAAGACCGTTTTTGCCACGGGCAACGACGAACTTCGTCCTGTGATGAGCGGCGTATTCTTCGCCTTGGAAAAAGACGGTGTCACCTTCGTAGCTACAGATGCACACAAGTTGGTTAAATACCATAGAACTGACTGCAAATCAGGAAAGTCTGCGAGTTTCATCATGCCGAAAAAACCATTGAATCTTTTGAAGTCGCTGATGTCAAACCTCTCCACAGATGTTGAAATCGAGTACAATGAGACTAATGCCGCGTTCGTGTTTGAGAACTACAAGCTTGTGAGTCGTTTGATCGACGGGAAATACCCAAATTACGATGCGGTAATCCCAAAAGAGAATCCCAATGAGATGACCATTGACCGAGTAGTTTTCCTCAACAGTGTGCGTCGCGTTTCTATCTTTTCCAATAAGACAACGCATCAAGTGCGCTTGAGCATCAAAGGCAGTGAGCTTCAAGTTTCCGCTGAGGACCTTGATTACAGCAACGAAGCTATCGAGCGACTCAATTGCAATTACAATGGCGAAGACCTTGTGATTGGATTCAACAGCCGTTTCTTGATCGAAATGCTCAATAACCTTGAGTCCGACGAAATCAGGCTCTTGATGAGCGCACCGAATCGCGCAGGACTCCTCTCTCCTACTGAGAAAGATGATGCCGAAGACATCGTGATGCTGGTCATGCCGGTAATGCTCAGTCAATAAGCTACGGTCGCTTTTCGTACCTTCCATCCCATGTTGGATCGGGTCCTTCACCTTCGTTTTACACTCTTTTTTTTATGTGCGCTAGCTGCACCTTTTGTGCGCGCCCAAGATTGTGTTGGAGGACAGATTTACAGTCAAGAAGCCTATCTCTATGGTCGGTTTGAAGTAGCCATGCGTTCCGCTGGTGTAAGTGGAGTTATCTCCTCCTTTTTTCTCTACAACCTTGATTTAGGGTGTAATTGGCCAGCGGAGAACAATGAAATCGATATAGAGATGACAGGAAACAGCGAAGACGTCCTGTTCACTACGCACTATCCGGGCCCATGGTACATAACGGATACTTACTCTCCACCCTTTAATCCGCATGACAGCTTGCACCACTACGCCATCGAATGGGAACCAGGCATCGTTCGGTGGTTCGTGGATGGCGCCTTGGTCAATACCCAAGATCACAGCACCATCGATGAATTGATCTACCCTATGCGGATTATGATGAACCTTTGGGCCGTGGACAATGAAGCCTGGGCAGGACCATGGGACACCGCAAGCATGCCCCTTACCTCCCTGTACGATTACGTAAAGTGTTATACCTATGCTCCAGGCACAGGGGATTACGGCACCAACGACAATTTCAAACTAGACTGGGAGGAATCTTTCGACGCATTGAACGAACAACGGTGGACAGTGGAGCAATTTGGAGGTTTCGGAGGGAACTTCTGTTCTTTCGAATCCACTTCAGTTGTGATCGATAGCGGCATGATGACGCTCCGCATTGAAGCTCCCCAAGCACATGCGCAAGTGCAGACCAGTTTTTCTGTGGATACGCGCGCTGAGTCTCTTGGAGCAAGCGATGTGATCTTCTTGAATGGAAGCTTCAACGATTGGTGCGGGTCTTGTCAACCGATGCAGGAACAGGACGGCATTTGGACCACCTCGGTTGACTTAGATCCCGGGAAATACGAATACCTTTTTACTAAGAATATCTGGGAAGAGAATGGCAGCGCACCTTACCAAAGCGAGTGCGATTACAATCCTTGCGATGAATGGTTGAACTACGGAGTGCTGGTTCCTGTTGGCGCTGCCCCTATAGATTTGGAAACGGTCTGCTGGAGAGAATGCTTTGCGTGTGCCCCACTCTCAACTCGGTTTCTTCCCATTCAAAACAAAAAGGAAATTCTAGCTATCTACGACCTGATGGGGCGGTCCGTTGGTCCTACTTCAAGTGGCATGCTCATCTATCGTTATGACGACGGGTCCTTCGAAAAAAAGTTGGCAATCCCCATCGATTGATTTATGAAGCGGTGATGGACGTTTTGCAACGTTGAAAACCCCGGCCTTGGCTTTCCCATATGTTTCAGTCCTCACCGTCTGACTTAGGCCGATAGGAATACTTGATGCGGTAAGGCTTTCGCTGCTCCACGGTGTCATCACTCAGTTCTTCAAAGGGAATGGTCTCCTCCCATGCATCTTCCAACTCCTCTTCCAACTCCCAGCTGTACTTCGGGCGCTGCGGTCCTTCATCGCGGTAATAGAACGCCAGAATAACCCCCGCTAAAGCACCAAATAAGTGTCCTTCCCAAGAAATACCAGGTTGAATGGGCAATACACCCCAAACCATGGAGCCATAGAGGAATACTACAACGAGGGAAAGCGACATGAGTCTGAAATGCTTTCGGAAAACACCAGAGAAGAAAATGAAGGCAGCCAAGGCATAAATCACACCACTGAATCCGATATGGTTCCCATTTCTCGCTGCAATCCACATCCACACCCCACTCATGATCCAGCTCCACAAGATGACGGGACGCGCCAATTTTCCATAGAAACTAAACAGTCCCAGCAGCAGCACAAATGCGGTAATGCTGTTATCGGTTATATGCTTCCAGTCCGCATGGAGCAACGGATAGGTGAAAATACCAACAAGACCGTGCGCCGTCCTAGGCGCCAATCCCAAGTCCCGCAAATCAAAGGCAATCAATGCGTCTAACCCGAAGACCAACCACAGTGATCCGACCAATAAGATCGTGCTGTAGAGACTGTATTTTAAGTTCTTATTGATTTTTTGCTGAAATTAGAGCAATCTAAGCACAATTCTTTGACCTATGAAAGTCCATTCTACCCTATTACTCTCGACCCTTTTCTTGGCAATGAGCGTACCAACGCTAGGACAAGACACAACGGCAGTTGAGGCCTATGAAGTTTTGGAGATCAGCGGCATCATCAGCATCGATGACGATGGCGTGGAAGAAGCATTGGTAGAACTCTTCGAAGGCAATCAGGTTGTCGACGCATTTGAAACCAAGAAGAATGGCAAGTTTAAGTTCACCCTTTTCAACGACATGGTCTATACCATACAGATCAACAAAAAGGGGTATTACACCAAACGCATCTCAATCAGTACGAAGCTTCCGGAAGGATACGACGACTTCGAAAAATTCCAATTTGACATCGGTCTAACCGCAAAAAACGCGGAAAAATACGACCCTTACTTAGCAGAGTATCCCTCTGCCTTGATTGCCTTTGATCAGCGTAAAAAGGAGTTCAGTTTTGACAAGGATTACACGAAGTCGTACTTCGATGAGATCCGTCTTTCCGACAAATAATCGGCTATGTCAGATTGTCTTGGATCCAAGAGGCAATGTTTGACTCTACCCGGGTCTGAATGCGATCGGTGTCTGCTTTTATAAAGCGATCCCCTGTAATCTTCTCAAAGAGCTCGATGTAGCGGTCGCTTACGACCTTCACAAAATCATCTGGCATAACGGGCATGCTTTGCCCCTCCAGTCCCTGAAAACCATTGCTTATCAACCATTGGCGGACAAACTCCTTGCTCAGTTGCTTTTGGTCCTCCCCCCGCTCCTGCCGCTCCTCGTAGCCTTCGGCGTAGAAATACCGGGAAGAGTCGGGTGTATGGATCTCATCGATCAGCGTGATCGTGTCATCAGGGGCAATGCCGAATTCATACTTGGTATCCACTAGGATCAATCCCTGAGCGGCGGCAATCTCGGTCCCACGTTGGAACAAGGCGCGCGTATATTCCTCCAACTTGAGGTAAATCGACTCCTCTATAATGCCTTTGCCTAAGATGTCCTCCCTTGAGATATCCTCGTCGTGGCCTTCGTCTGCTTTCGTGGCTGGGGTGATGATGGGCGAAGGAAAGCGATCACTCTCACGCATACCTTCTGGCATGTCAACACCGCAAATCAAGCGCTTGCCTGTACGGTATTCTCTCCAAGCATGGCCACTGAGGTAACCTCGAATCACCATTTCCACCTTGATCGGATCACACTTGAGTCCAACGGTTACGTTAGGATCCGGAACAGCAACCATCCAGTTCGGAACGATGTCGCGTGTGGCGTCCAGGAAGCGAGCTGCCAATTGATTCAACACCTGCCCTTTGAACGGAATGCCTTTCGGAAGGACATGGTCAAACGCAGAAATGCGGTCGCTGGCCACCATGGCTAGGTGTTTTTCCCCGATGTGGTATACATCGCGCACCTTTCCTCGGTACATTTTTTTTTGTCCCGGAAAGTGATAATTCGTCTCCTTGAGTGCTTCTGCCATGATATGATGAATCAGGATTTCTTGGTTCTTGTCTTCGATGCCTTCTCGTCTGCAAGCTCATACCGCTCTATGATGCTTTCTACCAATTTGTGCCGCACTACGTCACGCTTGTCCAGCTTAATGTTGGCCACACCTTTCACCCCTTCTAGGATGTCCATCGAATGTAGTAATCCGCTGTCGATGTGCTTTGGAAGGTCTATTTGACTGGCATCTCCCGTTACGATGAACTTGGAGCCTCGCCCCATACGCGTAAGGAACATGCGCATTTGATTGGCACTTGTATTTTGCGCCTCGTCCAAGATAACGAAGGCATTCGCCAAGGTCCGTCCACGCATGAATGCAAGGGGAGCGATTTCGATCACGCCACGTTCCAAAAACTTGCTGAGCTTATCGTGCGGCACCATGTCAAAAAGAGCGTCGTACAACGGACGGAGATAGGGGTCGAGCTTCTCCTTCAAATCGCCCGGTAGAAAGCCTAAACTCTCCCCTGCCTCAACGGCTGGACGCGTCAACACGATGCGTTGAACTTCTTTATCCTTCAAGGCTTTCACAGCGAGCGCTACGGCGGTATACGTCTTTCCAGTGCCAGCTGGCCCAACGGCAAACAACATGTCATGCTTGCCCATGAGCTCTACCATCTTGAGCTGATTCGGTGTACGGGCTTTGATTACTTTACCATTGTTTCCGTATAGCAACACAGCATCATCCGCCTTGATCTCAGGATTTTCTGAGCGAAGCAAATTCTTCACGTCGTTGTCGTCGAGACGGTTGTACTGGTTAAGAAAATCGATGAGGTCTTTCCACTTTGCTTCGAACTCATTCAATTCCTTCTGAGGGCCTAACACTTTTACCTGATCACCACGCGCGATCAGTTTCAAAGCAGAAAAGTGCTTACGCAGCACCAGCAGATTAGCGTTGTTTACTCCGAGGATGTCCACTGGGTGGACGTCGTCAAATTGTATGATCAGTTCGTGCAAGCAGTTATCAATATTCAGGTTACGCCCCGCAGGATTTCCTACTTTCGCGCTACGCAAAGAAAGAAATTTCTCAGCGGGAAACTAAGGTGATTTTATGCCCATAATAACACTGACATCAGACCTGGGACTCGAAGACCATTACCTCGCCATGGTAAAGGCAAAGATCCTATCCCAAAACCCTGACGCACAGATTATTGATGTCAATCACTCCATCCACAAGTTTAATATTGCTGAAGCCGCTTTTGTACTCAAGACGATGCTGAAGGAGTTTCCAAAAGACACCATCCACATCGTAGCGGTAGGCACCCAAGCCATCGACGACATCACACACTTAGGAATTCGCTACCAAGATCAATACATCCTAACCGCGGATACTGGACTGTTTAGCCTAATCGCTGAGCAGCACCCTGACCTTGTGGTTGAACTGCAAATGAAGGTAGATACCGACGTAAGGACCTTTCCTATGCGCGACTTGTACGCGCCAGCTGCGGTTTATCTATCAAATGGCGGAACACTTGAGGTGATTGGAAGACGTGTGGAATCTTACGAAGAGCGGGTTCTCCTAAAGCCTACAACTGGAAGTGATTACATCAAGGGGGCCGTTATCTATGTTGACGGCTACGGAAATGCCATTTCCAATATCGATGAAAAGCTGATCAAGGAGATTGGGAAAGGACGAGAATTCCTGATCGGTTTTGTGCAGAAAGGCTACGAAATGACCGAAATCAAGCTGCGCTATTCCGATGTTACGATGGGAGAGCGTCTTGCCTTGATCAATAGCGCTGGTCACCTTGAGATTGCGATCAATCAAGGGCACGCAGCCGACTTGCTCGGCCTCAACGTCGGTGAATCCGTAATCATGACATTCTAAGCATGCTTCGAATCGTAAAGATGACATTCAAAAAAGAGTTGTTGGAGGAATTCCTGCACATTTTTGAGATCTCCAAACCCAAGATTGAAGCCTTTCCCGGCTGCCTAAAGGTGGACTTGGTGCAAGACATTAAGGAACCGTGTACCTTGATGACCCACAGCATATGGGAAGGCCCTGAGGCCTTAGAAGCGTACCGGAATTCAGAACTATTCAAAGCAACATGGGCCAAGACGAAGGTGTTGTTTGACGGCAAACCTGAGGCTTGGAGTGTTGAGAAAATTAGATGATGATGGAAGAAAAAGGAAGAAGCAAGCGCATCGAAGAAATGATTGCCGATCTCAAGTCAAAGAACAATCGACGTGTAATCGGAGCACTCAAAATGGTTCCGCACGAAGGAAGCCCGGAAATGATCGAACCGATGTTTGCTTTGTTTAGCGAGATCCAGACCAAGGATGTTCGGATCCTGCTCGAAAAGACGCTGAACAACCTAAAAGACTCTAATTGCATCCTCCCGATGGTCAATATCCTTCGTGATTCGAAGCGCCCAGAAGTGCATAAAGAGGTATTAAATAGCATTTGGCAGTCAGGCTTGGATGTCGCAGAAGAACTTCCAATCCTCATCGACATCGCCGCATCCGGTGACTTTATGACGACCGTAGAGGTCGTAACCGTCATTGAGAACCTTGAATTTGACAATGACACCCTCCTAACCGATGCCATCGTTAGGATGGATGAAATGGTGCAAAAACAAGGCGAAAAGCAGGAATTGCTCGTCAGCCTCCGTCAGCTCTTGCTCGATAAACTGCTAGGAGAGCAATGAGTGGTGATGCGCATCCATTGATGCAGACTTTAAAGCGCAATCACAGTTCCATGCAAGCCTTGTCAACGCAGCTGCAAGCGCTTCAACTGCATGACCCCGTCGGACTCGCCAGAACGGCAGTGGAGGTTTTTCACAGACAACTCCTGCCCCACTTCCGAATGGAAGAGGAAATTGTGTGCGCTTTCGTCGCAGGGCGAAACGAAGACCTTGACCAAATCATCTACATCCTAAAAGATGACCACGCGGAAATCGAGGTGCTGTTCAGAAAACTTGAAAGCGAAGTCAACCAATTGAGCTTACTTCGCGCCATTGGGTCACTCTTGGAAGAACATGTTCGCACAGAAGAAGCGGATTTTTTCGACCTCTTAGAGGCGTCCCTTACTCCCGAAGAATCTACCCATCTACAACAACAGATCGAAAGAGCATCCAAGCCATGAAGAAAGGAACACTCATAGAAGGAATTGAAATCGTTGATTTGGGCGCAAAAGGAAAGGTGATTGGTAAAAAGGATGGGCAAGCCTTCCTCACCAAAGGCGTGATACCGGGTGATATTGTCAGTATTCTGGTTCGCAAGAACAAGAAAGGCATGAAGGAAGGAGTCGCTAAACGGATAGAAAAGCCATCCGCAGACCGCGTGGAAGCGCGTTGTGCTCATCAGAAGTATTGCGGCGGCTGCAGTTGGCAAGAGCTAGATTACGCAAAGCAAATCGAATACAAAGAGCGCAACGTCCTGCAACAACTTCGACGCATTGGAGGACTTACGGAGTTTACCGCGGAACCGATCATGGGAGCAGAAAAGATCTACGGCTATCGAAATAAGATGGAATTCACCTTTATCCAGGAGCGATGGCTTACTCCAGAGGAAATTTCTACGGGAGATGTCATCCCAAAAGATCAAGGACTCGGATTCCACGTGCCCGGTCGGTTTGACTGGGTCTTGCACATTGACGAATGCCACTTGCAAGAAAGCGAACACAATGCCATGCGCAATTTCCTCTTTACCGAAGCACAGAAATTAGAACTCTCCTTCTACCACCCACGGTTGAAAGAAGGCATCCTCCGAAATGCAGTGTTGCGCAACAATCGCAAAGGCGAATGGATGGTCTTGATGATTGTCAAGGAGCAAACGGCTGAGGTAGATAGCCTTTACAAGAAAATGTTGGAGCAGTTTCCAAACATCCTTTCACTGTGGTCGATCATCAATACAAAAGTCAACGACACTTTCACGGACTGTCCTGCAACCTTGATCCACGGAGATGCCAACCTCACGGAGACCTTCACGCGTCCAGATGGGGGCACTTTGGATTATTTGATAGGGCCTAAGAGCTTTTTCCAAACCAACAGTCACCAAGCAGAACGACTGTATAGCCTAATCCATGATTGGGCCGGTTTGAGTGGAGATGAGTTGGTGTACGACCTCTATACGGGAACGGGGAGTATAGCCCTTTACCTTGCCAATAAAGCGCGCAAGGTCGTCGGTATTGAGTACGTTCCTGAAGCCATCGCTGATGCAGAAGAAAACGCACGCATAAACGAAGTGACCAATTGCGACTTCTACGCCGGCGACATGAGGGAGATATTAACGGAAATATTTGTGGCAGAGCACGGCACTCCCGATGTGCTGATAACAGATCCGCCAAGGGCTGGTATGCACGGTGATGTAGTGCAGTGCATCTTATCCGTGTCACCAAAAAGGATCGTCTATGTAAGCTGTGATCCCGCAACCCAGGCACGAGACTTGGCCCTTTTGAAAGTGAAGTATGACGTGATAAAAACGAGGGCGGTAGACATGTTCCCACACACGAGTCATGTCGAGAACGTAGCCTTATTGACCTTGCGAGGAGAGTAATCGGTGGATTCTGACCACTTGCTGGATCAAGGATCGTTCGCCGCTGTTGTCAACGACGTAATCGCTCAGTGCAGCCACTTTTTCCTGCGCCCATTGGCTCTTCATCCGAGCTTCCACCTCTGCATGACTGACACCATCGCGATCCATGATGCGTTGTATTCGAATGGCGTCATCAGCACGCACGGCAATTAAATGATCACATTGGCTGGCCGCCCCGCTTTCAAATAGGATCGCAGCTTCCTTAAGGCAGTACGCTGTACCTGCCGGGAGTGCCATGACCCATGCCTCCGTGCTGCGCTTTACGGCCGGATGAATGATTGCATTTAAACTTTCCAATAGTACCGGATCGGCAAACACCTTGGATGCAATGGCCTTCCGGTCTGCCCTTCCTTCTGGAAGATATACCTCCTCGCCCAGCAACTTTTTAACCGCGGCGATTACTGCCATGTCGTTGTCTAGAACGCGCCTTCCTTGAGCATCGGAGTTGAATACAGAAATAGACATGCTCGCAAAAACCTGAGCCACGGTAGTTTTACCACTACCTATCCCTCCAGTAATTCCTACGACTTTCATTCCTTTCTGCTTAATACGATCTCGACTTTCTCGGGTTTGATGGAGACCTTTTCGGAAAACACCGGCCACTTATCAACGGTGATGGGCAACACCATATACCCCTCTTCCATGTCTCGGTAATCTATCTGGAGGTGAATGTCATCCGGTGAAATTTGATCGTACTTCGACAATGGAATCTGCACGGTTACTTGGATGCTGTTTGGAAACGTCAGCATCTCAAATGAGTCTGGCACGTTAAGCAATTCGGGAGCAAGCATGAAACTCCGCTCGGTCAATTGATCGATGGAAACGATCACCTTAACGCTGTCAACTGAAGTGTCAGCATCCTTCCCGATGAACCGACTGGACACACCTGCCTTGATCGAACGGGTCTTGTTCAGCTCTCCCAACACCACTTGCTCTGTGTATATGGCTTGCATCGTGTCCAAAATAGACAAGGCACCAAAGACTTCTACTTCTGGTGGTTCAACTTCTATGGAGTCTATCTGAACGAAGCCTTGTTTTACTTGGAAGGAAGCCCTAGCCTTCACAGGAAGGATTCTAGCCACTTTGAGATCAAACACAAACACAATCGAATCGCTGAGCACTCGATTGAGGGCCAACGCACCCTTCAAGCGCTCCTGCAAGTCCTTTCCAATGACTGCCTGGTCTAGATACCCTCTTTGATAAGCACCATAAACGCCCACCTTCAGGTTGTCCAAATTTACCATGAGCGTGTCTTGCGTGAGTTTCTCGTCAAATTGAAGCAAGTCGTAGCCGCTTCCGCTAACGCTCACAGCAATCTTGACAGGCACGTCGTTCAACAAGGTCTTGTTCTCCGGGAAGTTGATATATTTTACAGGAACTACCAGGGTTGTATTGTAGTTCTTCCCAAGTGATATGAGGATCCAACTCAACAAGGAAAGTGCTAGACAGATCAAGAACACCGTAAGCTTTCTACGGTCTTTGAGCATGTCTCGTATGCTGAAGAATGATTCCCTTGCCATGGATGTCAAACCTACGCTAAATGCGAGGATGTACAAACAAAAAGCCCCGACCGAAAATCGGACGAGGCTCCCCTGATTGTGTCGACAGAATTATTTCTTCTGTTGCAATTCGCTTTCACCTGTTCCAGTGCTTAGCTCTGGACTAACAGCGGACTTAGAAACCTTGACTTCTACTCCATTAGCGATGGAGAGAACCAAGTATAGATCCTTTACCTCAACCACCTTTCCATGGATACCTCCAATGGTGATGACTTTGTCGCCCTTCGCCAAGGCCTCACGAAATTTCTTTGCTTCTTTCGCCTTCTTAGTCTGAGGACGAATCATAAAGAAATAGAATACCGCTACCAATGCAACGAGCATAAATATCTGCGTCATGCCTCCACCCGGAGCACCATCAGCTTGTAAAATTATAGTCTGGATCATGTTTTAATTTTCTTCAGAACCTTCTACAGCAGGCTCTTGTACTGGTTCAACTTCTTCCATGCCTTCGGCGATGGGGACAATCACGTCGCCTTTCAAGGTAACTGCGGAAGTTGCAGGTTCGGAATTGGCAATAATAGATACGCGTTTGTGCTGCTTTCCTTTTTTACCCTCACTATTGAATACAACTTTTATCTCGCCTTGCGCGCCGGCTTCGATCGGCTCCTTAGGCCATTCTGGCACGGTGCAGCCACAACTTCCTTTGGCAGAAACGATTACGAGGTCAGCATCTCCAGTATTCGTAAAGAAGAAGGAATGGGTAACCTTTTCCCCCTGGGTGATGGAACCGAAGTCAAATACATCGCTCTCAAATTCAATCGTCGTTGTTGATTCGACGTTATCCGTGGTGATCTCAGTTTCTCCTCCTTCTGTGGAGGCACCGCCGCCGCAAGCAGCCAAAAACAGAGACGCTGCGATCATGGCGCTCATTAGAATTCTTTTCATTGCTCTTTTCTTTAATATAGTTCGCAAAAATAGAAGCTTGGCTAGGACATGCCTTCCCAACCTTTGCTTTTAGTTAACAATTCACTCCAACAATCCCCTTCCTTGTTTATTGATGCGTTCTGATTTTTTCAAATCAGCCACCAATTTATCCAGAACACCGTTGATGAAGACTTTGCTTTTTGGCGTGCTGTATGACTTTGCCAATTCGATGTATTCATTCAAGGTAACCTTGATAGGAATGGTCGGGAAATGCTCCAATTCCACTAATCCCATCTGCATCATGATCAAGTCCAGCAGCGCAATACGCTCGCTTTCCCAATTCTCAGCCTTACTCGCTATCATTTCAGCGTATTCAGGCGCAAACTGAATCGTCTTCCTGAAAAGCTCTTTGGCAAAACGCTGATCCTCTTCTTTGTTTTTGTACAAATCCGCGAGTACAGAAGTATTGGTCGTATCTCCTTCAGGCAAGGAATGGATGGTTTTAATCACGGTTAAGGCAGCAATCGGAAGGTCGTCTTGCCAGTAGATGTCTTTCTCTTCCAAAGCTGAATGCACTACTTCATTTACCCCAAGATAATCGCGAAATAGATGTACCAAGATTTCCTTGTCCAACTGCTCATTGTTGTCTTCGCGCATCATGTAGAGTCGGTATTGTTCATCCTCCCTAAAGGCCTTGTAAATCTTCCGAATGTCATCGTGCTCTTCCTTCCATTGGATTTTCGAACGCTCCATCAGCAGCTTAAGCTGCACATTCTCCTGCAGTTTTGTAAAAACCCTGTTTTCTATGAACCTTCTATTCGGGTTTAAATCCTCCGAGGTAGGCAGGTTTTTACGCTTGCTTTGCTCGGTAATCTCGTCCGCTACGGCCCCTACTTGCATCAATAACTTGATCAAATAGAGGTACAACGGAAACAAGCGGTTGATGCTCTCAAACATCTCCCTTTCCACCTTGACCATGTCGGGTTCAGAGGTCCGCTGGTATGCGTACACTGCTTGAAACACCTTGATCCGTAAGTAGCGACGGTTGACCAATACTGGCAATCCTTTATTCATTAGAGGCTTCGGTG
Organism: Flavobacteriales bacterium; assembly: GCA_013204105.1. Classification (GTDB taxonomy): domain Bacteria; phylum Bacteroidota; class Bacteroidia; order Flavobacteriales_G; family Salibacteraceae; genus SHAN690. The sequence continues at coordinate 20,839 of JABMOM010000029.1, forward strand.
GATTTGTGCGATCTTTTCGATGCGCTGTTCTGCCATCTCATTGGCGATTTGATAGGTTGGTTTTCCTGAGGCTTGAGAGCTATCCAACACCGTCATGGTTGTGTCGTAGATTTGCTCGGCTTGCTCCAATGCACGTTCTCTGTTATAGCCTTCCAGTTCGCTGTAACAGTTGATCAATCCGCCAGCATTGATGAGGAAATCAGGTGCGTAAATAATGCCGCGTTCGATCATCATCTTCCCATGCTTCTCTTCTTCCGCCAATTGGTTGTTTGCTGCTCCGGCTACGATCTGACATTTGAGTTGGGGGATGGTATCGTCGTTGAGGGTTGCTCCGAGGGCGCATGGAGCATAAATATCCATCTCCAACGCAGAAACGTTATCTGCCGACACCACTTCAACTTTCGGGTGACGGTCCGTCACTTCTTTGATCTTATTCTCGAAAATATCAGCGATCATTACATGCGCTCCATCCTTGACCAGATGATCTACGAGGTATCCACCAACGTGTCCCGCGCCTTGCACTAAAACACGCTTTCCTTGCAAGCTTTCACTTCCATAGGCCTTCTTCGCCGAAGCCTTCATCCCCATATACACACCATAAGCAGTTACGGGAGAGGGATCCCCTCCTCCACCCAAGGACTCAGGAATCCCGACCACATGTTCCGTCTCCATGTGAATGTATTCCATGTCTTTTGTGGTCATTCCCACATCTTCCGCCGTAATGTATTTACCTCCAAGGGAATCCACGAAGGTTCCAAAGCGTCGCATGAGCGCTTCGTTCTTGATCTTTCTAGAATCTCCAATGATAACGGCTTTACCTCCACCAAGGTTCAGTCCTGAAATGGCCGCTTTGTATGACATACCTCTTGATAGGCGAAGTACATCGGTCAGTGCGTCGTTTTCGGATGCGTACATCCACATACGGGTTCCTCCTAAGGCAGGCCCGAGCACTGTGTTATGAATACCTATGATAGCTTTTAGTCCAGTAGAAGGATCACTGCAGAATACAATCTGCTCATGTCCCATTTTATCCATCTGGACCAGTGGTGCGTTTGCTTGAATATCCACGTCAACTAAATTTTAAAGAACTTGTTATAAATGGTCTCTTTGCTGTTCGATTACATTTGCCGACCACGGCGCGGCAAATGTATATTTATTCGCAAAGCTCACAAGGGAAACAGAGGGAAGGATAGATGAAGGAATTAGCTCACATAAATAAGTATTTTAAGCGCTACAAGTGGCACCTCTTGGGTGGCACCCTCTTCGTGGTCATCTCCAACCTCTTTGCGATCTTTCCCGCTCAGGTCATACGCTACGCCATCGACTTTGTACAGGACACCATTGCAGTCTATCCCGCTTTTGATGCCGAAGGATTGTCGGAGGGCTACATTTCGATTTTAACAAGGGCCGTTTTTCTCTTTGCCGGTCTGGTGATTGGTCTTTCGATTGTTAAGGGCTTTTTCCTCTATTTGATGCGGCAAACGATCATCGTGATGAGTCGTCTCATCGAGTACGACTTGAAAAACGAAGTATTTGACAAATACCAGCGGCTTCACATGGCCTTTTATAAGCGCAACAACACCGGTGATCTCATGAATAGGATCAGCGAGGACGTCAGCAGGGTGCGCATGTACATTGGCCCTGCAATCATGTACACGATCAATCTCATCGTTCTTTTTGTCATGGTCATCTTCACCATGGTAAGCGTAAATCCTACGCTTACATTATACGTACTTACTCCCCTGCCCATCCTCTCGGTTCTGATCTATTGGGTAAGTCGGGAGATCAACCAGCGCAGTGAAGTCGTTCAAGAAAAATTGAGCGACCTTTCGTCATTTGTACAAGAGGCGTTCAGTGGGATCCGCGTTATCAAAGCATACAATCGCTTGGGTGAACGAGAACATGAATTCACCGAGCAGTGCAACACCTACAAGGAATCCAACCTGGATCTGGTACGGATCAACGCCCTCTTCTTACCTGCTATGATCTTGTTGATTGGTGTCTCTACCATCCTCACGATCTACATCGGTGGAAAACTGACACTTGAAGGGAAGATCTCAGCCGGCAACATTGCGGAGTTTGTCATTTATGTCAACATGCTCACCTGGCCCGTTGCTTCTGTTGGATGGGTAACCTCCTTGGTCCAGCGCGCTGCAGCCAGTCAGAAACGGATCAATGAATTCTTGACTGCAGAAGAAGATATCATAAATCCGTCGAGTGCTCCAGGTCATATCAAAGGCAAGATAGCCTTCAAGGACGTGACGTTTGATTACCCAGATAGCGGGGTTCGCGCATTGAACAGGGTATCCTTCGAAGTACAGCCGGGCGAAAGTCTAGCGATCATCGGCCACACCGGTTCGGGTAAATCAACCATCGCTAACCTCATCTGCAGGCTGTATGACACGAGCAGTGGAACGGTATTCATCGATGACGAGGATATCAAGTCCATCAACCTCGACACGTTTAGAAGCAGCATCGGATATGTGCCTCAGGAGGTGTTTTTATTCTCGGATTCGATCAACAACAACATCGCATTCAGTACGAGCATCTCGAATGACGACAGTAACGCGGTAGTTAAAGCGGCAGAAGATGCGCAGGTCAAGCATAACATTGAAGACTTTCCGAAGGGGTTTAACACAAGGGTAGGCGAACGAGGTATTACGCTTTCTGGCGGGCAGAAACAGCGCATCTCTATCGCCCGTGCAATCATCAAAGAACCGAAGGTGCTCATCTTTGACGACTGTCTTTCTGCGGTAGATACGGAAACAGAAGAACACATTTTGAGGAACTTAAAAGACCTGATGGATGGAAAAACAACGGTGATTATCAGTCATCGGGTTTCATCTGTAAAGCATTGCGACAAGATCATTGTGCTGGAAGACGGTCAGATCATAGAAGAAGGGAAACATCAGGAACTGCTTGAAAAACAAGGCGTTTACTTTGATATTCACGAACAACAGCAGCTCGAAACCATGCAATCGGAGGACTAAGCGCCTTCAATCAATATTTTTTTAGATTTGTCTAAGTCCGTGAAGGGATTGAGAAATAATTGAACGAGGCATGGAAGATAATGGAGCAAACGAGCGAGACGAGATCTACGCGAACGCAGTAAGAGCAGGTAAACGGACATACTTCTTCGACATTCGAGCGACGAAGAACAACGATTACTACCTGACCATTACCGAGAGCAAGAAACGCTTCAACGATGACGGAAGCGTCAGTTATCAAAAACACAAGATCTTCCTTTACAAAGAGGATTTTGAGAAGTTCTCTGATGCCCTGGGTGATTCGTTCAAGAAGATCATTGAATTAAACAAGGAGCAAAGCAATGAACTCGAATCAAAGTTGACCAATCAGTTCACAGACATCAGCTTTGATGAATTAGGGGACACAGGAAAAAGCGACGAAGAGGCTTCTTGATCAGAGTTCCAGTAATCCTTCTGGCAGGTCTAGCGTGATGCTTTTTGCTTTCACATCTAGGCTTACTAAGAATTCCTCAACCAAGGGCACATAATGTTCCTCGTCATCCGATGCTGCGATTACCAATAGTAATTGCGCTTTGTTTTCGATGGTGTCCACTACCTCGCCAATCCGCGCTCCATCTTTGGAGAATACTTCCATCCCCACCAGATCCACCTCATCACTGAACGTGAGGAGTTTGTTCTCCTGAAACAGCTCTACGCCCCTCAGCGCATCTGCCTGTTGCACCGTTTCCACCCCACGTAGCGTGATTTTAAACATAGACGTGCCCAGCACGGCTAGATCCACAACGGCATAGGGAACCTTCGAATTGAATTGACTCAAATATACTTGCTCGAATCCTTTGAATTGGGAAACATAGGCAGCTTCTGCCTTGACCACCACAGCTCCTTTGAGCCCGTGTGGTTTAACGATGACACCTATCTCTGTAAATTCCATGGCATAAAAAACCCCGACTCGAAGGTCGGGGTTCGCTTTATAATATAGGGCTGTTTTAGCCTTCTTTCTTATCCTCTTCTTTCTTGTCCTCTTCTTTCGCTTTTTCAGCAGTAGGAACTTCTTCCTTTGCTTCAGCAGCAGGAGCTTCTTCCTTCACCTCTTCAGCAGCAGGAGCTTCTTCCTTCACCTCTTCAGCAGCAGGAGCTTCTTCCTTCACCTCTTCAGCAGCAGGAGCTTCTTCCTTCACCTCTTCAGCCACAGGAGCTTCTTCCTTCACCTCTTCAGCCACAGGAGCTTCTTCCTTCACCTCTTCAGCAGCAGGAGCTTCTTCCTTCACCTCTTCGGCGACAGGAGCTTCTTCCTTCACCTCTTCGGCAGGAGCTTCAACTACCTCAGCTACTACTTCTGCAACTTTCTCTTCCACAGCCTCAGCAACTTCCGCTACTGCGTCACCTGCGCTTACAACTGCTTCGGCAACAACTTCTGTTGCTTCTTCAACCGCTTCCTCAACTTCTTCCTGTACAGTCTGTGCAGCGATGCGCGCCTCATTGGCTTGCTTTTCTGCAGCAAATCTTGCTTTGCGCTGATCATCAGCTGACATAGCAAGGTGATCACGTTTCTTCTGGATATTGCCTTCCTTCTCCTCTAACCACTTATCGAATTTCGCCTTGGCTTGATCCTCAGTAAGGGCTCCTTTGGCAACACCTCTCAGTAGGTGATCCATCATGAGTACACCGCGATAAGACAAGATTGCTCTTGCTGTATCGCTCGGTTCAGCACCTTTTTGGATCCAATCTACGCTCTTATCGAAGTCGAGATCGATGGTAGCAGGATTTGTATTGGGATTGTAGGTTCCGATCTTCTCGATGAAACGTCCGTCTCTCTTTGATCGTTGGTCAGCTACGACGATGTGGAAGAATGGTCTTCCTTTCTTACCGTGGCGCTGAAGTCTAATACGTGTTGACATCTATATATGGTGTAATCTATTCGTTGCGAAAACTGGCCGATTAAATCGGCTGCAAATATCTGATTAATATCTGACTTGCAACACAAATCGATAAATTTTTCCAAGGGGTATTGATTCGTCATGCAAGGCGAAAAGTTTATCTGCCAAGAATCAGCCTTTATCTAGAATATATCGGCATTCAGCATCCGTTGGAATACAGAATGCGTCTAGAATAATACTTTTGGTAGCTTTTTATAAGCACGCTACTGTTTATCTAACCTAATTGACCGAATGGCACGACTTCTACGCTACGCTATTGCCGCTGTTCTTTTCACCCTTGGATCCATCTTTAATGGTGCGTTCGCACAGTGTGACTCGACCTATTCAAACTTCCAGATAGAGGAAATCTGGGAACAACAGACCTTCACACTGTGGAATAATGTGTCTGGCAATGACTACGATTGGATCATCAATTCTGGAGGCACCCCGACCAACAACTCTGGCCCTTCAGCTGCTTATGGTGGATCCTATTACATCTACACTGAGACCTCCGGGACAGGAACCAATGAGGTAGGCATCATGGAATCCGAGTGCTTGGCATTTCCTACGAACAGTGCTCCTTACCTTTCATTCAGGTTGCACATGTACGAGAACGTGTCGGCAACCACAGCGCAGTCCATGGGCTACTTACAAGTACAAGTAAACACCAATCCGAGCGGAAACAGCTGGTCTACACTTGCAACCTACAATACAAGTTCAAATTCTTGGTTAGAAAAATTTGTTGACCTCTCGGCATATGCCGGCTCCACCATAAAACTCAGGTTTAGAGCAGTTACAGGAACCCAAGGTGGCTTCAATCAATGGTATGCATACGGTGACAGGGCCTTGGACAACATCGTTGTTTCTACCGGCGTCAACACTACAAACGTCAGCTGCTCAGGCGGATCCAATGGTTCCGCAATAGCCGTAGGCGCCTTCAATGGTGTAGGAAGCACACTTTACACCTACCTATGGAGCACTGGAGGGACTACTCAATCCATTACTGGCTTATCTGCCGGCAGCTACGTATGCACCATCACCGACACCAGCTCCAACTCTGAAGTGGTATCCTTTAGCATTACAGAACCTACGCTTCCTTCACCTCAAAACCTTTCCGCCACATCTACTTCTATCTGTGAAACTGAGAATGAAGTGGTGACCCTGAGCATCGATTTCGCTTCAGGCGATTACACGTATTCCACCCTGACAGGGGACTCTTCGGATTTAGGTAGTCAGAACACCGCAGGCACATCCCAAATTTTCAACATTTTCGACGCCCCTCCCTTTGCCACTGGGGACGCTACCCTCACCATGTATTACCGCGGTGATATGGAAGCTGCCGCTGAATACGTTACCACTTACTCGGAGTACGGAACCTCGTTGGGTGCATCAACTGCTGCGAGCGGTCAATGCAGCGGCTCCTATAATTCGGTAAGTTTCACCATCGATCCGGATTCAATCAATGATTGGGCTAGTGATGGTGTTATTTCCCTTGAAGGAATTCCAACCGGCATGACGCGTTATTGTAACGCCGGTAGTGGAAACTACTTTTCATGGAATGCCTATTACACTTTATCATATCCCGTCGCTCAAAGCACCCCTTACTGGTTTACGAACAGTTGCGACAGTGTGATCTCTAATGCGGTCGACTCAGGATATACCGTCAACGTTACCCCTACGACTACAACCACGTACTATGTTCGCTTTTACGATGCAGGGTGCAGCCAATGGGGTACTTGTGATTCCGTTACCGTCACGGTGAATGGTCCTCCCTCTGTATCCATTTCACCTACCTCCCCTTACTACTGTGGAATACCTATTTCCATCACAGCGAGTGGAGCCTCATTCTACTCTTGGTCTCCCGGAACAGGCCTAAACCAAACTTCAGGACCAACCGTCATTGCAAGCCCATCTGTAACCTCCTCCTATGAGGTTGTTGGTATCGATGGGAATGGATGTACCGACACGGCCGCATTCAGCGTAACCGTCACAACCGGGCCTAGCGCAAGCGTTACGGGTACGAATGTCTCCTGTAATGGCGGGTCAAACGGAACGGCTTCGGTTACCGCATCAGGTGGCACGAGTGCATATACCTACCTATGGTCCAATGGAAGCACAGCTACCTCATTATCAGGGTTGTCTGCAGGGACGTATACGGTGACCGTCGATGATGGCACCACTTGTAACGCGGTTCAATCCATTGTCATCACCGAACCCAACGCGATAAGCATCACTATTGCGGGAAACAACATCGGGTGTTCTGGATTCTCAACCGGTAGTGCCTTTGCCCTTGTCACAGGAGGTACTGCTTCCTACTCCTATTCTTGGAGCAACGGATCAACGAGCAACGTTGCCTTTGCTTTGGCGGCCGGAACCTATACCTTAACCGTCACCGACGCGAACAGCTGTACAGCAACACAATCGGTTACCATCACCCAACCTTCCAGTGCGCTCAGCTCGAGCATTTCGTCGACGACAAATGTCAGCTGCAACGGCGGCAATGACGGATCTGCAACCGTAACCGCGAGCGGCGGAACACCATCCTACGGTTATGCTTGGAGTTCTGGAGCGACCACAGCGACTGCCTCTAACCTTAGCGCAGGAACATACATCGTTACCGTATCCGATGCGAACGGCTGCATATCTGTAGGAGTAGCAACCATCACCCAACCGGCAACTGCAGTTAGTGTTTCGATTGGAAGCCCCACGAATGTCACATGTAACGGTGGTAGTAATGGCAGCGCTACAGCTTCCGGCTCAGGTGGAACAGGAACCATTACCTACGCTTGGTCTTCAGGATCGACTTCTGCTACGGCGAGTAGCTTGAGTGCAGGCACCTACACGGTAACAGCTACTGACGCCAACGGCTGCGCCGATACGGAAAGTGTAACCATCACAGAACCTACTGCAGTTACAGCAAGTCTTTCCGTCACCAATGTGCTCTGTAACGGAGGTAACAACGGGTCCATCACGGCCACCGGATCAGGTGGAAACGGCGGTGCCTATAGCTACGTATGGAGCACTGGCGGTACTTCTGGAACAGTCTCTGGATTGTCTGCAGGAACCTACACTGTAACCATTACCGACAACGCTGGGTGTACTGGCACAGAAAGTACCACCATCACCGAACCAAGTGTTCTGATCGCTTCCACTACCCTCGGAAACAACGTCAGTTGCAACGGTGGCAACAATGGCTCTGCAACAGCTTCAGCGAGCGGTGGAACAACATCCTACGCTTACAATTGGTCCTCTGGATCAACCTCAGCAACGGCCTCTTCCCTTTCGGCGGGTACCTATACGGTGACCGTAACCGACGCGAACGGTTGCACTGATACAGAAACCATCATCATCACGGAACCAGCTACGGCTGTGTCTGCTTCTATTGGGTCGCCTACGAATGTCAGCTGCAACGGAGGCAATGACGGCGCTGCAACGGCATCAGGCTCCGGAGGAACTCCGGGATATTCTTACAGTTGGTCTTCCGGTGCAACCTCGGCTGCGGCATCTTCGCTATCTGCGGGGACGTACACAGTTACGGTTACAGACGCCAACGGTTGTACAGATACCGAGACCGTGATCATCACCGAGCCCGCAACTGCGGTAACCGCTTCGATCTCGTTGGGTAGCAACGTCAGTTGTAATGGAGGCAGCAATGGATCTGCTACTGCTTCCGCCACAGGCGGCACAGCGGGTTACTCTTATAGCTGGTCATCTGGATCCAGCACCGCTTCCGTCTCTGGTCTCGCTGCAGGAACGTATACCGTTACTGTCACAGATGCAAACGGTTGTACAGATGCCGAAACCATCACCATTACCGAGCCTTCCGCACTGATTGCATCCACTACCTTGGGTAGTAACGTCAGTTGTAACGGAGGAAATAACGGTTCCGCTTCAGCTTCGGCATCCGGTGGAACGCCTGGGTATTCTTACGCTTGGTCTTCTGGGTCTACGGTTGCTTCTGCATCCAGTCTATCTGCTGGCACTTATACCGTGACAATCACAGACGCCAATGGATGTACCGATACAGAGACGATCACCATTACGGAGCCTTCCGTTTTAGTGGCATCTACAACACTGGGTAACAATGTGAGTTGCAACGGTGGCAACGATGGTTCAGCCACCGCTTCTGCATCTGGCGGAACGTCTACCTACTCTTATAGCTGGTCTTCAGGATCGACTGCAGCAATAGCCTCTTCCCTTTCGGCCGGGACGTATACCGTGACCGTCACAGACGCAAATGGTTGTAGCGATACCGAAACCATCACCATTACTGAACCTGCTACTGCCGTAACGGCCTCCATAGGATCACCTACCAACGTGAGCTGCAATGGTGGTAATGATGGGTCTGCGACAGCTTCAGGCGCAGGCGGAACGCCAGGATATTCGTACAGCTGGTCTTCCGGCGCCACCGCAGCCACAGCTACGTCACTAACTGCCGGCACGTATACAGTGACCGTAACTGACGCGAACGGCTGTACAGACACCGAGACCGTAACCATTACCGAACCCGCAACTTCCGTCACAGCCTCCATAGGATCTCCAACCAACGTAAGTTGCAATGGAGGAAACAATGGATCCGCAACCGCATCTGGTTCAGGCGGCACACCTGGCTATTCTTATAACTGGTCTTCAGGCGCAACGACGGCAACCGCTTCATCACTCACAGCAGGCACATTCACGGTTACAGTTACGGATGCCAACGGATGTACCGATACAGAAACGGTAACCATTACACAGCCCAGTGTTCTAGTCGCTTCAACAACTTTGGGCAGCAATGCAAGTTGTAATGGCGGCAACGACGGTTCCGCAACTGCTTCCGCATCTGGCGGAACCTCACCTTATGGCTACAGCTGGTCTTCTGGATCAACCGCTGCTTCTGCAACCGGTCTATCTGCTGGCACATATACGGTAACGGTAACCGATGCGAATGGCTGTGACGATACAGAGACGATCACCATCACCGAGCCTGCCGTGCTGGTAGCATCTATAACACTCGGCAGCAACGTGAGCTGCAACGGAGGCAACGATGGTTCTGCCACCGCTTCTGCCGCTGGCGGAACATCCCCGTACTCTTACAGCTGGTCTTCAGGATCAACTGCAGCTAGCGCGTCTTCGCTTTCGGCTGGAGCTTATACAGTTACCATTACCGACGCGAACGGATGTACCGACACCGAGACCATCACCATCACTGAGCCAAGTACGGGCGTTACCGCTTCGATCGGATCACCTACAAATGTGAGCTGCAACGGCGGCAACGACGGTTCTGCAACGGCTTCTGGCTCTGGCGGAACGCCTGGCTACTCCTACAGTTGGTCTTCAGGCGCAACTACTGCAGCGGCTTCTAGCCTCTCTGCCGGAACTTATACGGTCACCGTAACAGACGCGAACGGTTGTGCTGATACCGAGACCGTAACCATTACAGAGCCAGCAACGAGTGTCACAGCTTCAATAGGATCACCTACCAACGTAAGTTGCAATGGTGGTAGCGACGGAGCGGCCACTGCTTCCGGGTCTGGCGGAACGCCGGGTTACTCCTACAACTGGTCTTCAGGCGCAACTACAGCAACAGCTTCGTCACTGGCTGCAGGAACGTACACCGTGACCGTGACCGATGCCAACGGATGTACCGATACTGAAACCGTAACCATCACCCAACCTAGTATCTTGGTTGCCTCGACCACTTTAGGTAGCAACACGAGTTGCAATGGTGCCAATGATGGTTCTGCTTCGGCTTCTGCTTCAGGAGGAACCCCTGGTTATTCTTACAACTGGTCTTCAGGATCAACTTCCTCTTCAGCTACAAGTCTCTCGGCTGGTACATATACCGTGACCGTTACGGATGCTAACGGATGCACCGACACAGAAACAATAACAATTACTGAACCTGTTGTATTAGTAGCTTCTACAACACTTGGCAGCAACGTTAGCTGCAACGGTGGCAACGATGGGTCCGCTACTGCTTCAGCATCTGGCGGAACGTCTCCATTCGGTTATAGCTGGTCTTCTGGGTCAACCACAGCAGGCGCTTCATCACTTTCGGCAGGCACTTACACGGTGACCGTGACCGACGCAAATGGCTGCACTGACACGGAAACCATCACGATCACCGAGCCCGCCACAGGAGTTTCCGCTTCGATTGGATCGCCTACCAATGTGAGCTGCAATGGTGGTAGCGATGGTTCAGCCACTGCCTCTGGTACTGGTGGAACTTCCCCCTATTCCTACAGTTGGTCTTCGGGGTCCACTTCAGCGACGGCATCGAGTCTTTCGGCGGGTATGTATACTGTGACCGTAACCGACGCGAACGGTTGCACGGATACCGAGACTGTAACGATTACCGAACCTGCAACCGCTGTTTCGGCTTCTATCGCCCTAGGCAGTAACGTCAGTTGCAACGGAGGCAGTGACGGATCTGCCACAGCCTCAGGTACTGGTGGAACACCTGGTTATACCTACAGTTGGTCATCTGGAGCAACTTCTGCAACAGCTGCAACTCTTTCCGCTGGAACATATACAGTGACAGTAACAGATGCCAACGGTTGTACAGACACGGAAAACATCACCATCACAGAACCAAGTGTATTGATCGCCGCAACAACTTTGGGCAACAATGTCAGTTGTAACGGTGGCAATGATGGTTCAGCAAGTGCTTCTGCTTCAGGAGGTACTTCACCTTACAGCTACAGTTGGTCTTCCGGCTCGACCACGTCATCGGCCACTAGTCTTTCAGCAGGAACCTACACGGTGACTGTAACAGATGCGAATGGTTGCACCGACATAGAAACCATTACCATTACCGAGCCTGCTGTATTAGTGGCATCGACAACACTTGGAAGCAACGTGAGCTGCAACGGCGGCAACGACGGTTCGGCGAATGCTTCTGCCGCTGGCGGGACATCACCTTACTCCTACTCATGGTCTTCTGGATCGACCTCAGCAAATGCCACCTCTCTTTCCGCTGGAACCTACACGGTGACAGTCACTGATGCGAATGGCTGCACCGATACGGAAACCATCACCATTACAGAGCCAGCCATTCTTGTCGCTGCAATCGACTCTTCATCAAATATCTCGTGTTTTGGATTATTCGATGGGGTTGCGTACAGCAGTGCGACAGGAGGCACCTCACCTTACAGCTTCGCATGGAGTTCAGGTGCATCTACTTCCACCGCATCAGGCCTTGGCGCAGGGACCTTTACAGTCACCGTGACCGATGCAAACGGATGTACCGATACGGAAAGCGTTACTATCTCCCAACCTACCCTCTTGGTTGCTTCAGCGAGCGTAGACAATAATGTGTCTTGCAACGGTGGCAACGATGGGCAAGCCACAGCCTCTGGGTCTGGAGGCACTCCTGGGTATAGCTATTCTTGGTCCTCTGGTGCTACGACCTCGGTCGCTTCAAATCTTTCTGCTGGCAACTACACGGTAACGATTACGGATCTGAGTGGGTGCAGTGATACCGCAAGTGTGACCATCTCAGAGCCAACGCTGCTTGTCGCCTCAACTGCCCTTGGCAACAATGTGAGCTGCAATGGTGGTAACAATGGATCTGCAACTGCTTCTGTCGTTGGAGGAACTTCACCTTATTCCTACAGCTGGTCTTCAGGGTCAACTTCCACTTCTGCTACAGGTCTTTCCGCTGGAACCTATACGGTAACCATCACGGATGCCAATGGATGTACCGACACGAGCAACATTACGATAACGGAGCCTACGCTTCTTATGGCGACCGGATCAGGTGTGAATGTAAGCTGCAATGGTGCGGCAGATGGGCAAGCATCGGTTGCTGCCTCTGGCGGCACTTCACCTTATACCTATCTCTGGTCTACCGGATCAACGGTAAGTTCCGCGACGAATTTAGGCCCTGGAACCTATGGCGTTACTGTGACCGATGCCAACGGATGCACCGCGACCGCGTCTGTTGCCATTACTCAACCCACCGTGCTCATAGCAAGCATTGCTCTTGACAGTAACGTTAGCTGCAATGGTGGAAACGATGGTTCGGCAACTGCATCAGCTGCTGGAGGTACTTCTGGGTACACATACGCATGGTCATCTGGTGCTTCAAGCTCGACGGCTTCCTCCCTTGCCGCGGGCACCTATACCGTGACCATAACGGATGCAAATGGATGCACGGATACGGAAACGATTACCATCACGGAGCCGACACAACTCTCAACCACCAGCGCTGTGGTCAACAATGTGACTTGCTACGCTGGGACAAACGGAAACGCCAGTATAAGCGCTTCGGGTGCTACATCTCCGTACAGCTACGCTTGGTCATCAGGAGCAACAACGACGAATGCTACAAACCTTGCTGCGGGGACTTACTATGTTACCGTAACCGACGCAATGGGCTGCGAGGCCATCGACAGTGTATCGGTCACCGAGCCTGACACATTGATCGCAACAGCGAGTATGGTAAATGGTGTGAACTGCAACGGCGGCAACGATGGGTCTGTTTCTGTTTCGACAACAGGCGGTACGACCGCTTATGGCATCCTCTGGTCAACGGGTTCTACCTCCACGACCGTTACAGGATTATCGGCAGGAACGTATACAGTAACCGTCACGGACGCCAATGGCTGTTCAGACACTTCATCCGCAGTTGTCACTCAACCAGACAGTCTCCTAGCCAGCATTTCGCTGGGAAGCAATGTGAGTTGCAACGGTGGAAACGACGGTTCGGCAACGGCCTCTGCAACTGGAGGTACTTCCGCTTATTCATTCTTATGGTCAACCGCAGCTACAAGTGCATCAATCAGTGGATTGACAGCAGGTACCTACACGGTAACCGTTACCGATGCAAACAACTGTACAAACGTTACTTCCCTTGTGATCACTGAACCTGCCTCGCTTGCCGCTAGTGCAGTGTCTGTGAACAATGTGCTTTGCAGTGGCCAAAGTTCAGGAACGGTTGCAGGATCTGCCTTGGGCGGCACAAATCCATATTCATTCTTATGGAGTACTTCGGATACTACAGATACGGTTTCTGGACTCGTGGCTGGTACCTATACTTTGACGATTACTGATGCCAATGGGTGCACCGACACGGCATCGGCGACGATCATCGAGCCATCTGCGGTAAGCGCCCAAGCGATTTGGATCATGGACGCTGCATGTAATGGCAGCTCTACGGGATCTGCCTATGCTGCGGCCACCGGAGGAACCACCCCCTACTCTTACGCGTGGGCAACGGGAAGCACGAATGATTCGATCTTTAACCTTTCGGCCGGTACGTACACTGTGACGATTACCGATGCCAATGGCTGTTCCGACTCGGATACGGTTTCGATCATGGAACCTGCCGCACTCACCTTGAACTTTGCCTTGGTAGATCCTTTGTGCAATGGGTCGAACGACGGTTCGATAGCCTCAATTGTTACGGGGGGAACAACACCCTACAACTACTCATGGTCAACTTCTGCAACAAGCGCTAGTCTCTCGGGACTGAGCGCTGGTTCGTATACGCTCACTGTCACCGATGCCAATGGATGTACAACGGCGCTCAACGGTCAGTTGAACAATCCAACTTCTGTCGTCGCGAGTATTACTTCTCAGAATAATTCCTGCTTCGGTGATTCAACAGGATTAGCTGTTGCAAGTGGTTCTGGTGGAGCTGGCAATTTCAGTTTCACTTGGAGCACTGGATCAACGAATGACAGCATTGAGAATGCAGTGGCAGGAACGTACACCGTTACCGTCACTGACAGCAATGGTTGCTTCGACGCGGCCTCCGTCACATTGACGCAGCCTACTGCTCTGGCAGCATCGATCTCATTCATAGACAGCGTTGCCTGTTTCGGTGATTCATCCGGCTTGGCAGTTGCAGCTGCTACTGGAGGTACATCTCCTTATTCTTACAGCTGGCCAGCCTCTTGGACAAGTAGCAATGACTCCATATTGAATGTACCTGTGGGAGTGTATACCGTCACCATAACAGACGACAATGGCTGTATTGATACCGCGGTTGCCGTAATCGATCAATACCCGGCCTTGGTTTTGACGATTGATTCTTCGCAAGATGTAACTTGTTTCAACGGAATGGATGGATATGCATCTGTCCTAGCTTCTGGTGGTGCGGGTGGATATACTTATGCTTGGCCAAACGGTTCAACATCAGCGGCCAATGATTCCTTGAGTGGAGGTGAACACTGTGTGACAGTTACAGACGCAAACGGATGTTCGGATACCGCTTGTGTGGATCTATCGGAGTTGAATCCGTTGCCGCTCGTCAACATTGGAAATGACACCGCGATTTGCGACACATTGTTCACCCTGGATGCTGGAAGTGCTGTTGGCTATAGCTGGAGTACCGGCGCAACGTCCCAGACCATCCAAATCGATTCAACCGACGATTACGCTGTTACCATTACAAACGCCATCGGATGTCAGAACAGCGACACCATATCGGTGACCTTCAATCCATTGATTTCCTTTGATATTGTTACCGATAGTACAAGTTGCGGCGGATCCACAGGTGCCGCCTTGGTAACCAACCTCACAGGTGGCGGCGGTTACACACTTCTTTGGAGTAGTGGACAACTGAACACGCTCAACGTTAGCTCACTCACCTATGGAGCATACAGCGTGACCGTAAACGACGCGAATGACTGTTCGGCGGAACAATCGTTCTTTATCTATGACGATACCGATCTCTCCTTTGACTTGTTCGGTACGGACGCAAGTTGCTTTGGATTTTCTGACGGTTCCGCTTGGGCTGAAGTTACTTCAGGAACTGGACCTTATACGTTCGACTGGTCGAATGGTGCAGTGAATGACACGATCGTGAATATCCCCGCCAACACTTATGTGCTTACGGTTACGGATAGTGCTGGATGTATTCTGGAAGATTCGATTGTGATCGATCAACCTGAAAACGTACTGCTTTCTGTTGTGAGCACCGACGCGACCTGCGGCGACTCAAATGGAGTTGCCGTTGTGAATGTACTTCCTAGCGCCAACTATTCTTTTGCTTGGAATGATCCATTTGCACAAACCACAGACACTGCTTCTAACTTGTCTGCTAGCACTTACCAAGTGATTGTAACGGCTAGTAATGGATGTCAGGATTCGGCTTTCGCCATTGTGAGCAATGATGGGGCACCTTCGCTAGCCATGGCTGCCATGAACGAATCTTGTGAGGGAAGTGGCGATGGTTACGCAGCGGTTTCGGCCTCAAGCCTCTCTCCCCTTACCTATCTCTGGAGTGATGCTTTAGGACAAACAACGGATACAGCCTTTAATATTGGATCTGGCTTGTATTTCGTCTCTGTGACTGACACGAGTGGATGCATTGCAATCGACAGTATTTCAGTGGGTGCCGATGGATTAAACCCTGTCTTTACACTTGGCAACGACACAAGCGTGTGCGGCAGCTCCATCACCTTATACGCTCCAATGGGTATGTCTTCATACACCTGGAGCACAGGAGCAACGAGCGACTCAATTGTTGTTACTGCAACAGGTCAATACTGGGTGAATGTGACGAATGCCTCGGGATGTTCGAGTTCCGACTCCATCCAGGTCGACCTCTACAATGCAATCACATATACTTCTGCCATCAATAATTCCAGTTGTTCGCAGAATACTGGATCCATTGACATTACCATCACTGCTGGCAATGGAGGTTATACGTTCCTTTGGAATACGGGTGACACCACCGCACTTATAACAGGACTCGGTAGCGGTACCTACGACGTAACCATAGCAGACAGCGCTGGATGCTCAATAGAAGCATCCTTCAACGTAGACAACATCAACGCTCCTGCCGTGTCGGTAGACGTTACTGACGCGAATTGTAACGCTGCAGCGAGTGGATCTGCCATAGCTACGGTAACGAATGGAACCGCCCCATTCTCTTATGCTTGGAGCAATGGAGGAAACGGAACCAATCAAAGTGGATTGCTGGCTGGGAATTACGACTTAACCGTGACGGACGACAGTGGTTGCGTTGTCACCGTTCCTTTCGACGTATTAGAGCCAACGGCCATTACCATATCGATCTCAGGAATTCAGCCTGATTGTGGAGACTCCAACGGAAGTGCGTTGGCTCTGGTTACGAATACCCAAGGGCCAGTAGTGAATTATCTATGGAATGATTCCGCCGCCACCCCCTTGCCTTTCGTGAACAACCTCCCTGCTGGCTACTACACGGTATCGATTACAGATTCTGCCGGCTGTATGGCTTCAGAGAGTATCGCCTTGAGCAATTTAGGCGCCGCATCCCTGGCTACCTTCAGTACGACAAACAATTGCTCAAACGAAAACGTCGCCTACGCATATGTAGATGCCATCGGAAGCGGTCCGTTTACGTATGCTTGGAATGATGATCTGTCACAACAGAATGACACAGCTTTCAACCTGTACAATGGCACGTACGCCATTTCAGTGACGGATACCAATGGTTGCATTGCCGTCAGCACAATAGAGGTAACTTCCATATTTACCGCACCTTCTATTAGCCTGGGCAACAACGTTACAAGCTGCATTGGCGATGGGGTGATCCTCACGCCTGGAAATGGCTTCATCACGTACTTATGGAGCACGGGGTCTACTTCACCTTCTATTACGGTAACCACTGGTCAATCCTATTCCGTAACTGTAAGTAACACCGTAGGATGCGCTGCGTACGATACCGTGCTTGTAAACTTTGTTGCTATTCCAGTTATTGATCTAGGAAACGACACGATTGTTTGTGTGGATGACATTGTTCCCGTGGTGACCTTGGATGCCGGTGAAGGATTCAACGACTATCTATGGTCAACCAACGACACTACGCAGACGATTGATGTATTCAGTGGAGGTCTCTACAAAGTGAGTGTAAGCGACGTACCTGGCTGCGTAGGAAGCGATCAAGTAATCGTTGCATACGACACATGCATCAATGTGACCACTGAAGATCTGGCCAAAGGCGCCAGCGCATCCTTGCGCATTTACCCGAATCCGAACAGAGGAAGGTTTGTAATCGAAATGAATCATTTTGAAGCTGACAACTACGAAGTTCATGTAATGAATGCCGCGGGCCAACATGTATTCATGACAACGGTACGCACAGGTAGCAATGGCGTTTCCATCGCCGAGATAGACTTGTCTGAGACGCCGAGAGGCATCTATCTGATGACGGTTAAGGGTTCGGGAATACGGATGGATCAACGCGTGATCATTCAATAAGGAACGACGAACAAAACCAAAAGGCTGGACTTTGTCCAGCCTTTTTCATTTGGTAATATCGCGTCGTTTGTCTTTCTTAAAAAAGTCATGGAGAAAGGAATCGAATTCCCTTCGATAGAAAACACCCACTCCTTGCGTATAAGGAGACTGGTTCAAGTTAGTTGGGTTGTAGTTATTCGCCTCATTGTACACACGAGCCCGTAATGACTTATTGATCCTGTACTCAATATTGAATTCACCTGCGACGTTGTTCGCGTCTTGAGATGAACCATTATTGCCCTGCACACTGCCGTTGACTTCCACCAAGACCTTATCATTGAACAGTTCGGTAGAGAGATTCACCTCCGTCTGATTGGCCGCATTTTCATCTCCCGGGCGATAGTTGACCCCGAAGTCAATGTTTTCAAAGTATTGCGATACCCAATTACTAAATTGATTGCTCATCATTTCGTAAGTGGTGGTTTGACCTGCAACGCCCAAGGCGGAAACTCCACTGCCTTGCGCAAAGAAGTGGTTGGTCAGCAAAAGCGCAAACGCCTGTTCATTCATGTCCTGCTTGCTGGTCGTTCTTACATCCAAGAGTTGATTCGCAATATCTGTTTCTGGTAAGCTTGGGAGGTCGACATCAAAGGATATATCTGGTTCGAATAGTTTTCCTTCCATCATCAATTTGACATCCACCGGCATCCTTCGCTTGTACACTTCTGACGTATCACCGACTGATGCGGTCAAATTGATCGGAGCAGCCCTCAGGTTATAATTTGCCGTGAGATCAACGTTCGCATCCAAGGGTGAACCAGACCATGATATCTTACTCCCAGGCAATACGGTGAAGCGCTTATTTACAACGTTCTGCAGTGTGAAGAGATAATCTCCACCTGTCATTGTATAATCTCCGTACATGTTGAAGGTGCCTCGGTTATCTATCCGCATGAGCATGTCTCCATTTCCTCGGACCTTGATGATGTCACCGATTTTCTCATCGAAGATGATCTGTATCTCAGCATCGTCGTTTACGGCCAATTGAAAATCAAGGTTGAGGCTATTCCTTTCTTCCTCCAAGGTCACCGCTTCGGTTATGCGCCTTTTGTTCTTCTCTTTGGGTTGAACGAAACGGATATAATCGATCGAGCCCACTTCGCCTCCATCATCGAGGGGTATTGAAAGCTTAGTGTCTTTGTTGGTGAATGCATCCACCGCAATCTCAGTAAAACCTGGAACTCCGCTGACGGTCACATCCCCAGTAATGTTTGCCGTTCCATAATAATCCTCATTGTCCATGATCGTCGTATTCAAAGCCATGAAATTCTCGGCACTCAAGAATATTTCGTAATTCAGGTTTCTAAACTGCTCATGATAGACCGAAGCATTCAGTCTAGCAACGCTTCCTTTAGGGTCCAGCACCTTTATCCAGTCTGCCGTGATCATATCATCATCAATGCTAACAATGGCCTCAGGAACTTGATAATAAGTCTTCAGGTAGTCGACCTGCACCGCGCCATCTTTTAGCTTCATCGCACCGACGAGCTTCGGTGCGTCAATGTTTCCTGTTACACTGACCGAGCCATTGATCACGCCCTCCAAATGTTGCGCATAATTGCTGACAAATGGTTCAATGATCGAGGCACGAAACTCATTCAAAGCCACCTCGAGCTCCAATTGATCCTTATCCCGTAAAGGATAGTATTCCCCCATCACACGAACATTCCGTTGCTCCTTATAGCTCAGTTCCAAATTGAGTTCGACCGCATTGCGTTCCGAATCATAACGAGAGTCACCCGTAATGTTGCCAATTTCAAAATTATCGACCACAAGTGAATCGATCGAAAGATCGGTCTCTGCCACGATGGACTCTTGGAGTTTATAGACGTTGACCTCCCCATTGAAATACCCTTGGACATCATTGCTTACCAGTCCAAACCGACTGATGTATTCCAAATTGAAGTGGTGGACATCAAAATAGAGGTCAGCATCCTTTCGTGCGGAGACCTCGCCATTACACGTGATTTGCCCCAATCCACTTTGAATGTCAAGGTTCTGGATCAAGAGTCGCGTGCTGTCTGACCGTAGTATCGCTTGTTGCTCAGAGATCCACGTAGCATCGGCAATGCGAGCATAAAACTGATTCAACTCTAGATTTAATGGGAATTCATCCGAGCGATAAGCTAGCAAACTGATCGCTCCACTATCAGATCGAGAAGTGTGATTGTCCCAATCGATTTCACTTAGCAAAGTGTCACTGTACAACACCGATTGAGAGCTGAGATTCTCGAGGAAGAAACTATTGGTCAAGGCCAAGGTGCTTGCGCGCACATCAAATCGAAGCCCTTTCCCATCAGGAGACACAACAGCCGTCTGGCCGCTCATCGCCAAGTCCCCATGCCTCCAAGAAATCGTGTCTAGATGCACATCCATGAAGGCATCTCTGGTGCGCAGACTGCCCGTGATGTGCACTTGTCCATCCAAGTGGAAGTCGGGCGCGATGAACTTCTCCAATTGTCGACTGTCATAAATCAAGAGATCGTAATCTACAACTTGCGAGGTATCAACTTTACCTAGTTCTATTCCAGCAACGGCGGCAGGAGCATATTCCTGAGCGATCAGCAAAAAGGCATATGGCAGATCGAATAAACTGGTCTTTCCATTGAAACGAGCCCGTCCAACATCGCTCACCAACTCAATCCGATGACCTTCGTCCAACAGCTCATCAATCAATAAAACACTATCCAGTTTTATCTCCTGATCCTTAGAGGAATAAGTAAAATCACGAATCGATAAAGTACCATGAAGGTTGCTTTTGTTCAAGCCCAGCATATTCAAAGCCATTCTCCCGGAAACCACGCCGAACGTATCTTCTGGAACAAGGCCCAACGGTCCTAGTCTCAATTGGGTGACCCTACTTACGCAATTCACAATGGGCACCTCGGGCTTTGCGTCGATCTTTCCGACGAAATCAAACGCTGCATTTGGGTCTGCCATGGAAAGACTCCCTTCGAAAACCTGCTTCAGTACAGACCCGTCCACAGTGATGTTTTGGAAGGAATAACCGTTGAAATCAAAACGATCAACACGACCTTCAGCCTTGATTTTCATCGTTTTAACGTCAGTGCCGACTCCTGAAGCCTTTATATCCAGCGCCGTCAATCCAAACAATGGATCATCCAGCGTTCTCCTCAAGTCAAACGACTTGGTCTTAAGTTCTCCCGAATATGCAAGTTGATCTCCACCCGTCTTGATATTCATATCGGCGTCCAAATTTCCTAGCGCCGTTTTGAGCTGACCAAATGCCACAAAATCACTGATGAAGCCCATAAACTTTCCACGAAATTCGATCGTCCCAAGCCTGTCTAATTCTTCCGGTAAAGCATACATCTGCAATCCGCTCGGAGTCGGAATCCGCAGGCGCTCGATGTCCGTTGCTTGCACTTCTAGATGATCGATATCCGCATTGATGTTGAATTCATCCATGTAAGGCAGCCCTCTTAACCTAAGCTTTCCAGAGAGAAAGCCGTGATCGGCAAACTGCAATGAATCGATTTCGCCTCGCAGGTCACTCAAGGTACCCCATGCCCTACCCTTGAATTGCATGGGTGCAAGCATGTTCCGTGCATTCTCACTGAAAAAGCCTACGTCGTAATAATGGATGCGCGCCTTTGACAGAGATGCCTCGAGGCGTACATCAGTGAAAAATGACTGAAAGGAGTGAAAATCCTCAAAATACATTGCGTAACTACCTTCTAAAACGGAGAGGTTGGTGACCACTTGCAAGTCACTACACTCAACCCTGTCGGTCGCGAAGACAACCTTGGAGTTAAGACATCTCACACGAAAACCGCTTTGCTCCGCGAGGTGCAATCCATGGATTGAAGCTTGAATGGAATCGCCTATTTCTATATCGCTGATGCGGCCAGACACAGCCCGCAGCGCAATGTGTCTGAAATCTACCGTATTGCCTCCGATTGGTAGTCTCCGGTAATCATTATAATCAAATCGCATTCCGTCCAACAAGAGGTTATCGCAAGCTACTCCAAAGGTGACGCGAGCGCTGTCCGGGGTATCCTTTTTAAAGGCATCGATCAAGAATTGCATGTTGGTCACTGAGTCGCCTTCCGAGATATAAAGGTTGTAGTATGGATGCACCAAAATCACTTCATCCAACGCCACGTAGTTCGAATCCCTGTCAAATCGAGTCAAGTCGATCTTCAAGGCCTCAACGTACAGGAGCGTATCCTGCTGCTGATCTCGAATCAGCAATTCATCCAAGCGTAGTGTCCGAAACGGTTCGATGTACACCCCTCCCAAACGGAGTTCAGTATGCAATGCTTCACTGCCATATTGAACCGCCTTTTGCACCACGAAGTTTTGGACAGAAGGTATCAGAAGTAGCAGGGCTACTATGATTGGAATCATCAGCAACATAGCGATTAACATCGCCAAGAGCCTCAGTACCTTTTTGGTAGTTTTGTACCGCTGTTTATTCACTTCCGTCAAGGGATCAAAATTACGCGAAAGCTTGGAGCACATCACGATACTCGGTATTGAGTCCTCATGCGATGAAACGTCTGCATCCGTGCTACGCGATCGTCAGGTCTTGAGCAATTACATTGCCAACCAAGATGTGCACGAACAGTACGGAGGAGTTGTACCTGAACTCGCCTCGCGCGCTCATCAGAGCAACATTGTACCGGTGATCGATCGGGCCCTCAAGGATGCGGGTATTGCCCTCGAAGAGATCGATGCGATAGCCTATACCGTAGGCCCGGGATTGATCGGCGCCCTGATGGTTGGGAGCAGCTTTGCCAAGGGGCTTTCAATCAGCACTGGCAAACCATTGATTGAAGCGCATCATATGCAATCACACGTGCTCGCGCATTTCATTCAATCGCCCGAACAACACGAGCCTCCTCTTCCCTTCCTTTGTTTGACGGTGAGTGGAGGTCATACTCAGATAGTGCAGGTTGACAATCCTCTGGAACAATCCGTTATCGGGAGAACACTTGATGATGCCGCCGGCGAAGCATTTGACAAAGCCGCCAAAATACTAGGACTTCCTTACCCCGGCGGGCCGTTGATCGATAAGCATGCACAAGGTGGAGATCCGCATCGATTTGTTTTTCCAATCTCAGACATTCCATCCTTGGACTACAGTTTTAGCGGACTGAAGACAGCTGTTCTCTACTTCGTGCGCGACCACATGAAGAAAGATCCAGCTTTTATAGAAGAGAACCTCTCCGACATTTGCGCATCGGTCCAGCATACTATTGTTGAAACCTTGCTCCAAAAACTGCGCACTGCGATGGAACGAACGGGCATTCGACACATCGGGATTGCTGGTGGCGTCTCCGCCAATAGTTTATTAAGGCATCGTTTGTTGGAATTTGAAGCCGAGGGGTGTGTGGTATACCTTCCTAAGTTCGAGTTTTGTACAGACAATGCGGCGATGATCGCAACCTATGGACACTACAAGTACATTCAACAAGCATTTGGCTCCCTTGCCACTGCTCCGAAAGCGCGCATGCCTTACTAGGAGTTGGGGACTGGTTGTACTCGCATTGCTTTCGACCGCGACGCTATCCTTTGCGCAATCGAATCCTCCAAGACCTACGCCCAGCGGTAAAGAGCCTGCGATCGAAGCGAAACGATTCTACGCTAAATTCAATCCCATCCCTATCCTTCACGGCCCTATTCCTAACACATCGGAATACAGACTCGGCTTTGAGGTCGTAGGTGGCGAACGGTTTTCTTACCAAGTAGTTGGTAGCTACCTAAACCGGTCGCTGCTCATCAATGCCCTCGCCGACGACAGCATCAAGGCACAAGCGAGTCAGTATGAATTCCCTGGATACCGCTTTCAACTTCAAGCTCGCTACTATTTGATCAAGATGAGCGATGGGAAATCGATGAAGGAATTGATGACCCCCAGCGGCATCTATGTTGCCATACATACATCCTACGCCGCGGCAACTTGGAAACCAAAAGATCAAAATTTCCCGCGTCAGGAATGGACCAATTTCACCTTGAACGGATTGATCGGAGTTCAGCTGATGGCCGACGACGATTTTGGGCTTGACATGTTCTTCGGACTCGGCTATAAAGAAAACAGATCCTACCTTACAGATTATCGGCAAAGGACTACTGCCGTTGACCTAAAGGAAGCCTTTGGAGGCGCCCTCGGCGAATACATTGCCTCCCCAATTAAGGTCAGCTGCGGTTTCCATTTGGTTTTCGGAATCTTATAGTAAAGCCGTTAAGTTTGCACGCATGGCGCACTTGGACCTCACCTATATCAAAGAGAATGTTTCAGACGACCCCGACTTCATTGGTCAGCTCTTGGACGTGTTTCTTCTGGGGCTTGAGCAAGACGTACCCGTGCTAGAGCAGGCGGTAATTTCAGTCGATCACGACGCCATTCGTAAAGCGTCACACAAAGTAAAGTCCGGATTCAGAAGCTTGGGAATGACGCAAATGACCGCATTCCTGCAGGGGCTGGAAGACATGGGGAAGGATGAAAAGCCCAGTTCAGAGATCCGGGAAAAATTTGAAGCATTCCTATCCTTGCTTCCCGAAGTAAAAAGTGAGATCGCTAGCTATCAGCCGTAATCCTAATTCGGAAATCACTGTTTGACTGATATGGCCTGCACCAAGTTGTTCGTAAACCTGGCGGCAAGGTCAAGGTCTTCGGCGTTATCGGCAGTGTGGGTAATATTCTCCGATCGAATATCGATGGCTTCATCGCCTTGGTAAAAAACCATCTCCCAATCCAATTGAAGCACCACTTCTGACTCCGAATCCATTTCAGCTGAGAAGAGAACCTTGCGCTCAATATTAGGGCGATACAATTGGTCCAATCCCATATGGAAGATCACATCGTGGTCAAAATTATCCCCACCAGTTGTATCCATCTTGGCCTCCAAAATCACAAAACGATACATCGACGCCCATGACCAGTACATGTTGCTGTAGATGCTCAAAGCCTCATCATTGTCATAAGTGGCAGGGTCAATACCATTGAGGTCACCGGGCACACCTAGGCCAAACTCAATGGCCGAATAGGTTCCTTTTGGCAAGGTGTAGCTGTACACATTTGGCCATTGTGGGGTAGTGATTGCTGCGTCTATGGGTTTATGGTCAAACAGCTCAATTTCCGAGACGGCCGCTCGACCTCCATTATCATCGATGAACGTAATGTCAGCCAAATAGAATTTGAGGGCGACTAACTTCACTCGATTTCCTTCTGCATCCGTAAACTCATCATCAATGCTATAGACCGAACCTTGGCTAACGAGTTCAGACCGAATGGAAACGATCGGATCCTTTTCTACGGGTTGCGGAGCTGGCGGATCTTCTTTGCAAGCCCCAAAATTCAACAGAATTGAAAGTGCGAAGAGTCCTAATAAGCTATGAACGAAAGGTTTAGTCAAGAGTAAAAGCTTCTTTGGTGTTCTCTGTAATCTTCATTGCAAGTGGCATATTATCCATGGTATGCGTGACCAATTCAGTCGTGAAATCAACATTGGATAGCACTTGCTTGAAATCAAGGTTCAGGTGGACGATGACCTTCCCATCTTCCACCGTCAATTCTTCCATGGGGATCTCAACGGTTCTTAAAAGAGCATTCATACCAGTGTGGTATTCAAATTTTTGAAGGTCAGACCCATCCGCGGATGCAGAAGCATCTACCATGCCCTCGATGGTCACAAAACGATAGCCTGACGCCCATGACCAATACATGGTCGGCGACTTAGGAGCGAACGGTCCGCTCAACTTTGTGCTAGGATCCAATCCTACGTTCCTGCACGAGTCTACGCCTACGTTGAAGCGAATGGCCGTGACGTTTGCATCTGCATTGGGAAGAAAGGATCCCGTATACGTTCGATCTGATTCTAACATCAAATGTGCGTCTTGCTCCCGCTCCACACAATCATTCGTGCCGTTCCCTAATAGACCAGCCTTACCATCCACTACAAAGGCCATTTCCGTTAAGTAGACGCCGAAATAGTCAATTTGAAGAGAGCGGCCCTCATCCGTAGTCAGCTGTGTAGGGTTTGCTCCAGACGTTACTGCGACATCACCATAGCTAGTAGTGAACGAAACTTCAACAGGAACAGGTTCCCAAACACAAGCTTCTGGTGATGTGCCTTCAGGGTCATAGTTGAAGGCTTTAGGATCATTGCATCCGTCCTTTTTACACCCTTGGAAGGACAATAAGACAACCACGGAGAAATAGAAGAGTCTGTTCATATAGAAGGTTGTTTATTCGTAAGACGTAGCTTACAAACTTAGGTCGGATAAACATCACAAATGTCTTCCTGTTAAACCAACGTTAAAAGGACTTTTATCACAAGGCAATTTTGAATTGCTTTGAAGCACATTACAAAAGATCATGAGATACCTCTTCATCGTTACCCTCATCACCCTTTCTTCCGCTTCCTTATTTGGTCAAGAGCCCATTCGGAATTACGACTACACGTTCAGGATCTCTGGACTCAGCGACAGCACTGATAGCGTGGTTTACATGGCCAATTACTACGGCGGAAAGCAGTATTATTTCGATACAGGATTGGTTGAAAATGGAAACACCGTGCACTTCACAGGAGACGAAATCGGCGGAGGCATATACTCCATCATCATGTCTGATCGTAAGTCTTATTTCGAGTTCGTAGTGAATGAGCCGAAGATTGAAATGGAAACGAGAGCCGGAGATTTCGTGAAGAACATGAAGGTGAAGACATCGATTGAAAACCAAAGTTTTTACGAATACCTGCTCTTTATCAACGATAAATCAAAGCGCGTGCAGGAACTCCGCACCAAATTGGACAAGACGGAAGGAACGGAAAAGGAAAAAGTAAAAGAGGAACTCAAAAAGATTGACGCCGAGGTGGTGACTTTTAAAACTGGTTTTATTGAAGGGCATCCCGACCTATTCATCTCTAAAGTATTTGCAGCTTCGGAAGAACCAAATGTTCCTGATTACAATGAAATCGAAGACGAAAAGGAACGGAGCCGCAGGCGCTACGTTGAATTCAAGAAAGGATACCTCTCTACCATGGACTTCAGTGATGAAAGATTGCTGAGAACACCCGTATTCCAAAACAAGCTCAACTATTACATCACCAAGCTCACGCCTCAGCTTCCGGATAGCATCATCGCTGCAGCAGACATGTTGGTTGGGATGACCAATGGAAACAAAGAGACACACAAGTACATCGTACACACGATCACGAGTAAGTACGAAGATTCAAAGGTCATGGGCATGGATGCTATTCTCGTCCATATGGGACAGAACTACTATTGCCCAGATAAAGCTTGGTGGTTGAGTGAGGATAAATTGGAGAAGTTCTGTGAGCGTGTCGACGCAATGGAGCCACTTCTGATCGGCAAAATCGCTCCCAACTTGATCCTCCAAGACACCACAGGAGCTTGGGTAAACATGTATGAACTCAAGTCCAATTTTACCATCCTTTACTTCTGGGATTCTGGCTGTGGACATTGTAAAAAAGTGACGCCTAAGCTGCTAGACTTCTACGCTGAAAACAAAGAAAAGGGCGTTGAAATATATGCGATCGGAACTGAGTTTGAAACGAAAGAATGGAAAAAGTACATTCGAAAAAATGGGCTTGTATGGCTGAACGTTTCCGATACACCAGAAGCAAATGAGGATGCTCATGATTTGATCTTCAAAGGCAAAACCACGCTTGAAAGCATGAATTTCCGTGATACCTACGATATCTTCAGCACACCTAAGGTATTTGTGCTCGACGCAGACAAGCGCATCATTGCAACCAAGCTTTCACCTGAACAAATTGGCGAGTTCATTGAGAACTACTCAAAAGAACAAGCCGACAAGGGTTGATGGAAAGCGAATGCTAAAATCTTCTTTTGCCTGAGGTTTCCCTACCCAGGCGATACCGAAAAAGAAAAGGTCGATCGTCACTGTGACGCTTCGGTCTTTTTTGATTTCAGCCCATGCTCGTTTCATCCCTGATGACCAGTAGATGTCGTGAAAGATGATCGCGCCACCAACATTCAGTTTGCCTTTCAGTAACTCGAAATACTTCAACGTTGGTTCGTATCGGTGATCCCCGTCTAAGAAGACGACATCGTACCCTCCTTGATCCCCAGATAAGTAATCTTCAAACGAAGCGTGCACCACGCGGGCATTTTCAATTCCCAATGTTGACAAGGCATCTTGTGCATAAGCTACCAATCCATGATTACCCTCCACCCCGATGCATTCAGCGTACGGAGCACCTGATGCCATGCAGGCCAAAGATTTCCCGAGGTTACTTCCTAATTCCAACACCCTCTTGGGTTGACCTTGATGAACAAAGCGATGCAATAAGGCAGCTTGCACATCCATGATCGCAGCTGTTCGAGCGTATTGAGCAACGGAAACTTCGGAGTGGATATCCTTTCCAAGGTCCACCCCTTTGACGAGGCTCACATCCTTCTTTGCCGCAGCATAATGGTCAATAATGCTTTTTGAAACCTTCGGTTCATCCGCGTAGATGCACGTATCGATCAACGCATATACGAAGGGAGAATGCACGCCATGCCGCGTTTTAGACCGCAAACGGTGAGATAAAAAGTCGATGGCTGTTCGGATGCTACGCACGCGGCAAAGATGTGGGATTTGTCTTTGCTGATGGATTAACAATCAGTCCTTGTTGGTCGCTGGACCAGGTTTGGCCGTGAAGGGAATTCAGGCCTTGCGCGCTTTGCTTGCAGAGGCCTTTTTCTTGTTGCCTGCGCTCGAGCTAGCTCGGCTTGTCATGCTTTCATCCTTTGGACTGGAGTAGCTCCCGTTGGTCGCTGGACCAGGTTTGGCCGTGAAGGGAATTCAGGCCTTGCGCGCTTTGCTTGCAGAGGCCTTTTTCTTGTTGCCTGCGCTCGAGCTAGCTCGGCTTGTCAAACGAAAAAGGCCTCTCCGCTTCGCGGAAAGGCCTAAATCATCAAGTGCCCAGGACTGGACTCGAACCAGCACGTCTTGCAACACACGCCCCTCAAGCGTGCGCGTCTACCAATTTCGCCACCTGGGCAGACTGATTAAGAACGGGCGGCGAAAATAAAACTTCTTCATGAATTCCGACACCTACTATTCTACTGTTTCACACTCGCTTCCTAAGCGTCTGTCAACACCTTGTAACTCGGGTCTTCAATGATATTGACGTCGATTAAATTATCTGCATTATGCAGCAATCGCCTGCAGTCTTGACTCAAATGTTTGAGGTGAATTTTCTTTCCTGCGTTCATATATAGTTCGGTCAGTTTATTCAAGGCCTCAATACCTGACATATCGGCCACCCTGCTTTCTGCAAAGTCTACGATTACCTCGTTCGGGTCATCCTTCACGTCAAACTTGTCGTTAAAGGTGGAGACAGAGCCAAAGAACAGTGGCCCGTAGATCTCATAGTGCTTCACCCCTGCTTCATCGATGTGCTTTCTAGCTCGAATACGCGTCGCATTCTCCCATGCGAACACCAGTGCACTGATAACAACGCCGATCAGGACTGCCAAGGCAAGATTGTGAAGGAATACGGTGATCAAGGCCACGAGCACCATTACCAATACGTCGCTGAAGGGCATTTTACCAAATGTTTTGATGCTCGCCCATTCAAACGTTCCGATACTCACCATGATCATTAGACCGGTCAAGGCGGCCATTGGCACTTGTTCAATCAGATCTGCTCCAAACATGATAAAGACCAATAGCATCACAGAGGCGACAATTCCAGACAATCGTGCCCGCGCGCCAGAAGAAATGTTGATCAGGCTCTGCCCAATCATCGCACAACCGCCCATTCCAGAGAAAAATCCAGTAACCGTATTGGCCAAGCCTTGGGCTACCGCCTCCTTGTTTCCCCAACCGCGGGTTTGGGTGATCTCATCGATTAAGTTCAGCGTCAATAAGCTCTCGATCAAACCAACACCCGCAACGATCAATGCATAAGGAAAGATGATCGACAGTGTTTCCCAAGCAATCGGGAGTTCAGGAATATGGAAGGGCGGGAATCCCCCTTGAATGCTGGCTATATCGCCAACGGTCTTCGTGTCAATACCAAAGCTGAACACGACCGCAATAACGACCAAAATGGCGGTGAGAGAAGCTGGCACTTGCTTGGTCAGCTTCGGGAGACCCCATATGATCAGCATGGTCAAGAGCACCAAACCAAGCATAACGTACAGTTGCATTCCGCTCATCCATTGCATCATGCCATCTACCGATGGTGCCTTGAACTGATCCAACTGGGATAAGAAGATTACGATGGCCAACCCATTGACAAATCCAAACATTACTGGGTGCGGTACCAATCGAATAAATTTACCCAATCGCAGCAATCCTGCGGTCATTTGAATAAGGCCTGCCAGCACCACCGTTGCAAACACATACTCCACTCCGTGGCTGATCGCAAGACTGACGATCACTACCGCCACAGCACCCGTCGCACCAGAAATCATCCCCGGTCTGCCGCCGAAGATCGAGGTGATCAATCCCATAGAAAAGGCAGCGTATAAACCCGTCAATGGTGACAATCCTGCAATCATCGCAAATGCAATTGCTTCCGGCAC
Organism: Flavobacteriales bacterium; assembly: GCA_013204105.1. Lineage (GTDB taxonomy): Bacteria > Bacteroidota > Bacteroidia > Flavobacteriales_G > Salibacteraceae > SHAN690. The sequence continues at coordinate 51,488 of JABMOM010000029.1, forward strand.
CAATGCCAAGGCAACCGTAAGCCCCGAGAGGACCTCAATTTTGTAGTCTACTTTTTGAGAAAAGTCAAAGAGGTTGATGTACTTACGCATGTCGTTGGGCCTTGTTGAAAAAGGGCGCGAAGGTATCGCTAAGGATTGAGTTTTGCTTGAATCTCCCCCTTTTTGCTCCGTGTTTCGAAATTCTTGTTCACAAACTATCAACATCAGCCATCTGCTCAAATGCGTCTGCTAATTTTATAGCCTTCAGCAAATCTTCTATTAAAGCGTTTTATGTACCTGATATTCGATACCGAAACCACTGGCCGCATTGAGAATTGGAAGGCTCCTGTCAGTGAATTCGAGTCTTTTCCCCGCGTCGTCCAACTCGCATGGCAGCTCCACGATTACAAAGGAGAGCTGATCGATGTCAAAAACTACATCATCAAGCCGGATGGGTATACCATCCCATTCAACGCGGAAAAGATCCACGGGATCAGCACGGAACGCGCCCAAAAAATCGGTGTGCCCATCGAGTTCGTCATGGACGAATTCAAGAAGGCGCTGGCAGATACAGATTTTGCCATAGGTCACAACATTGAATTCGATACGAAGGTCCTGGGGGCTGAATACGCTCGGGCAAGGCGTGACGATGGCCTCATGGAGAAGCGGACGCTGGACACCATGCAGCTCAGCACCAATTACTGCCAACTCCCTGGGGGACGTGGGAAAGGGTTCAAATACCCGACCCTGTCAGAACTCAACCAAAAGCTGTTTGGTGAAGCAGTGGACAATGCACACAATGCCTCTGCCGACGTGGAGGCCACCACCCGGTGCTTCCTCGAATTGATTCGCGTTGGTGTCATTGGCATTAAGGAACTAGAATCGAACAAGGAGTACATCGACAAATTCAAAGAGCACAATCCATCTACGATCCAACTGATTGGACTAAACATTGCGCCCTACAAGCCGGACGACCTGGTTGAAACAGAAGAGCCGGAGAAAGCGGCTAATGCTCCTTCTAAAACGGCACTGAAAGAAAACGAGCAGTTGCTGAGCGACTACCCTTTCGTTCACCTGCACAACCACACGCAGTTTTCCATCCTGCAATCAACTTCGGCTGTCAAGTCCATCGTGCGGCAAGCAGCTGCATTTGAGATGCCAGCCATTGCCATCACGGACCTTGGAAACATGATGGGCGTGTTCCACTTCGTGAAAGAATGCGAAATGAACGGCATTAAGGCAATCGTCGGTTGTGAGTTCTTTGTCGCCGCAGAATACAAGCGACATCAGTTCACCAAGGACGATCCAGACCGCCGATTCAGGCAAGTGCTCATCGCGAAGAATGAGAACGGCTACCACAACCTTTCCAAGCTCTGTTCGGTCGGATTCATCGACGGCTTCTACGCGGGTCTCCCGCGCGTTGGGCGCGAGGTGATTGTGGAATTCAAAGAAGACCTCATCTGCACCACCGGCGGATTAGGAGGTGAGATTCCGAATTTGATCCTCAACATTGGCGAACAACAAGCCGAAGAAGCATTCAACTATTGGCACACCTTGTTCGGAGACGATTTCTATGTTCAATTGATGCGCCATGACCTGGAAGAGGAAGTCCGTGTGAACGAAGTGCTCCTGCGCTTTTGTGCAAAGTATGGTGTGAAGTACTTCGCCGCGAATGATGTCTATTACCAGTCCAAGGAAGATGCAAATGCACATGATATCCTACTCTGCGTAAAGGATGGCGTGCAGCAGGATATGCCGATAGGACGAGGACGCGGTTTCCGTTTCGGTATGCCGAACCAGGAATTCTATTTCAAGTCTCAAAAGGAGATGAAGGAAAAATTCAAGGACCTTCCGGATGCCATCACCACGGTATCTGAGATCATCGACAAAGTGGAGGAATACAAACTCGGTCGCGACATCCTGCTTCCCAAGTTTGACATTCCCGAAGAATTTGAAGATGAGAATGCATTCCTAGCTCACCTCACTTACGAAGGGGCCAAAAAGAAATACGGCGAAATCACGGACGAGATCAAGGATCGACTCGATTTTGAACTCAAGGTGATCAAGGACATGGGCTTCCCGGGTTACTTCTTGATTGTACAAGACTTCACCACTGAGGCTAGAAAACTAGGGGTATGGGTAGGTCCGGGACGAGGATCCGCGGCCGGATCAGCTGTCGCATTTTCTGTTGGCATTACGAACATCGACCCGATCAAGTACAAGCTGCTGTTTGAGCGTTTCTTGAATCCGGAGCGTGTAACGATGCCCGATATCGATATTGACTTCGACGACGAGGGCCGGGATCGCATCATCGACTACGTGGTCAAGAAATATGGCCAGACCCAAGTGGCACAGATCATTACCTACGGCACCATGGCGGCTAAGTCGAGCATTCGAGATGTTGCGCGCGTGTTGGACCTGCCGCTGGGCGACGCGGACCGCATTGCCAAATTAGTTCCAGACTTGAAGAAGTTCAAGCACATCTTCGGTCGAGCGAAAGAAGACTTGAAGAAGGACTTCAACGGTGATGACCTCACCAACGTCCAACAACTCATCGCGATCAGTGAGCAAGAAAATGAGGAAGGCAGGATTCTGAATCAAGCCCGGAAACTAGAGGGTTCGGTACGTAATACAGGTATCCACGCCTGCGGAGTCATCATCACACCCCAAGACATTCGAGAATTCATACCTGTTGCCACCGCGAAGGATTCTGACCTACTGCTTACCCAGTTTGACAACAGCGTGGTGGAAAGCGCAGGCCTGCTCAAAATGGACTTCCTCGGCTTGAAAACCTTGACCGTGATGAAGGATGCGATCAAGTTGGCCAAGCAGCGGCATAACGTCGACATCGATCCCGACACGATCCCGTTGGACGATCCGAAGACCTTTGAGTTGTACCAGCGGGGTGAGACCAACGGAACTTTCCAGTTTGAATCCGTTGGAATGCAGAAAAACCTGCGATTGCTGAAACCAACAGGCATTGAAGACCTCATTGCAATGAACGCCCTGTATCGTCCTGGTCCATTGCAGTTCATTGATTTGTTCATCAATCGAAAGCACGGCCGTGAGAAAGTGGAGTACCCCCACGAAAAATTGGAGCCTATCCTGAAGGATACATATGGGATCATGGTCTACCAAGAGCAGATCATGCAGACAGCTCAAATCTTAGCGGGCTACTCACTAGGTACTGCAGACATCCTTCGTCGGGCCATGGGTAAGAAGAAGATGGATGTCATGGAAGAACAGCGCGTAATCTTCCGCGACGGATGTGCCAAGCATAATGACATCGATGGAGAGACGGCCGATAAGATCTTCGACGTAATGATGAAGTTTGCCGAGTACGGATTCAATCGTTCCCACTCGGCCGCGTATAGTGTGGTGGCATTTCAGACAGCGTACCTCAAGGCAAACTACCCTGCCGAATACATGGCTTCTGTGCTCACGCACAACATGGGCGACATCAAGAAGGTCACCTTCTTTATGGAAGAATGCAAGCGCATGGGTATTCCTGTATTAGGGCCAGATGTCAACGAGAGTGCTTACAAGTTTGCGGTCAACAGCCAAGGGGAGATTCGTTTTGGTATGGGCGCCATCAAAGGTGTAGGAGAGGCAGCTGTAGAGGCCATTGTGGCAGAACAGCTTGAAAATGGTCCTTATCGTTCCATTTTCGACTTTGCTTCCAGGTTAGACTTGCGTTCGGTGAATAAGAAAAATTTTGAAGGTCTTGCCATTGCTGGCTCGTTTGATTGTTTCCAAGGCGTACATCGCGCGCAATATTTCGCCGAAGATGAGAAGGGTTCTACCTTGATCGAAAAGGCGGTTCGCTATGGAAATGCCTTTCAGGAAGCAAAGAACTCTTCCCAGGCTTCGCTCTTTGGTGATACGGAAGACGCCGAAATTCCAGAGCCGTCAATACCCGAAGCACCCGAGTGGACCACCTTGGATCAGCTCAATCGTGAAAAAGAGGTGGTCGGCGTTTATATCTCAGGCCATCCACTGGATGATTTTCGTTTTGAACAGGAACAATTTGCAAATGCAGCGACGGTGGATCTTCATGACATTGAAGCCATGAAGCAACGCCGTGATATCAAGGTTGCAGGAATCATCACAAAGGCTGAACACCTCACCTCCAAGACCGGTAATCCCTATGGGAAGTTCACGCTTGAAGATTATGAGGGAACCCACGAATTCATGTTGTTCAAGGACGATTACATCCGATTCAAGAACTATCTGACGGAAAACTGGTTTGTACTGGTCAGCGTCGGCATTCAGAGTTGGTTCAACAAAAGGGAACAGCGCGAAACTTCAAGGCTTTCGGTCACCAAGATAGATTTGCTGGCAGAATTGCGAGAGAAGATGGTGAAACAAGTGGTCTTGGATGTGGAGGTACAGTCGATCTCCGACAAGTTGATCGACCGAATCAAAGGAATGTGCTCTAAAAACAAGGGTAGCATTCCAATCCAAATCAACGTGCACGACAACGGAACCATCATTGAAATGCCCAGCAGATCTATGAGGGTCAACTTGACGCGCGAAGTGACAGAACAACTTGAATCCTTGGAAAATATCATCTGGAGCATCAAAAAGGCATGACAGATTGACCCAAATGAACGAATGGTGAAGGATTTGTTTTCATAGTTTTGTTCATCAATAGAAAACATCAATAGAATCAAAAAATGGCATTAGAACTAACAGACAGCAACTTCGAAGTCGAAGCGTTGAATTCAGACAAGCCAGTAATGGTCGATTTTTGGGCCGAGTGGTGCGGACCTTGCCGCATGGTGGGCCCGATCGTCGAAGAAGTGGCGAATGAATACGCTGACAAAGCGGTTGTAGGGAAACTTAATGTTGACAACAACCCTGGAGTTGCTCAGAAGTACGGTATTAGAAGCATTCCAACCATCCTATTCTTCAAGAATGGAGAGATCGTGGATCGCCAAGTAGGCGCGGTTCCGAAGGCTGCGTTGATCAAGAAGCTGGAAGCACACATGTAATTCCGGCAACCTAACTAAACGGTTGAAAGCCTCGGTTAACCCCCGAGGCTTTTTTTATGCTCAAGCCTTTATAAACCGGAGTGAATGGATTGACTACTCAAATTAATCCAATCAAAAAAATAACAGTCAACTACCCTTCCATCTAACTTTAACGGTTCAGTGACCTCTCCCATCTCATACTATTTCGACTCCTACAAAGGCTTCCGAAAAGAGGTCTGGATCATAACCTTGGTTAGCCTCATCAACCGAGCGGGCACTATGGTGATTCCTTTTCTCTCGCTCTACTTAACAGGTGAGATGGGTCTCAGCTTCCAGCAAGTTGGATGGGTAATGTCTGCCTTCGGTCTGGGTTCTCTTGTTGGATCTTGGGCCGGAGGTAAATTAAGCGATAAAATTGGCTTCTACCCTACCATGCTATGGAGCATGATCACACCTGGTCTGCTATTCTTTTTGCTTCAGTTTGTCACTTCATTTATGGGTTTTTGCATTGCCATCTTTCTGGTCATGTCCGTTGCCGACATGTTCCGACCAGCCATGTTTGTGTCGTTGCGCGCATATAGCAAGCCCGAAAACCGAACGCGCTCCGTGACCTTGGTTCGACTCGCAATTAATTTGGGTTTCAGCGTGGGTCCAGCAGCTGGCGGACTGATCATCGCCAAGCTTGGATACCTTTCTTTGTTTTGGGTGGATGGTCTCACCTGTTTTCTTGCGGGAATGGTGATCTTGTTCTTCCTTCCTAAACCTGAATCTGAACCCGCTTCAGCAATGGACGCCCCGGCTAAAACAGCCTTGAAAGAACCCCTAAAAGACGGCCCCTACCTCCTCTTTCTGTTTGCAGTTTTCCTCACTGGTTTTGTCTTTCTGCAATGCTTCAGCTCTATCCCATTGTACTACAGAGACGTTCATGGTCTTGCAGAACAACCCATTGGCCTATTGCTAGGCTTAAACGGTTTCCTGATTTTTCTTTTCGAAATGCCGCTGATCAAATTTACCGAAGACAGGAAGTGGAAACTACCCAGGATCCTCATCGTAAGCGCGCTCATGATTGGATTCAGCTACGCGGTGTTGAACGTTTGGCAGACCACTTTCATCCTTGTGATCAGCATTCTGTTTCTTACGCTTGGAGAAATGCTCAATTTCCCAATCGCAAACCGAATCGCAATGGATCGGGCCGAAGGAGGTAAAATTGGTGGATACATGGGCTTGTATACCATAGCCTTCAGCCTTGCCCACATCGTAGGTCACAATGGAGGCTTGATGTTGATCCAAGCCTATGGTTATGCATTTACGTGGAATGTTATGGCCATAGTAATGCTATTGGCTACAGTAGTAATCTACTATTCAAGCAAGCGCTTGATCGTTTAGGAACGTCTCTCATTCGATACATAAATGCATCCTTCTGAAAGAAGCACAATCATAAATCGTAAACTCGCAGTATGCCGATTGATCATTTCAGAGCGCAACAATTTGGAAGACTTGAGTTACTCGCCAGACAGGCTGTAGAGGGATTCATTACAGGTCTTCACAAAAGTCCATACCATGGCTTTTCGGTTGAGTTTGCTGAACATCGCGCTTACAATACAGGTGAGAGCACGCGACACATCGATTGGAAGCTCTACGGCCGGACGGATAAGATGTTCGTGAAGCGCTTTGAAGAAGAAACCAACTTGAGGTGCTTCATCTGCATCGATCGATCAGGGTCTATGTTCTACCCCAAACGTTCGGAGGGAGACGCGCCCAATAAAATTCGTTTCTCCATTCAAGCTGCTGCATCGCTGATCTATTTGATGCGCACCCAGCGCGATGCCGTGGGTCTATCTTTTATCGGAAAAGGGATAGAACAAACTACGCCAGCAAAGAGCTCATCGGTACACCATAGTTACTTGTTCACCTTGTTGGAGCAGGAATACGCGCAATTGGAAGGGGCAGATCAATCGGACATCGTCGCATCGTTGCACAACCTAGCAGAGCAAGTACACAAGCGCTCGTTGATCGTAATTTTCAGTGATTTTGTGGATTCTACCATGCGCGGCGAAGCGGATCAACAGCAGCTCTTTGAGGCACTCCAGCACCTGCGTTACAACAAGCACGAAGTCGTATTATTCCATGTAATGGACAAGCCGACGGAAGTAGACTTGGAGTTGGACAATCGCCCACACACCTTCATTGACATGGAAACGGGCGAGCGAGTGAAGGCACAACCGCACGAATTAAAGAAGGCATACAAGGAGGCCAGGGAAAAACGGATCAATGAGATCAAGCTCAAGTGCCGACAATTCCACATCGATTGGGTTGAAACCGATATTCAAGAAGGCGTCAACCGTGTTTTGGAGAGATTCCTCGCCAAGCGGTCAAGGTTGCACTAAGCTTGATTGAGCAGCTTTAAAATTCCAAGTAGGTAGCTTTCCATTCCGAATCCCGCGATGGATCCAATGCTATGCTTGCCGATGAAAGAGACGTGGCGGAAATCTTCGCGCGCAAAAATGTTGCTCATGTGTACTTCGATCACCGAACGATCAATAGCCGCGACGGCATCTCCAATGGCAACTGAGGTGTGGGTGTAACCCCCTGCGTTCAAGAGAATGCCTTTTACCGTTTTGTCCTTATCCAATGCGTGTAAGTGATCGATTAGTTCACCTTCAATATTGCTTTGGAAATAGTCGATCTCGATTTGCGGAAAGCCTTTCTTCATCTCTGCAATGAATCCATCAAAGGACTTATCTCCGTAAATGTCCTTCTCACGCTTACCAGTCAGGTTGAGGTTGGGGCCGTTGACGATTGCGATCTTCATACTGCGAAACTACGCACTGCATCAACACCTGCTGTTTGAAAGGACGGCAAGAAGCGTCAAAGGAGCAAAGGATTAATTGTTGAACTTTCCATCGCAATGTGGGAGAGTTATAAGAAAGGGTTCAAGTCGTACCTACGCATGGAGCGTTCGCTGTCAGAGAACAGCATCACTGCCTACATGGAAGACGTGCACAAGCTTACCTCCTACTTTGAAGGGATAGAACAATCGCCCAATCCGAAAGACGTCAATCGCAAAGACCTGGAACAGTTCGTTAAATGGGTGGTTGAATTAGGCCTGGCGCCCCATACCCAAGCACGTATCATTAGTGGTATCAAGGCCTTTTTTCGATTTCTCGAAATCGATGAAGTAATCAGCGAAGACCCCACCACTATGCTCGAAGGGCCCAAATTGGGAAGGAAATTACCGGACACTTTGAACAACGCAGAGATCGAGGAAATGCTCGATCAGATCGACCGCTCTGCGCCAGAAGGCGAACGGAACCGAGCAATCATTGAAACCTTATATGCCTGTGGACTTCGTGTGTCTGAGCTTGTCACCCTTCGCATCAGCAACCTCTTCTTCCATGATGGCTTCATCCGTGTCATTGGCAAAGGAGACAAAGAGCGTCTGGTGCCGATCCACGATTTCGCTGCAAAGAGCATTGATCTTTACCTGAACGAAGTGCGCGTTCACGTACAGCCAAAGCCCGGCGAAGAGGACTTTGTGTTTCTCAATCGCCGTGGAAGCCATTTGAGTCGTGTCATGGTCTTCTACATCATCCGAGACCTTGCTGCTAAGGCCGGCATACGGAAAACCATCAGTCCGCATACGCTCCGCCACAGTTTTGCAACAGAGTTGGTAGAGAATGGCGCAGACTTGCGCGCTGTGCAAGAAATGTTGGGACACGCGTCCATCACCACCACGGAGATTTACACCCACTTAGACCGGAAATTCCTCAAGAAAACAATCCTTGAACATCATCCGATGTACAATGGAAAGATGAAGTCGTAAGTTTGACTCCATGGTCAAGAAAGCAGTAGACAACGCAGGTCAAATGGATCCACGCTGGATGTGGCTTCCGGTTGTGCTTAGCATCCTCCTTTATTCGATGGCCGTAGGGCACGGATTCGTGCTGGACGACAACCTGGTCATCACCCAAAACAGACACGTTCAAGACGGGTTTTCGGGCATTCCGGACCTGTTGACCACCAACTACACCCATGGGCATCTTGACTTCAACGATGGGCTCTATCGCCCGCTTTCGCTCATCACTTTTGCAGCGGAATCGGCCATCCATGGTTTGGATCCGAACATCAGTCACTTCATCCAGGCCTTGCTGTATGGCCTCCTGCTGCTGATCTTAGGAAAATTGTTGCTGCTCTTATTCCACAACCGCCCGTGGAATGCCTTTTGGATCTTGTTACTCTTTGCTGTCCACCCCATCCACACGGAGGTTGTCGCAAACCTGAAGAGTCGGGATGAAATCATGGCGTTGCTATTCTTTGCATGGTCCGCTTGGGTGTTTGTGCGATACTTGAACAGCAACGACAAGAGATTGCTAGCTGGCGCTATGGGATTGTACTTTTTGGCGCTCTTCAGTAAAGAAAGTGCCATCACGTTTCTGGTGGCCTTTCCACTTCTCCATTATTTCTATCGTCCTGATTCATGGAGGAAAGTACTGAAGACGGGTGCTCTTTTCGCTATTCCAGCGGCCATTTTTCTAGGCATCAGGGCTTGGGTCTTGCTTTCATTGAGGCCAGTAGATTCCGGTGTGAGCGACCTCCTTCAAAACATTCTTTCGAGCTCAGAAAGTTGGGTGGAACGCATTGCCACTGCAACGGTGGTTCAAGGGTTTTATCTCTGGAAGTTGCTCATTCCCTTTCCACTTTCGCATGACTACTCCTATCACGTCATCCCCGTCTACGACTTGACCTCTCCTCTGTTCCTGGCATCCTTGATCACGTTGCTCGGCATTTTATACCTGGCTTATCGTGGTTGGAAAGGAAGGCAGTGGTACGCATTCGGTATTGTCTTCTACTTCATTGCCATTTCGGTTGTATCGAATACTATGATCTTGATTGGTGCTTTGATGGCCGAGCGTTTCGTTTTCGCTCCTTCGCTGGGGTGGACCATTGCTTTGGTAGGCGGAATCGGTGCAGTTCCCTTCTTGAGCAAACGGCAAACGTGGCTATTCGCTGGAATGGCAGGTATTTTCCTTCTCCTTTCGGCGCAGCGGATTCCGGATTGGAAGGACAACTACACGCTCTTCAACGCCGATATTGACAAGGTGCCAAGCAGTGCACGAGCGCATTACAATGTAGGCACGGCAAACAACGATCGGGCAAAGATTGACCCTCAAGAACGACAGCAACTCCGGACTTCGGCCATTCAGCACCTCCGCAAGGCGATTGAAATATGGCCTGAGTACAAAGACGCCTACAACAACCTTGGGGTGGTGTACATAGACATGGGCAAGCTCCAGGAGGCCTATGCCGTATATCAAGAAACCCACAAGCGCTTTCCCTCCTATTCAAAAGGCCTTTACAACTTAGGCATTACCACCTATAAGCTTGGGAAGTTTGCGGAGGCAGAAAGCTATTTTGAGGCTTATCTGGACCAATCCTCGAACAACGACGTCCTTTTCCTCACAGCAGAGAGCGAAGGCTATCAGTCCAAATTTGAGGAAGCGAAAGAGCATCTGCTCCTGCTGATAGAGCGCGAACCCTCACGGGCCCGGGGACCCCTCAAATTAGGAATGGCCTACGGCATTTCTGGAGATCAAGCCCAGGCTGAAGCATACTTTAACCGAGCCATCCGAATAGAGCCTCGGAATGCGGAAGCGCATTTGAACTTGGGCCTTCTCTACCTGAACACCCAACGACCAGACCTAGCAGGCGAAAGTTTACGAAACGCCTTGGCCTTGGATCCAAACCTAGAACAAGCGCGTCAATTACTCGATCGTTTATGATCTGGATGCTCACCTGTGAGCACTACAGCAATGGTGTTCCGCTTCAGTATGCGCACCTATTTGTGAAAGCCGTAGACGTGTTGGAAAGTCACCGGGGCTACGATGTTCGTGTAGCTCCGATGTATCTCAGGCTTGAACCCTTGTTTGACGAGGCTCGCTTCTTTCGCTACACACGCTTGTTGATCGAACCCAACCGCCAGATCCAAGACAAGCACCTCTTCTCTCCTTTTACGGCCCAACTTTCTACGTCGGAAAAAGCGGATATCACCAGCAGGTATTACCATCCCTACCGAACGGGTATTGAACGGTTCATCGAGCAATACATTGACGAAGGGGTATTTCACATTTCCTTGCATTCATTCCACCCAGGGCTGGGTAGCCAAAATCGTGAAACGCCCATCGGTCTGTCGTTCGATTCAAAACGTCAATGGGAACGAGAGGTGGCTATCATTTGGCGGCGTGCAATTCAAGAACTTTCTCCAACCCATAACGTCCGATTCAACTATCCCTATCGAGGCAATAAGAATGGATTCACATCGTATTTACGCAATTGCTTTCCGGAGAATTACACCGCTTTAGAATTGGAGGTGAGAAACGATGTCGTACTCGACTTGAGGCAAACGATCTACGAGAGCCTTGCCAACTTGAGGGGGGTGATTGGTTGAAGCTTACCGCTCAGCGCTGCTCTTTGAGCGCCGCTTTCTATCGTTTCCGCTAAGTACGTCTAAAACGGATGTTACAACCGTTAGCAGCAAACTAAAGAAGAGCGCCCATAGAAAACTATCCACTTCAAACCCATCGCTTATGATCCAGTCGGCCAACTCAATCATAGCAGCATTGATCACCAAGAGAAACAAGCCCAGCGTAAGGATGGTAGCAGGGATAGTGAGAATCACCAACAAAGGTTTCACAAACTGATTCAAGAAAGCGATGGCGAGGGCCACGAAGAATGCATCTACGAAACCTTCAACGTACACACCTGGCAAGAGGTAGGCGCAAATGATAACAGCGAGCGCAGAGAGGATTATGTTGATGAGAAACCTGATCACAATGAAAAAACAGCAATAAATGCAATGATCAGCACAATGGAAAGAAGTATAACCACAGCTACCAGGATCAAGTAAATAAGGCCCAAAATGAATCCTACCAATCCCAAATCACTTTCCTTCTTACTCCGATTACCAAACACTACCGCCATGATGGCGAGCACGAGCGCGAGCAATGAAAATACTATACCTAAGCCTGGAACAATAAAATTGGTAACGATTGCAAACAGTAAAAATACCCATGTCAACACCCCTGCTATTAAGGCGATATTCGCATAGCGTTGAGTTTGCTCATCCACTTCTTCATCTTCCTCAGGGAGAGCGGATTCTAACGTCCCTCTTGAGACATCATCGCTTTCACTCAGAGCACTACCGGATCGAGGTTTGAACCAGGATATAGTTTGTTGTCTCGGCCCCTTCTTAATGGAAGCCTTCGTAAGGTCTGAGAGCACCCTTTTCGTAGCGGCAAATTTGCTATAGGTTCGACCTTCATTATGACCTTCAGAAACTTGCGTTTGTTCGGCTTTCCGGGTTTCAGGAGTGCCATTCTGGTTCGCATCTGGTTGATCCACTAATGCCGGAATTCGCTGGCTCAGGTTATTAGGGCTCTTCTGAGAACCCAAGTTTAGGTGGTAGCCATTGCGGTGCTTTCTTTTTTGAATGATGTTGGATGATACTACATCATTGCTGGTACTGCAAGCGGAGAGAAGGATGGAGGCCGCCACAACTAACGCCACATTTACGTACCACAGGAAACGAATCGATTTCATAGTATTCGTGTTTAAGGCAGGTAAGGTATATCAAAGAAAAACTCAAATAACGACGATAAATGCAAAAAAAAAGACCCGCCGAAGCAGGTCTTTCATTCTTGTGTTCACGAGGGAGATTACTCTCCTGTTACACGTGTAGTATACTTGGCCTGAATTCCAAGAAGCTTGCTCTCTACCAAAAAGTCAACGGTAGCGATTTTCTTGATACCACCGTTTTCGGCAGCAGTCTTCAAACTCAAGTCCATGTTCATTGGAGGAATGCCAAACCAAACGCTTTGGCTAACGGTTCCTTCTTTGATTGATTTATTATTTGTAACAGCGATAGGATAACTCACTGCACAACTTGTCATGGCTGAAACCAAACCTACGGCAACGGCCAAATTGAATACTTTTTTAAGATTCATGTTCAAAGTTTTAAATGGGTTATTCACCTGTTACGATAAGTTCATACTTGAAGAAGATCAAATAATTTGTCTCCTTGAGGTCAACAGTAGCGATTCGAGAGATACCTCCGTCTTTCGCTGCGTCTGCCAAGCTATACGCCTTGTCGTTAAAGCAAAGACCACCACTAACTGGGAAAAAGTCTTGTCCCATAGCAACAGTACCAGGAGGTAGTTGTCCGAGACAGCTGTTAGATGCTACACCCACTTTAGAACCAATTGAATTATTGGTAACCGTAAGAGGCATGGTAACAGAACAGGAACTCAATGCTATCGCAAAAGCTCCAAAAAATACATTTCTAAGTGTTTTCATGTCTTATGCGATTAGTTACCGGTTACAATTATTACTGATTTCGCACCCTTCCATTGGTACTTAACTGTTCCGATTTCGGTAATTCCGCCATTTTTGGCAGCGTTGCCGATGGTGGACTGCTTAAGACCGGACACCTTGCCTTCCTTGCTTCCGACTGGATTGTCGGTCACTGCCACGTAAATGGAGCTGCAAGAAGTCAAAGCAGCCGTGCAAATAAGCGCACCAGCCAACAATAGATTCTTTGTCATACTTTGATGTTTTTGATTTTAAGAGGGCGGAAAGTAATAATTATTTCACTACCAATAAGGGGCCATAGGCTGCATGTGTCAAAGAAGCTCCGAATACGACAGCTTAACTAGGTTAAGCAACTCAATATCTGCCACTTACGGAATTTTTTTTGTTTTCAATTCTTTGTATTGAAAGGTGATTTGTTATTCCTGAATCTTATTAATCAGCACTGGCAACACCAACAAATCCGCAATGACAGCTACGGCCAATGTAATACTGACCAATAGTCCAACGTAAAACGTACTGGTAAAGTCAGAGGAGATCAAGGCGAAGAACCCTGCACAGAGGATGAGACTGGTCAGAATAATTGCCTTTCCGGTGGACACACTTGTACGTCGAAGCGCCCAAACGTGAGAGCGCCCCTTCCCTCTTTCGAGTCGGTACTTGCTCAGGTAGTGAATGGAGTCATCCACGGCTATGCCAAAAGCGATTCCGAATATGATAGACGTAGAGACCTTCATGTCGATACCGACTATGCCCATGACCCCACCGATCACTAAGAGAGGTAACACATTCGGAATCAAGGTTACCAAGGCCATTTTTACAGACCGAAATAGTATCCCCATGATCACCGCAACAACCCCCAAAGCAAAGAGAAGTCCGAACATCATGTTCATTGATAGAGTCTCATTGTTTTTATCGATCAACACGGCCATACCGGTGAGCCTGAGGTCAATGGTTTGCAAGGGATCCTCTATTGTGAAGTAATCATTCAAGGCAACTCCGAGGGCTTTGGCTCTCTTCCCTCCTATGTCACCCGTCTTTCCGGAGAACCGGGCTTCCCGGCCATCGGCTGTGACCAAGGCGCCGAATTCTGGTCTATTCCTAAACATCGTGACCACCTTCAATGCCTTGCTCAATTCCTCATCTGATTCAGGAATACGAAACGCTGAATCACGCCCGCCATTCCTTGCTTGGTGAGCACTTTTGATCATGGTAAGTGGAGAAAGCACATCGCCCACCCCAAAGTTTTCACGCAGGTATATGTCCACACGCTCCAATTCCCTGATTACGCTTGGATCAAAGACATGCAGTGTGCTGTCTTTTACGGAAACGGCAAGCTCAAAAGGCCGGGCACCCGCAAAGTAGCGCTCGAAATATTCAAAACTGTAGCGCATGGGGTCGTCCTTTCCTACATCTTCCAGTAAGTAATTGTTCACTTCAATGCGAGAGATCGACCAGATTGAAATGATGACTACCAACAGCGTCGCACCGAGAATTTTCCATTGATTGCGCATCGAGAACAGGAAAATCATCCTTACCAATTTATTCCAGAAAAGATCTGAAGGTTCCTTATAAGCAAGTTTTGGAACCTTCGTCAACACAAGAATGGCCGGGAGCAAACTGAAGGCAAGAATAAAGGCAATGAAAACGCCTGCGGCAGCATAGATTCCCAATTCTCTTACCGGCTCAATACCACTGCTCAATAAGGTCAGAAAACCCAACGCAGTCGTGAAGGAAGTGAGGAAGGTGGCCATGCCCACTTGTTTGTAAGCAATGGTGATCGCCTCTAGCTTTGCCTTTCCGTTTCGGATCTCCTCAAAGTACCTACTGACTAAGTGAATGACGTCACTCACGCCAACAACGAAAATGACCAATGGCAAGAGTGCCGTCATGATGTCGATCTGCTTTCCAACCAAACCCATGAGTCCCAAAAGCCAAATAACCGACAGCATAACAACCAGCAAGGGCACAATTACTCCCCAAATGCTTCGGTATACGAATGATAAAATCAAGACTACCAAAAGGATGGCTATGGAAAAGAAAAGCGCGAACTCGAACTTAATCTGCTCTATGTAGTACGCCTGACCAATGACTTTACCCGCCATGTGCATCTCATCGTATGTAAAGCGATCTAGAACGTCCTTCATCTCAAAGTAAACCGTATCGGTCTCTAGCTTCGAGAGGTTTGGCTCGATCTCTACCAGAATGGCCATGCTCTTCGCATCTTCTGAAAACAAGGTCCCTACTCCTTTAGAATGGGTGTAGATTTTTGCGCTATCAGCGGCATAGAGATCGGGCTTGTCCCAATGCAAATAGGGAATATCAATCGGGCCGAAGGGTCCCAATGAAAAGGAGCGGGCATCGAAAGGCGATCGAATGCGGTCTACCTCATCCAAGGTGCCCAATGCATCACACATGGACTTGGCTTTTGAAAGGAAGGCCTCATCAAAGATGCCTTCTTCATTGCGCACTGCAATCAACACGAAATCTACATCCGTGGCGAATTTATCCTTGAATTCATAGTAAAAATCGAGGTCATCATCATCGCTGGGGAAGAAATGCTCGAACTCATAATCGAAGCCTAGCGTGGTGATCTGATATCCCGCACCCAGGGTGATCAGCACAACGGCCGCTATGATCCATTTGGCTATGCGTGTATTCATCGAAATTCGGTCTGCAAAGTACAGCTCCCATAGTAACACACAAGTCACCACTTTGCTCACAGGGTAAAAAAAGAAAGGGCTGATTGCTCAGCCCTTTCCATGCCGCGCTCCTTTGCGCGACTCATCCCTACTACCTAACCTACTACTTTTCGTCCTTCACTTCTTCAAAGTCAACATCAGTGACCTCCTCGTCCGAGCCTGACTCGTCTGCTGGAGCTCCTTCGGCACCGCCGGCTTGCTGCTCTGCCTCTTGCGAAGCCGCGTACATTTCCTGAGATGCTGCTTGGAACACTGTGTTCAATTTTTCCATGGAAGCGTCGATCGCCTCTAGGTTCTTTTCTTCATGCGCCTTCTTCAATTCAGTCAAGGCCTCGTCGATCGGTTGCTTCTTATCTTCTGGCAACTTCTCTCCGTACTCTTTCAACTGCTTCTCCGTTTGGAAAATCATGTTATCAGCTGCATTTAGCTTATCGATCGACTCTTTGGCTTGCTTATCCGTTTCGGCGTTGGCCTCGGCTTCTCGCTTCATCTTATCGATCTCTTCTTGGCTCAAACCTGAAGAAGCTTCGATTCGAATGCTCTGCTCCTTGTTTGTAGCCTTATCCTTCGCAGATACGTGCAGGATGCCGTTGGCGTCGATGTCAAAAGTGACTTCAACCTGAGGAACCCCCCTTGGAGATGGTGGAATACCATCCAAATGGAATCGCCCGATCGTGCGGTTGTCTTTTGCCATTGGACGCTCACCTTGCAGCACGTGGATCTCAACCGATGGTTGATTATCGCTTGCTGTAGAGAAGGTCTCTGACTTCTTTGTCGGAATGGTGGTGTTCGATTCTATGAGTTTGGTGAAGACACCGCCCATCGTTTCTATTCCGAGTGAAAGTGGTGTGACGTCTAAAAGAAGTACATCCTTCACGTCTCCACTCAACACGCCCCCTTGGATTGCAGCTCCCACGGCTACCACCTCATCTGGATTCACTCCCTTGCTCGGCTCTTTGCCAAAGAATTTCTTTACCGCATCCTGAACGGCAGGAATTCGCGTTGAACCTCCCACAAGAATGACGTGATCAATCTCATCAGCCCTCAATCCACTCTGCTTAAGTGCATTCTTACACGGCCCAATCGTACGTTGGATCAAGGCATCTGTCAATTGCTCGAACTTCGAGCGACTGAGTGTTCTCACCAAGTGCTTAGGCACGCCGTCTACTGGCATGATGTACGGGAGGTTGATCTCCGTGCTTGTAGCACTGGAGAGCTCAATCTTGGCCTTCTCCGCTGCTTCTTTCAAACGCTGAAGCGCCATTGGATCCTTGCTGAGGTCTGCTCCTTCATCGCTCTTGAATTCCGCCACCAACCAATCGATGATTTCTTGGTCGAAATCGTCTCCTCCAAGGTGTGTATCACCATCGGTTGCTTTTACTTCGAAAACACCTTCTCCGAGTTCGAGGATCGAAACGTCATGGGTACCTCCACCGCAGTCAAAGACCACAATCTTCATGTCTTCGCCTTTCTTGTCGAGGCCATATGCCAGAGATGCTGCGGTTGGCTCATTGATGATCCTGCGCACCTTGAGTCCAGCAATTTCTCCTGCCTCTTTGGTCGCTTGACGCTGTGCATCATTGAAGTAAGCCGGAACGGTAATAACCGCCTCTGTAACTTCTTGACCTAAGTAATCCTCCGCAGTCTTCTTCATCTTCTGAAGAACCATAGCAGACAATTCCTGTGGAGTATACAATCTATCGTCTATGCGGACGCGAGGCGTATTGTTATCGCCCTTCTCAACTTTGTACGGGACGCGCGAAATCTCTCTGCTGCATTCATCGTAGCTCGACCCCATGAATCGCTTGATACTGTAGATCGTCTTTGTAGGGTTCGTGATCGCCTGACGCTTTGCAGGGTCACCGATCTTTCTTTCACCACCCTCTGTGAATCCGATTACTGAAGGAGTGGTTCTTTTTCCTTCGCTGTTTGGTATCACCACTGGTTCGTTGCCTTCCATTACGGCAACGCAACTGTTAGTGGTTCCCAAGTCAATTCCTATTATTTTTCCCATCCTAAGTAGTTTTTCTTTTTGCTGGTACGGGAAGGTCAAAGCATGTGCCAGCACATCCTCATCAGAGAATCGTGCAGGATTGTCAGCATTTTACTACAGAATGGGAAGGAGAACTGTCACGAACCGTGACATCATGTCATTAACGACATGTTTTTGTATCGTCGTTGCAACGACCAGGGCGCGTGAAGCCTTTTACGCTCGTATTGTAACTCTTCTCTGAGGCTACTTGGTTGGAATAGAGCAACTCCTCAAGCGTGCCAGATTTGAACACACGACCACTTTCGTACTCCTTGTCCTTCTTACGTGTCGAGGTAATCAGCCTACTCGCAAATACGCCAATGCCATTGGTGATATTGGTATATTCTGGTTGTTCTTGTAAAATCTCAGTCGCTGGCTGATTTACCTCTATGTAGGTAGCCAAGGTGTTGTCAGCGATCTCCAAGAAGAATTGCAGCGTATCGCTGGCTACGCGATCAAACGTGGAATTGTCAAAGTCATAATCATCGATGCTCTGATTGATGCGGATGAAGAATTCCTCTGGATTCATCGCAAAAGAGATCTCCCCTCCTTGGTCAGGGTTCACGCGCTTGCTCCCGATCGCAAACAAGAGGCTATCCCTTGATCGCGCTCCCGTGTTCTGATCCACTTCCGTATAGTAGTAGCGGTAATAACATGTATACGCCACACCGCCCTCTGCTTTCAACCACGTCACGGTTTGACTCTGTCGATATTCACCATTTGCAAGAAAGTCTACTTCAGCTCGATCAGCTTGTGTCGGATCACTGCTGCTTCCGATCAAGTTTGGCTTGATGAGACGTACTTCTTCGATCCCACCGGAAGATGCTTTATTGCCAATCACGGACGATTCTGCCGAAACGATCTTCTCATCCTCCCCTTCAACATTTACCGTGCACTCGATTCGGTAATGCTTATCCACGTCCAAGGTCGCATCAAAGTAGTAGACCTTATTGCTATCACTGAAGAAATTGCCATCTTCTTTGGAGGTGATGTACTCCGATTGCAGCTGCCAAGTGCGGGAAATGTTATTGGTTTGGGGGTTGAACTCGTAAATAAAAGTCGTGAGTTCTTCGTCCTTGTATTCAGTAATGCCCGGCTCATTGGCCAGTATGCTTGCAGCCTCCTTTCCAATGAACGCTCGATTGATCCGAACATAATGGCGCGTTTGATTTGGCTCCAGTAAGCCATAGATCACCGTAACATCTTTTTTCGGGGCGATGATGTCAATGTCGGTCTCGCAACCCATGATTGATACAATGCTTAAAAGCAGGAACAGAAAAGAAAGCAACCTCAGCCTTGACATAAAAATCTTTTACGTTTGCGTAATCAAGGGCCAAAAATACATTCCTCACACACGCTAGAGTGATGAAATTGATTTTCGGTAGATATTCACCCTTCAACGGCGATTCATTATGAGCGAAATAGACGAACAACTTTCTCCTGTAGGAGGTTCGGTCAAGAAAATTACCACCAACGTTTTGCTTCAAATGAAGCAAAACGGTGAAAAGATCAGCATGCTTACAGCCTACGATTACAGCTTGGCCCGGCTTGTTGACCTCGCTGGAATTGATGTGATCCTCGTTGGAGATTCTGCCAGCAATGTTATGGCCGGACATGAGACAACCTTGCCCATTACGCTGGATCAGATGATCTATCACGCTTCATCGGTCATTCGGGCTACTTCACGCTCTCTGGTTGTAGTAGACCTTCCTTTTGGCAGTTACCAGGGCAACTCGAAAGAAGCTTTGACATCTTCCATCCGCATCATGAAAGAAGCGGGTGCGCACGCGGTCAAGCTGGAAGGTGGACGCGAGGTGAAAGAATCCATCGATCGCATACTCACAGCTGGAATTCCAGTAATGGGTCACCTCGGGCTTACCCCCCAGTCGATCTACAAGTTTGGCACCTACGCCGTTCGCGCTCGAGAAGAAGAGGAACGCGACCGTCTATTGGAAGATGCGAAAATCCTAGAAGAAACCGGCGTATTCGGTATCGTCCTGGAAAAGATTCCTGCGGAACTCGCCGGTGAGGTGGCCCGATCCATATCCATCCCAGTGATCGGCATTGGCGCTGGAAATCAAGTCGATGGACAAGTATTGGTCTTGCACGATATGCTCGGTATTAACAAGGAATTTTCTCCTCGCTTCCTGCGCAGGTATGCAGATCTTCATGACGCAATCATCGAATCAATAACGAACTACATCACCGACGTCAAGCTGAAGGATTTTCCAAATGAAAAAGAGCAGTACTAAGCGGTGAGCAGTCTTAGCGATCGCATCCTCTACGAAGACAATCACCTGATTGTCGTAAATAAGCTTGCAGGAGAATTGGTGCAAGGTGACAAGACCGGTGACGCTCCATTGATTGACCTGCTCAAGGATTTGATCAAGGTTAGAGACAACAAGCCGGGCAAGGTTTTCTTAGGCTCCCCCCACAGACTAGATCGGCCAGTCAGTGGTATCGTCATCTTCACAAAAACGAGCAAGGCACTCGCTCGGATGAGCAAGCTGTTCCACGACAAGGAAATCGAAAAAACGTATTGGGCGATTGTCTCTGAAGCGCCCAAGGAAAAGTCGAGCCGACTTGCCGGTTGGATGATCAAGAATTCGAAACAAAACAAGAGCTACGTTTCGGATGAAGAAAAAAAGGATCACAAGCACGCAGTATTGAGCTACACCACAAAAGCCAGCGGTGATCGCTATCATTTATTAGAAGTTCAGCTTGAAACCGGAAGACATCACCAAATCCGGGCCCAGCTAGCGCATATGGGATGTGTCATCAAAGGGGATCTGAAATATGGCGCCGGTCGGTCCAACCCTGACGCCAGTATAGGCTTGCACGCCCGTCGGGCACAATTCACACATCCGGTCACGCAAACGGCCCTTTCCATTGAAGCCCCCGTACCAGTCGATGCGCTGTGGCAATTTTTTGAAGCAGCAATGGCGAAATAGATTTCAAATCTCCAATTTCGTACGTATAATCTCCACGGATATGAAAAAGTTAATGACCCTCGCTATGGTGGCCATGATCGCATTGGCCTCATGCAACAAGGAAAACAAGGAAGAAACAGAAATTCTCGAACAAACGGCAGAAGATCAGGCGATGGCCGGAGGACTATGGGATGATATCGGTGAACAAGCGGAAGGCAGCTCAGAGAGTGTTGAAGCGGGGGAAAGCGAGTACAGTTCCTGCGCCGTGATCACTTTGGATTCAGCTGGCAGCCCCTTTCCCCTTAGCGTCACGGTAGATTTTGGCGATGGCTGCGAAGGCAGGGATGGTCGTGTGCGTCGAGGCAAGCTTCGTTATACACTCACGGGTTGGATGCATTTGGAAGGAAGCTCCCTCAGCGTAAGCCCTGACGCATACTTTGTGGATGACTACGGTGTGGAAGGAACACGATCCAATACCAATATGGGACTGAACGGCGATGGCAATTTGGAGTTTGAGGTTTTGGTGAAGAATGCAGTAGTGACCGACCCAGATGGCAATAAGGTTGCATGGAATTCAACTCGTACACGGACCTGGGTTGAAGGACGAAGCACGGGCTTCTTTACTCCCGACGGAAATGGTGGATTCATGGGCTGGAACGGGATTACAGACGACGTGTACGAAATCACAGGGACGGCGAATGGCACGAACCGCAACGGCGTGGCATTTGACGTAGAGATCACTTCACCCTTGCGCGTCCAACTCGACTGCAAGTGGATCACATCAGGCACGATCGAACTGACACCTGACGGCATAGACCCGCGGATCTTCGACTACGGAAATGGAAGCTGTGACAATAAAGCAACGCTTACCACGAGCCGAGGGGAGCACGAGATCACCTTGAGAGGGTAACCTACAATGGGTCGACGTCGATCTGAAACTTGACCTTGCGGTAGCTTTCGTGTCCTTCGAGTAAATCGATGCATTCCCATACGGCCTTTCTCGATTGCTTGAGCGATAGCGACCCTTCCATTTTCAGAAAGATCTGGCGAATGAAGCGCCCTCTAATCCTTGGAATGGTTGGCTCTTCAGGGCCGAGTATCCGCTTGCCAAAGCGCTCGCGCAGTAAGCCGGCAAAATATACCGCTGCCTCTTTCGTGAATTTGGCATCGGTGTGCATGAGTTTGAACTGCATGATTCGGGTATACGGCGGATAGGCGAACTGCTGGCGTTCCGAGATCTGGTGCTGATACATCCCTTCATAGCTGTGGTTGATCACGTATTCTAAGACCGGATGGTCTACGCGAAATGTCTGAATCAAAACCCTTCCCCTTCTCCCCTTTCTTCCGGCACGTCCAGAAACCTGTGTAAGCATTTGGTAGGCGCGTTCAAACGCCCTGAAATCAGGTCGATTCCACAGCGAGTCTGCGCTCAAAACCCCTACCAGTCCCACGTTTTCGAAGTCAAGGCCTTTGGAAACCATTTGCGTTCCCACCAAAATATCAATCGACCCTTCTTCAAACGCCGTAATCAGGTTTTGAAATGCATTCTTCTTGCGTGTCGTATCCAGGTCCATACGTGCAATCCTTGCCTCCGGGAAGATTGTTTCCAACTGGTTTTCGATTTTCTCGGTTCCAAAACCCTTTACCTTGAGCTTGGCAGAATTACACTGGGGACAGTTTTTTGGGAGTTTGTAGTTGTATCCGCAATAATGACAAAGCATTTTTTCGAAATGCTTGTGAAACGTTAAGTTGACATCGCAGTTTACACATTCAGCGCTCCATCCACAACTTTCGCACATCAAGAAGGGTGCGTACCCCCTCCGGTTTTGGAACAGAATCACTTGCTGCTTCTGCACCATTGCCGCCTTTATTCCTTCCACTAACTCAGCACTGAGGCTCGCATCCATCACGTCGGCCCGTTTAGACTTGGTCATGTCCACAATATGCACGCTGGGCAGTTGAATGTCAGCAAAGCGCTTCTTCAATTCTGCGAATCCGAACTTCCCCTTTCTTGCGCTGTAGGTAGACTCCACAGAGGGCGTGGCTGAACCGATGAGCACCTTCGCTCCCATTGCGTGTGCCATCCAGATAGCTGCATCCCGAGCACTGTAGAGTGGAGAGGCCTCGTGCTGTTTGAAAGAAGATTCATGCTCTTCATCCACAATGATCAATCCCAAGGCATGAAAAGGCAGGAAAAGCGCCGAGCGAGCACCGATCACCAATTCTGGATTGGCAGAGTCCAACAAGCGGAGCCAAGTGGTAAGTCGCTCCCTGTCAGTGAACCGAGAATGATACACTTGCACCTCTTGCTGCACTAAATGCTTCATTCGTTGCACCAATTGGGTTGTCAGCGCGATTTCAGGAACCAAATAGAGCACCTGTTTTCCAGCCGCGAGCGTTTCACGGATCAATTCGGCATACACCAAGGTCTTTCCGGACCCCGTGACGCCTTGAAGCAAACAACAAACCTTGGTGTCAAACTGCTCTTTCAGCGTTAAAACCACTTGGGCCTGTTCCTCATTCAATTCGAAGCCATCGACGGCATGTGCCTCCTCGCTTTCGGCAAACACCTCAATCAGCTGGAACACGCCCTTATCCATCAAGCTGCGCAAAATGGCTGAAGTTGCGTTTGAGCGCTGGAGCAGCAAAGGCTTGTTCACACCGTCCAGCAGATCACCTCCTGTTATCTCCAGAAAGCGCATGACGAGTTCGAATTGTTTGGGCGCATTGCTCAATCCTTCGATGAGTCCATTTAATGCTTCTTCCTTTTGAAAAGCTGGTGTAAGCTCCACTCGCTCTACCGTGCGAGGTTTGGTTTGTGGCTTCATCTCCTCGGAGGTCAGCACCACTCCCTTTTTCAATAAGGAGGAAATCGCTTTCTGAATGGAACGCTTGGATGACAACGCCTCCAATTGACTCACTTCCATCTGCTCGTGCGTCGACAGTTGTGCAATGATCATGCGTTCATCATCGGTGAACGCTTCGTATTCTTCAAAGGCAGGGTTAAGCGCAATCGTGGTCTTTGAACTCAACTTAAGCGCATTTGGCAGCGCCGTATTCATTACAGGGCCAAGACCGGACATATAATATTCCGCCATCCATTCCCAAAAAAGCAGCTGCTGATCCGTTACCACCGGGAGGTCGTCCATGACATAAGAGATGTCCTTGGGCTTAGTCCCTATTGGCACATTCACATTGACTTTGTAGATCAAAGCTGCATAATAGCGACGCTTTCCAAAGGGCACAACCACTCGCCGCCCAATTTCTACATCACCGACCAGGTGCTCTGGAACCCTGTAGGTGAAAGCCCCTCGAAGGGCCAAGGGGAGAATAACCTGGATATGATAAGCAGAAGACACTTGTGCGAATGTAGCAGCGCTGCTCATCTTGGGCATAAGGTGTTAAAAACTCGTGGCCTTATTCCTCCTTCAAGCCGTCCTGTCTGCGCTACTATTGCATTGCACATGCTTGCTACTCTTGACTGGATCATCATTGCAGGATTTCTCCTGCTGTCGCTTGGCATCGGAATCTATTATAGAAAAGATGCCGGAAGAAGTCTCGTAGACTTCTTTCTAGGAGGAAGAAACCTTCCCTGGTACGTCGCTGGACTCTCGATGGTTGCCACCACTTTCGCCGCCGACACGCCGCTTGCAGTATCCGAACTTGTCGCAGACGGTGGCATTGCCAAGAATTGGCTGTGGTGGTCCTTTTTGATTGGCGGTGCTTTCACGACCTTTTTCTTCGCGGTGCTATGGAGGCGGGCCAATGTGATGACCGAACTCGAATTCATTCAGCTTCGATATGAAGGTCGCCCCGCTTTTTACTTGCGCTTATTTAAGTCGGTGTACCTCGGACTATTCATCAACGCCATCATCATCGCTTGGGTCAACCTTGCGATGATGTCCCTCATCGAGGTCTTCTTTGATCTTCCGAGGTCCGAGGCCTTTCTTGCCACACTTGGATTAATGATTTTAGCTGTTATATATTCCACATTATCAGGACTTAAAGGCGTGGCAATTACAGATATGGTTCAATTCACGATCGCAATGGTCGGTTGCATCATATTGGCCGTCTTAGTGGTTGGTAGTGATGAGATCGGAGGCATAGCTGCCCTGAAAGAAAAACTGCCCGCGGAGACCTTTTCGTTCGTTCCCTCGATTGGATCAGAGGGCGGTGGTTCTAATGTCATTCATGGTTTTGGGTTGTCCATTGGCGCCTTCTTCGCTTTCGTCACCGTACAATGGTGGGCATCTTGGTATCCGGGCGCAGAACCAGGAGGTGGCGGATACATTGCCCAGCGCATGATGAGCACCCGAACAGAACAAGATTCGGTTTGGGCCACACTCCTCTTCCAAATCGGACATTACTGCATTCGTCCTTGGCCGTGGATTGTGGTTGGACTTTGCGCTATTGCGCTTTATTCACCAGAATTCAGCGACCTCACTGCAGAAGCTTCATCGTCCATTTCTCATTTAGACGAATACTCGGATGCGAATGCCTTCATGGCTGATCATTCTGAATTACTAGGCACACGAGGCGAGCAAGTCGCTCGGTACCACTTTGAACCGCGGCTCGGCTTCGTTTACACAATGAAAGACTTTCTACCCACTGGTCTCGTTGGGCTCTTACTGGTCGCCTTCTTTGCAGCATACATGAGTACGATTTCAACGCAGGTCAACTGGGGTGCGAGCTACATTGTGAATGACCTCATTCTCCCCCTTCGCTCGAATGACGATCAAGGACAGCTGGTATTATTCAGCCGCTTAGCGAGTGTGGGAATTTTGATTCTCGGGGCCTGTGTTACGCCATTTGTCACCAGCATTAGCGGCGTATGGGAATTCATCATGCAATGCGGAGCGGGGCTCGGTTTGGTGTTGACCCTTCGATGGTATTGGTGGCGTATCAATGCGTGGAGCGAGATCGCCGCAACCTTGGCGCCGATCGCTGCGTATGCCTTTTGTTACTTTTACCTTAACGAACAATTGGGCAGCAACTTCACAGATAACTACGGCCATTACTATTTTACTGTAGGCTTCACCACCTTGACTTGGATATTGGCCACCTACCTCACTCCTCCACCCAGCTCAGCGCTGATCGCATCTTTCGATGAGCGCGTTCGACCTATGGGCGCATGGCCTAGTGCTGGCCCCAGAAATGGAGAACTAAAATGGCTCTTCGCCCTTACGATATGTATGATCATTTTAATCGTTTCGGTCCTGTTTGGAATTGGCAGTATCATCCTTCAATCGTATGAAGCAGCAGTTATCTACGTCACACTGTCGATTATATCAACCATCGGGTTACGGTTCTTTCTGAAAAAAACCAATATCTTCGAGCGCAATAAAAATTTTCAATGAGATCATCCTTTCAATTGCTGGCTGTCATGGCCGTTGTAGCTGGTCTGACGCTTGCTTCCTGCGGGGGTGAAGAGTCTCCAACAGGTAACGGCGCAACCGGCGACGAGAACGCAGCGACGAAACCAAAGCCAAAAGGTTCATCCCTCCTCAAGGTGGGTGACAAGCTATTTAACCTCCCTTCTCCGCTTGAAACAGCAATGCTGATTGAAGAGGTGGGTGGTGATTTTTACGAGGATATGCTCAATCCAAATACGGACGCTACGCAGTATTCGGTCAAGACCATGCAAGCGATGAACTTAGGCGTCTACGGAGCAGATCTAGGATATTGTTTGATTTACAATCAATCGCAGAAGGCATTTAGACTCTTAGCTACAACCAAGAAACTAGGAACCGAACTCGGCATTTCGCCTGCGCTTTATGGAGATCTCATCAAGCGCTTTGAGGGGAACATGGAGAACAAAGACTCTCTACTCATCTTCGTTTCAGAATTGAATCGTCTGAGCGATGAGTACCTGAAGGAAAACGAGAGTGAAGACGTCAGTGCGATGATCTTGTACGGTGGATGGCTCGAGTCCCTCTACTTCATGACTTCTTTGAGTTCAACTTTAGACAGTCCAGAGCTTAGAGATCGGGTGGGAGAGCAAAAAAACACCATCGAAAACCTGATTGGTTTGATTAGTCAGCAAAACGGCGACGGAAGCTTTGATGTGCTTTTGGGTGAGCTAAACGATTTAAAGACAAGCTTCGCTAAGGTTGGCTCTACCTACGAATGGGTGGAGGCTGAAACTAACCCTGAAGAAATGGTTACCGTCATAAAAAGTAAGAGTGCTGTAACGCTTGATGATGCGCTCTTAAAAGAGATCGCTGATAAAATTGCTATACTGAGAACCCGAATCATCTCAACTACTGCTTCATGAAAAACCTGATCCTCGCGACCATCACCTTTTTGGCTTCTACGGCTGCGTTTGCTCAGTGTGAAATAACGGCTGACGTTTGTCAGGCGCACATTACCGATGCATACTTATCCGATGGTCAACATTATCGCGCGTTGCTCTTGAGCGATCAAGTAGCCGAGTTCAACGCGACTATGTACGGCGGAACCACTTACCGATTGGCTGCGTGTTCTGGAACACAGGACGGCAACCTTCGCTTTCGTGTCTTTGACAAGGAGCGCCACTTGATTTTCAAGAACGATGAATTCCAGAATGCACCGCATTGGGACTTCAAGGTCGAATCCACGATAGACGTAATCATCGAAGCAGAGCTTGACCCGATTGCTGGCGCAAGTGGTTGTGCTGTTATGCTTATGGGTTTCCGACGCTAATGAACCCTTCACCTTCTTTTTTGTTTTTTCCACTATGAAAGTTGGAAACAAGATTCCCAGTTTCAAACTGCCGGATCAAGATTGGAACGATGTCCACAGCGAAGAACTCCTCGGAGAGCCGTTTGTGATATACTTCTACCCAAAGGATGACACCCCTGGATGCACGAAACAGGCCTGCGCCTTTCGCGATCACTTCAGTGCTTTCGAAGACCGAGGCGTAAAGGTCATCGGAGTGAGTGCTGATTCTCCTGAAGACCACCGGCACTTCAAAGAAAAATACAGCCTTCCTTTTCGCCTTTTGAGCGATCCGGACAGAAAGTTGCATAAGGAATTTGGCGTTGGCAAGCATTTACTCGGACTACTCCCCGGTCGGGTAACTTATATTTTTGATGCTGAAGGCATTTTGGTGCATACCTTTAGTAGTCCGACCAACATGGTGCGTCACGTGGCAGAGTCCCTCGATGCGCTGAAAGAATTGCAATGACAACATCACGTCCAGTGCCGAAATCCGAACGACTCTTCTTCTATGAAATGAGTCCTTCGGATGCAAGGCACTTCTACCTCCTCAATGCTGATCCTGAGGTGGTGAAATATACGGGCGACCCTCCCTTTCAATCCGAAAAAGACGCGAGGTCCTTCCTCGAAAATTACGGTGAATACGCCGAAAGCGGCTTCGGTCGATGGGCAGTAAAGGCAATCGAAGAAGAGAGATTCATTGGATGGTGCGGCCTAAAGCGGCACAAGAACGGCGAAGTGGATCTCGGATTCAGATTACTGAAACAAGAATGGAACAAAGGTTATGCTACCGAGGCGAGCCTGGCCTGTTTGAAGCTCGCATTTGAAACCCATCGCCTTTCCTATGTTATCGGTCGAGCCATGCAAGAGAATAAAGCTTCCTTGCGGGTTTTGGAAAAGATAGGGATGCGATTCTGGAAAGAAACCGACGAAGACCCGCATTGCGCACTCTGTTTCCGCATCGATAACCCATCCCTTTCATCATGAGTACATCCCCGCACACGTCCCTATTCAATACGACCTACCCGATCATCATGGCTCCAATGTTTCTGATCTCTAATGCGGCCATGGTAAAGGCTGCACTAGACCATGGAATCACGGGTGCGATTCCGGCTTTGAACTACAGAACAGACGAAGAATTTAGGACTGCCATCGATGAGATCCGTGCGCACACAGACAAGGCCTTCGGCATCAACTTGATCGTCAATAAATCAAACGTCAAGTACAAAAAACAACTGCAGACCTGCATCGAAAAGCGGGTCGACTTCATTATCACTTCCTTGGGCAGCCCCGAGGAATGTATCAATGCCGCAAAGCCACTTGGCATAAAGGTATTCTGTGATGTGATCGATTTGAAGTATGCCTTGAAAGTTCAAGCATTGGGCGCCGATGCCGTAATCGCGGTCAACGCCGAAGCCGGCGGACATTGTGGAAACATGTCAGGGAAAGACTTAATCCCGATGTTAGTAGAAGCATTAGATATCCCCGTGATCTCAGCTGGCGGTGTATCGGAAAGCGCTGACGTCAAAAAGGCACTCGCTTTAGGCGCCGCAGCCGTCTCTGTCGGTACCGTGTTCATTGCCAGCGATGAATCGCCCGTTTCATCTGACTACAAGCAAGCCCTTGTCGATTATAGCGCAAAAGATATTGTACTGACCACCAAGATGTCCGGAAGTCATCTCACCGTGATCAACACGCCCTATGTGCAGTCCATCGGAACCGAGGCTTCTTGGTTAGAGCGGTTGATGAAGCGCAATAAATGGCTCAAGAAATACATCAAGATGTTCATTGCGCTGCGTGGAATGAAAGCCATTGAGAATGCAGCCAACAAGGCCACGTACAAGACAGTATGGGTCGCCGGTCCAAGCATCGAAGGGGTGCATTCCATCGACCCCGTCGGTGCCATCGCAGATCGACTGACAAGCGATCTTTAAGCTTTAAAGATCATTCTACATCTTTGCGCCCTCATTCACACATGATGAAGTCCTTAATAATTAATACCCTGATATTCCTGTGTTGGTCCACCGCGGCCATGGCACAGCTATCGTATGACGATGTGCGGTATGAAGACATCCCTCTTGAAAAGATTCGAAACTACCTAGTCACGCAACGCAATCAAGCGGAGGTTGAACGCTTCTCAGAATTGCAGGCATCTTGCGAAGACCTCGAGGACTTCGACGGATTTTACCAATACGAAAAGAAATACCTCGTCAAGCTTCCCTTAATCCAGGTATGGCACGCCTACAAACGCGCCAATCCAACGGAAGCCTGGACCACCAACAAGAGCACCTGCGGATTGATGTATGAGCGCGCAAGCGATCGCATCGTCTACCCCAATGACACCGTTGATGGAATCAACATAGGACAAATCCTGTACATGGATCTTAACCTGATCCAAGGACTCTACCATATGGCAACCGCTTTCGAAATCACCAAGGTGGAAGATGAATCCGGCGTTTTTGAGGTGTCTTACTTGAAAAGAGGGTTTACAGAAGGGAAGCAGATTGTTCGGATGTACGAAACCGAAAAAGGCTACACGCGGATTGTCCACCAAACTTTCATGCGAAGCGGAAGAAAATTTAGAGACAAAGTGCTCTACCCCTATTTCCACAATAGGTTGATCAATTCCTTCCACCGGAAAATGAAGCACTTGGCTTTCAAACTTTCGGAACATAACGTCGACTGATACAACCGCGTGGTTTCCGCTCCAAATCTTAGTTTTGGCGCATGAGACCAATCGCACTTATTACTGGCGCTACCGCTGGCTTCGGAGAAGCCATTGCCAAAGAGTTTGCACAACACGGATACGACCTCATCATAACAGGAAGACGCAACGAACGCCTTGAGGCTATCAAAACATCCGTCGAAGCGAATCAAAAGATCGAGGTGCTCACGCTGTGTTTCGATGTGCGCGACCGAAAGGATACCACCGACAAATTGACGTCCCTGCCCGAACGATGGAGCAAGGTAGATGTGCTCGTAAACAACGCCGGCTTGGCCAGCGGCATGGACCATATTCAAGCGGGTGACATCGACGATTGGGATAGGATGATCGATACCAATGTAAAAGGCTTGCTTTATGTTTCCAGAGCCATTCTCCCCGGTATGGTAGCGCGAGGGAAAGGTCATGTAATCAACATCGGTTCTACAGCGGGTAAGGAGGTGTATGACAAGGGCAATGTGTATTGCGCGAGTAAACATGCCGTAGACGCCATCACCAAAGGAATGCGAATCGATTTACTCGGCAAAGGGATCAAGGTTACACAGATCGCTCCGGGTGCCGCTGAAACAGAGTTTAGTGAAGTACGCTTTCACGGTGATACCGACCGGGCTAAGTCGGTGTACAATGGATACCAACCCATGGCCGCTGAGGACATTGCCACCCTGGCTTATTACGTCACTACCCTGCCCCCGCATTTGTGTGTGAACGACCTAGTAGCAACGAGCATTTCACAGGCAAACAGCTATTACATCCACCGGGAGTCCTAAGGTTTACTACAGCGATTGGGGATATCGCTCTTTACCCAGGCATCCAATGCATGGAATCGGGTCGTTCCTAGCGCATTGCCAATGCTACGTCCGTCCGCTTTGGTGATCGGCGTTAATCCGCCCATCGTTCCCGTCGCAAACGCTAGATCGGCAGTATAGAGTTCTGTAAGGCTGATGTCTGCCTCTCCAACACTCCATCCATTTTGACGCGCAACGTCCATTACGTGCCCTCTGGTAATGCCAGGGAGGCAAGCTACGGGTCGAGGCGTTAGCAGTATATCATCTTTGATGAGGAAGACATTTGTATCATTGAGTTCAGCGATGAAGCCGTTTTCATCCAACATGATCGCGGCGTCTACCCCTGCTACGTTGGCCTGTACCTTGGCGAGGATGTTATTCAGCAGATTGTTGTGATGGATTTTCGAGTCGAGGAACTGCGGCGCATTTCTTCGTTGGGTGGAAGTGATGACCTCGATTCCGTGGGCATTGTCGTATACCATCGGTTTCCATTCGGCCAAGACGATGAGCACAGGCCCCGATTGATTCAAGCGGGGATCCATACCACTCGTGATCTTTACTCCTCTGGTCAGCGTCAGGCGGATATGCACTCCGTCTTCCATACCGTTGGCCGAGAGTGTGGCGCGTATCGCATCTTTGATGAAGGCTTCTGTCGGAATCTCTTGAAAAGCAAGCGCATGAGCGGAGTCAAACATGCGTTGGAGGTGTTTATCCAAATGCAGGATCCCTTCTCGATAGACCCTTAAGCCTTCCCACACGCCATCTCCTCCTTGCACAGAAGAGTCGAACACAGAGACCCCAGCCTCATTTCTAGGCTTGAGCCCATCGCCAACAAAAATCTGCAGGTTGGCGTTTCGTGCATCGTATTGTTGTAGCATATCAGATGGTTTCGAATGATTTAAGGTAATGGTAGTAATGCAAAGCTTCTTCCAACAGCGGTTGGTATCTCGCCTCCACTTCTACCGGATGCTCTGTTCTTTTTTGAAGGCCCGAAGATGCGTGGACGTTGGCATACCAGTGCTTCGCCCAAACACCATCCTGAAGAAGGGCGCCGGGCTTCCAGCTGAGCATGCTTTCTTGAAAGGGAATATCCAATTGTGTGCAGAGTGACCGCATTGCCCGTTCTGGATCGCGCAATACATTGCTGGAATCCACGACAATGGGTGTGTTCGCACTTTTCAGCAGATCGTACATGTCTACTTGTTCGCGTACTGCAAGATCCACCATTGAAATATCGGGGATGACCTGGGTGAACGATGCAATCATCAAGCTTGGATGGCGGATCAGAAAGACCGGCGTCATTTGGTTCATCCGCATCGGATCCACCCCTTCCATATGATGCGGCATGTTCTTGATGAACAACTCATCGGTGCTGCGCTCCTGAAAAATGAGTTTCGAAAAGATCACTTCTGGATCGGATGGCATGACGCGCATGACATCTTCGGCTCCTGGGTGCTCCTTTTGCGTGCGACGGAGGTAATACGCATAAAAAGGCTCATCGATCACGTCGCAACTATCACGGTGGGCAAATGCGTACATCATCGCGGTGCTGATGTTTCTAGGGCCTGAAAGAAGGTGGATGCCTTTCATCGTGAGCACAATGATAAATCAGTCGCCGCATCCAAGTATGTTTGCGACATGAATTTGTTCGACAAGATCACCGAGACGGCTGCATTCCTTCAATCAAAAGGCTTTGAAGGCGCTGAACTGGGCATCGTGTTGGGCACCGGATTGGGGAAATTGCTCGATCGGGTTGAAGAACAATTCACCATTGACTACCACGATATTCCTCATTTCCCCCTTTCAACGGTCGAATTCCATGCAGGCAGACTTATCATTGGAACACTAGCAGGCAGACGGGTCATTCTGATGCAAGGGCGTTTTCACGCCTATGAAGGCCACTCCATTGAAAATGTCTCCTTTCCCATCCGCGTCATGCAACAACTTGGCATCAAGCGCCTCTTTCTGTCCGGAGCTGCAGGTGCCATGAACTTAGACTGGAGGAAAGGCGACTTGATGATGCTGTCCGACCACATCAACCTGCAGCCGTCGAATCCTTTGATCGGCCCGAATGATGAACGCTTGGGACCCCGCTTTCTAGATATGAGCGCAGTCTATGATGCCGCGACCCGCGGTCACCTTCGTTCAGCTGCTAAGGCCTTGGATATCCCCCTCCATGAGGGGGTCTACGTCTCGGTTCCGGGTCCCATGCTAGAAACGGCAGCAGAGTATAGATTTCTCCGCTCCATCGGTGCTGATGCTGTTGGCATGAGTACCGTTCCTGAGGTGATCGTGGCACGACACGGAGGTATGTTTGTTTCTGCGATTGTGGTGCTGACGGATGAATGTGATCCGGACAACCTCAAGCCCATTAACATTCCGGAGCTCCTTACTGTAGCCAGTGCGGCCGAGGATAAACTCATTGGGCTGCTCTTGCATGTAATACCAGCGCTCTAATGCCCAACGACCGCTTTGACTTCAAGCAGTTCAGCATAGCCCAGTCTGGCGCGGCCTTTAAAGTAGGTACCGACGGTTGCTTGCTTGGGGCATGGGCAAACGTAAACGGAGTGAGTCGAATACTAGACGTCGGCACCGGCTCTGGGGTAATTGCTCTGATGCTCGCACAGCGGTCCAATGCAAGCATCCAGGCCATCGATGTCGATGTTTCGAGCGTTGAACAGGCGAAGCAAAATGTACGGTCAAGCCCTTGGGCTGAAAGAATAGACGTGAAGCATGCTGCCCTACAAGAGTTCAAGGATCAAAATGGAGGCTTTGATCTCATGGTGTGTAATCCGCCTTTCTTCAAGGCATCTACCCTTTCTGGGAACGTGCGTAAGGACACCGCGCGGCATGAGGAACGGCTTGATTTGGGCACACTTTTGAACTGCTGCCGGTCGCTTGCTTCAAACACTGCACGACTTTGTGTCGTCGTTCCCAATCATCGATTACAAGCCATCCTGCAATTCGCCCGAATTGCAGGATGGCAACGCTCCAGGCAATTAAATATTCGTCCGGTAAGCGGCAAAGCCATCAACCGCAGCTTACTTGAATTTCAAGTAGACGTGCCGCATAAGGTACAGGAGCAAGAATGCTTACTCTACGATCCGCATCCTTTGTACTCACCTCAGATTCTTGATCTACTCCGCCCCTATTATTTGCACCTCTAGTTCTTAATAAAGCTTAACGGAAGGGGATTGGCACCGTCCTTGGATTGGGAGGGGAAATTCAAATTAAACAGTATGAAAAAGTACATGATTACCGCTGTTGCGACCCTCATCTTAGGGTCGGTCAGCCTGGCCCAGGGCCAAGCCCTCATCCATTCTCAAAACAAACCAGAGCGTCCGGTAAAACCCAAGATGGAGCAGATGAAAACAGATCTCGATCTGACCGAATCCCAGGTCGCCAGCATCGTTGAAGCCAACCAAACTTTCGCTGTAGAGCGGACGAAGGTCGAGCGAGATGAAAACAACCAACCCCAGAAAGATGAGATGCGCAAATTGAAAAAAGCGCACCATCAGGAGGTAATGGCCGTGCTGACACCAGAGCAACGAACCAAGGCTGCCGAGCTGAGAAAGAAGCGAAGTCCGCACCGATTGGATGCAACAGAGCGCTCACCTAGATCTGAGCACAAGTAAGAAAACCGCGGATCCACGGTAAGCGAACCAAACGGTTCGCTTATTTTTTTGTGCATTAGGAATTCACGTCATATTTCCTTTCTTTGAGCCTATGCCAATACATGCTCTTCATCCCGACACCTGGGTCGACCAGTATGGTGCCCAATTATTGGGTTATGCTGTAAAGCGTGTTCCTGAGCGTGACGTGGCACGTGACCTTGTGCAGGACACCTTTGTAACGGCGATTCGATCCAAGGATAAGTATCGCGGTGAAATTTCTGAGAAAAACTGGCTGTACCTAATACTCAAGAGCCGGATCCTCGACCATTACAAAAAGAAGAAGGAAACCCTTGCCTCCGATATCGGAAACGAGGAAGAGGAAGATCAGTTCTTCGATCAAAAGGGGAATTGGTTGCAGGACAAACTTCCGAAAGAATGGACCACAGACAAGATGATTCGCAACGATGAGTTCATGTCCATTTTTGAGCGATGCCGTCAAAATTTAAAGGAAATCCAACGCATGGTATTCACGATGAAATATGTGGATGGAGAGGATTCTGAGGTAATTTGTAAGGAATTGGATATATCATCTTCGAACTACTGGGTGTTGGCGCATAGGGCTAAATTGAGCCTACGTCAATGCATCGAAAAGAATTGGTTTGAACAATGATGACATGTAAAGAAGCTACCGAAGCAAGTGTTCGCAAATCTCAAGGCAAAGTATCCTTTCGAGAACGCTTTGACCTTGCGCTGCACTTCATGGCTTGCAAGTACTGCAGGTTGTTTGCCAAGCAGCAAGCCTGGATCGACCAATTCCTCTCGAATGGAAGTGATGTCAAAGACCAACTCACGGATGAAGAGAAGTCTAGCATTAAGACGAAAATCAACGACCCTCAAACTATTTAATCAATCAATACCAAGTAATATGAACAAGCAATCGAAGCGAAATTTAGGTGCAATCATCACCGGAACCATTATGTCTGGAGCCCTTTTGGGAACCACCACTGCAAACGCAACAGAGATGTTCAACTACGATGATCTGGGCTCAGGCGCTGAACTTCGTTCTGATCTTCTCAACGCATCCAACACTGGGTTTAAATCTCCAGAAGCCAAGTGCGGCGAAGGAAAGTGTGGTGATGAGAAAGCTGAAACAAAATCTGCAGACCACAAGTGTGGAGAAGGTAAGTGCGGTGATGAAAAAGCCAACGCCAAAGAAGAGAGCAGCGAAGCCAAGGCCTCAGACCACAAGTGCGGAGAAGGCAAGTGCGGTGATGCTAAGACAGAAAGCGGCGACAAGATGGAAGAGAAAAAGAATCCAGACGCAGATCCTAAGTGATCAACGTCCCGAAATAACAAAAGGTCCAGGCAGCATTGTCTGGACCTTTTATTTTCATGAACCAACACGTAGGCATAGGATATCGTAAGGACTTCGGTTCGGCTTTTCTGAATTCAGAGGAGGTACATCCGGCATTTGTAGAACTCGCACCCGAGAACTGGATCGATGTGGGCGGTTATTGGAAGCGGCAACTGCAAAAGGTGGCCGAACGCTACCCTATTTACAGCCATGGACTTTCCCTTTCTGTTGGAAGCCCTGACCCTATTGATCGTGGCTTTTTAAAGCAGGTCAAAGATTTTCTGGAAGAATGGAATGTTCAGATCTACTCTGAACACCTGAGCTACAGCAAATGCGATAACGCACACCTCTACGACCTCTTGCCCATTCCCTTCCGAGAAGACGCGGTGAAACACGTCTCCGAGCGGATACGTGAAGTACAGGACTTTCTTGGTCGAAAACTGGTCATCGAGATCGTGAGTTACTACACTCCCGTTGCTGCGGAAATGACGGAAGTTGAATTCATCAACGCCATCTTACAAGAAGCAGATTGCGAATTACTCTTCGACATCAACAATATTTATGTCAATGGATTCAACCACGGCTACGACCCGAAGGCTTTCATTGACCAACTGGACACCTCGCGCGTTCGCTACATTCATATGGCTGGACATGAAAAGGTCAGCGATGATCTGATCATAGATACACATGGCCAACCGATCATTGATCCAGTGTACGACCTCTTTGAACACGCTATAAAAAAATTGAACGGCCCTGTTCCCGTTCTCTTGGAGCGCGACTTTAACATTCCTGAAATGAAGGAATTACAGCACGAAATGGACAGACTGGAAGCCATCTGTACACAAACTTGGGATCATGCCACACTTGAAAGATGAGACCCATGAGCAGCAATCGCTGCTCGCCAAGTACACCCGCGACGGCATTGAGCCGGAGATGATCGGTGTTACCGAAGGCAGGCTACACCACTACCGCCGATTGGTATTCAACGTCATTCGTGAATCTCTCTCCAGCACCTATCCGCTGACGGTGAACCTTTTGACCCAAAAAGAATGGAGTGTGGTCTGTCAGGAATTTTTCGAATCCCATGATTGTGTGCACCCACAAGTTTGGAGGATGCCAGAAGAACTCATTGCGTATATAGCCGAACACCGACAAGACCTGCACGAGCGATACCCTCAGCTTGAGGACCTGTTACAGCTCGAATGGTTGGAAGCCGAATACTACATGATGAAGGATCGGAATTTTCCTGAAGGAAGCAGCAAAGATCCCATTGCAGCACCATGGAACTTGAATCCCGAATCAGAGATCGCCTCCTTTGCCTACCCTGTGCACATAAAGAACGCTCGATTCATTTCACCTACCGACAAGGGAAATTACTACTGTTTAATCTTTCGCCAACGCACTTCTGGTAAGGTGAAGTTCATGAACCTCTCCCCTTTCTTGGCATGGTTGATCGCTACACTAAAAGCAGATGAAAGCATTTCACCTCAAGAGCTCTTTCCAGTCATCGCAAAAGAATTCGGGGTTGAAGATGAAGCGCTGCTCACAGAGCAACTGGGCAATTTCTTCGATAAACTGAGGTCAGACGAAATGGTCAAGTAAGGTCAACACTTCGTTACTTCGCGTATCTTTTTTCTTTCATTTCCCGTCAATTACCCATGTCACGGAACATTTCTGATCTAAAGCGATATGCCCGCCTCTTTGTGCAAGCATTGAAAGGCGGTGGTGATCATGAGTACACCAGCGGAAGCATCAATAAAGCCATTTTCCTCTTGGCTGTGCCCATGATCGCTGAAATGCTCATGGAATCGCTGTTTGCCGTGGTGGACGTGTACTTCGTAGCCAAAGTCAGCGTGAATGCTGTTGCGACCGTAGGGCTCACTGAATCCGTACTCTTCATCATCTATTCCGTCGCCGTTGGATTGAGCATGGCGGTTACCGCTATCGTCTCTAGGAGGGTTGGAGCAAAGCAACCCAAACGTGCATCTGACGCCGCTTTTCAGGCCATCGTTATAGCGATTGGCATCGGGGTAGTCTTAGGGGTTTCCGGCTTGTATTTCGCTGGAGACATTTTGTCGATGATGGGAGGTGAAGCCGATTTGATCGCCGAGGGCGTGGGCTATGCCGAGATCATGTACGCCGGCAATATCAGCATCATTCTGCTATTCATGATCAACGCCATCTTTCGTGGCGCCGGTGATCCCGCCATTGCGATGCGGTCCCTCTGGCTGGCGAACGGCTTCAACATCATCCTTGATCCCCTGCTCATTTTCGGA
This sequence comes from Flavobacteriales bacterium, assembly GCA_013204105.1. GTDB lineage: Bacteria > Bacteroidota > Bacteroidia > Flavobacteriales_G > Salibacteraceae > SHAN690. The sequence continues at coordinate 89,912 of JABMOM010000029.1, forward strand.
ATTGGTTTCTTCCCTGAAATGGGCGTGGCTGGAGCTGCCGTAGCTACTACTACGGGGCGTTCCATCGGGGTACTCTATCAGCTCTGGCACCTATTCAACGGTTCCTCCCTCATCCGATTGGGCTGGGACAACATGATACTGCGATGGAAGACCATTAAAGAAATTTTTGAAATCTCATTCGGAGGTGTGGCTCAATTCCTCATCGAATCGGCCAGTTGGATCTTTCTGGTGCGTGTAGTGAGTCTGTTTGGCACGGAGGCCTTGGCAGGCTATACCATCGCCTTTCGGGTAATCGTATTCACCTTACTTCCTAGCTGGGGAATGGCAAATGCAGCGGCCACCTTGGTCGGACAGAATTTGGGTGCTAAGCAACCTGAACGTGCTGAGATCTCGGTATGGAGGGCTGCATTGTACAATGCTCTCTTCCTTGTTGGGGTCTCGGGCGTATTCTTCATCTTCTCGGCTGACATTCTGCAATTTTTCACAGACGAAGAAGTGGTGCGCGACATCGGAACGTCGGCCCTTCGGATCATTTGTGCCGGTTACATCTTCTTCTCCTATGGTATGGTGATCGGCCAGGCCTTCAACGGCGCTGGCGACACCAAGACACCCATGTGGATCAGCTTGGTCGTTTTTTGGCTCGTTCAGATTCCACTCGCCTATTATTTGGCGGTGGAACTCGATTGGAAAAGCAATGGGGTCTTCTTCTGCATCGCCTTCGCGCATTCGCTTTACGCCATCGTTGCGATTGTCCTGTTCAGACGGGGAAAATGGAAGTTGAAGGAAGTAGGTTAAGGCCTCCTAGAGGTGCAATTCTCGATTGTTACCTTTGCCGTGAATAACTCAAAACCAGCAAAGAATGCCCCATTTCCTTCCAATTTTCCTCGTTTTTGAACTGGAATTAGCAATCCGAATGCTTCTCCGCTAAGGGCAGAGCGCGCTAGGTAGCATGCACTGGATTGACCTCACCATATTTGTCATTTACATGGCCGCCATGCTCGGCGTGGGCTACTTTTTCTTTCGCACCAATAAAGGAAAGGAAGACTATTACGTAGGCGGACGCAACATGGGAAGCTGGCACATCGGCCTCTCGGTGGTTGCTACAGATGTTGGGGGTGGTTTCAGTATCGGTTTGGGAGGACTAGGCTTCACGATGGGCATCAGCGGGTCTTGGATGCTTTTTACAGGTCTCATCGGTGCATGGCTTGCGGCAGTTTTCCTTATTCCAAAAGTTTTCAAGCTGGGCCAGGAGATCAACCTTTTCACTTTTCCTCAGGTATTTGAACACTTGTACAACAAGAAGGTGGCGTTTCTTGCAGCGATCATCTCCGCCATTGGCTACCTTGGTTTCACCGCGTCGCAACTGCTCGCCGGCGCCAAGCTCGCCTCCTCCACCTTTGTAGATCTGAATCTGAACAGCGCCCTGATCATCATGGGAGTGGTAGCGGTAGTGTACACGGTGATGGGAGGTTTAAAGGCCGTCATCTACACCGACACCATCCAGTGGATCATTCTTCTCTCTGGCCTCGTGTTTATCGGGCTTCCTATGGCCTACGTCAGCATTGGCGGTTGGGAGGCGCTCTCGAGCAGTGTTCATCCAGAATTGCTCAGACTCACCAATATCGACGGATTCACCTTGCTCAATTGGGCGGTGACCATCATCCCCATTTGGTTCATCGGAATGACCTTGTATCAGCGCATCTACGCTTGCAGAGACGAAAAGCAAGCGCGCAGGGCGTGGTACATCGCTGGGATCTTTGAATGGCCCGTGATGGCGTTTATGGGAGTTTTACTCGGTTTGTTTGCGCGTGTTGCTGCAGACCAAGGCATGTTTGCCGATCTCGGTTATGCGGGCGTTGGATCCTTAGACGCGGAGCTAGGCCTTCCCCTGCTTTTACGGCAAATCCTACCCGTTGGTCTAATGGGCTTGATGATGTCTGCCTATTTCAGCGCCATTCTCAGCACCGCCGACAGTTGCCTGATGGCGTGCTCTGGAAATGTCGTAAGTGACCTCATCGGTCGGTTCGTAAAAACATCAGACCGAAATGAACTCCGGTTAAGTCAGATCGTGACCTTGGTCATTGGCATCGTCGCCATCCTGATTGCTATGTATGCCGAAATGGTCTTGGACCTCATGCTTCACTCGTACGCCTTCATGGTTTCGGGCTTGTTTGTTCCGGTGTTGTTCGCGCTGTACAGCAAGCATCCGCATGCAAATGCGGCGCTAGGGGCCATGGTCATAGGTGGCAGCTCTACCCTTTTGCTTAATGCGTTCCCTGTTACGGTTTTCGATTGGGCACAGGGTTTAGACCCCATCGTATATGGATTGACCTTATCACTCCTCGCATATGTTAGCATCCGTCGAATCTCTCCTCTCCCGAATTTTCAAAAAATATAGCACCATGGAAATGAAACCAAAATTGATCAATCAACAAAGCGGTCGCGACGACGTGTACAGCGACCAGCGCATCGTCGATTTCTTACACACCCATTTGGATGAGTATGGCGATCCGAAAGAAGACATCCAACGATGCCTCGATTACGTGCACGACCGCGGAGGTTTTGCCTTGCTGGGGATTGTGGAAGATGAGATCATAGGCGCCGTGATCATTAATGAAACCGGTATGAGCAAATACATTCCAGAGAACATCTTGGTATACATCGCTATGGATAAGGCTTTTCGTGGTAAGGGCATTGGGAAGGAGTTGATGTCTAATGCCATCAAGCTCTGCAAAGGGGATATTGCTCTGCACGTGGAATCCGACAACCCCGCGAAGTTTCTCTATGAGAAATTGGGCTTTTCAAATAAGTACCTCGAGATGCGATTGAAGCGCTGACTTAGCGCTACCTTCCGCGTATAATCTTTAACGCATCTAACGATGGACAGCACATTAAAGCATTTCAGAAGAGACCTCCACGCGCATCCCGAATTGAGTGGGCATGAGCGAGAGACCCAGAAGCGGATCAAGGCGTTTCTGACGGATCAAGGCATCACGCATGGCAAAGACGTTGGGCGCTTTGGAACCTTGTATCACTTTTACTTTGGCGATGGTCCCCACCTACTCGTTCGGGTAGACATCGATGCCTTGGCCATTCAAGAAATCAACGCATTCGAGCACCGTTCGGTTACAGAAGGCGTTTCACACAAATGTGGACACGATGGGCACACCACCATCGGTGTAGGCTTGGCGATGCGACTGCAGAACGAGCCGCTCGACCACGGTGCCGTTAGCGTGCTGTTTCAGCCTTCTGAAGAGAACGGTGAAGGCGCGCGGGGTGTATTGAATGATGCTCAATTTGATGAAGAGGAATACGACTACGCGGTTGCCTTGCACAACATACCAGGTGAATCCCTGCATGAAGTGCTTTGGAAGCACGACAATTTCACGCCAGCGGTTCAGAGTCTAATCCTACGGTTGACGGGAAGAACTTCTCACGCCGCTGAGCCCTTGAAGGGTGAGAATCCTACCTACGCCATTGCGGAGATTGTATCTGAGGCGCTGCGATTGGAAGAGACAGATGAAAAACATTCCAACTATCGCCTGATCACACCTGTATTCACTGAAATCGGATCGAAAGACTACGGCATCTCTGCAGGGTATGGAGAAATCCATTTCACCATTCGCAGCTGGCATCAAGCAGATATGGAGGAGGCCACGGAAGATTTTATGAACGCAGTACACCGTATCACGGACGAACATAAATTGCAATTGGAATCTGAGATTGTCGCCGTGTTTGCGTCGAATCAAAACCATCAGGATGTAGTGAAAGCCATCACCCATTCGGCTAAAGAACTAGGCCTAGATCAAAGCGAACGCAGCGAACCTTTTCCTTGGGGTGAGGATTTTGGCCTGTTCACCCAAAAAATACCCGGGGCCATGTTTGGGCTTGGGTCTGGAAAGCACACCCCTGCCCTGCACAATCCAGACTACGACTTTCCAGACGAACTCACCCCAACTGGAGTGAACCTATTTTACCAAATCGCAAAATCAATCTGTAGCAGTGTTTGAAACCTCGCATATCCATCTCAAAAAGGAAGCTTTAAAAAACAACCTTTCGTTCATCCGCGGCCTGATCGGCGACGATTGCCAGATGACCAGCGTGGTCAAAGGAAACGCATACGGACACGGCATTGAGGAATACGTAATCATGGCTGAGGAATGTGGAGTTACCCATTTTTCAGTCTACAGCACCGACGAGGCACAGCGCGTATTCAATGTAAAACGGCCCAACACGGCGATCATGATCATGGGGTCGGTAGACGATGGAGGGCTGGCCTGGGCCATAGACAATGAAATTGAATTCTGGGTATTTGACGAAGAGCGACTGAACAAGGCCCTGCGCTTGGCGGAAGACCTGGGAAAGAAAGCCAAACTTCACATAGAGATCGAAACAGGCATGTACCGCACGGGGTTTGAGAATGGAGAAATTAAAACCGTCATTCAGACCCTGCAGCGCAGTCTCGAGCACCATACCTTACTCGGTATTTGCACGCACTTTGCTGGCGCCGAAAGCATTGCCAACTACTACCGTATTAAAGAACAGATCAGGCGTTTTAAGCGTGCCTTAAAGCAATTTGAGAAAGCAGACCTGAAGCCCATTTACCGGCATGCATGCTGCTCGGCCGCCCTGCTTCGCTTTCCAGAAATGCGCATGGACATGGTGCGGGTCGGCATTCTGCAATACGGATTTTGGCCAAGTACGGAAACCTTCATCGATTACACCCAGAAGCACAAAACCATGGACGAACCGCTCCACCGCATCATCAGCTGGAAAAGCCACGTCATGAGCATCAAAAGCGTTAAAACGGGTGAATACATCGGTTACGGCACCTCCTACCTCGCGCAGAGAGATACCAAGATAGGTATCGTTCCTGTTGGGTATGGACACGGCTTTGCACGCTCTTTGAGCAATCAGGGACGCGCCTTGATCAACGGCATAAGGGTCGCGGTCATTGGCACCGTCAATATGAACAGTCTCGCGGTGGACCTATCAGAAGTGGAAACAGTAAAAAAGGGCGACAGCGTAACCTTAATCGGCAAGGACGGCGATTTGGATGTATCCGTGGCATCTTTTAGCGAGGCTACAAATCAATTGAATTACGAATTGCTCACACGGCTTCCCATGCACATACCACGCATAGTTGAATAGATAAAAATTATGGCATTCATCACATTTGATCAGAACAAACTCAAGCACAACTTTAAGTTTCTCGACGCCTTTTTTCGCGAGAGGGACATCGAATGGGCAATCGTGTCGAAACTACTCTGCGGCAATTACGAATACGTAAAGATCCTCTGTGAAACTGGCATCAAGGAGATCTGCGATTCGCGCATAAGCAACCTGAAGTTGGTCAAAGAGATTGCACCAGAAATACAAACGGTGTACATCAAGCCTCCCGCAAAGCGCAGCATCAAGAGCATTGTGCGCTACGCTGACGTGAGCTTCAATACCCAATTTGAGACCATTCAATGGCTGAGCGAAGAGGCCAAGCGCCAAAAAAAACTCCATAAGATCGTCATCATGGTAGAAATGGGCGACTTACGTGAAGGCGTCCTCGGTGAAGATTTAGTAGATTTTTATGAGAGCGTTTTCAAGCTGCCCAATATCGAAGTGGTCTCTTTTGGCACCAACCTGAATTGCCTCCATGGTGTGATGCCTTCACACGACAAACTCATCCAACTAAGCTTGTACAAGCAATTGGTGGAAGCCAAGTTCAACCGAAAGATACCGTGGGTAAGCGGCGGTACGAGCGTCGTGATTCCACTCGTACTCAATCATCAACTTCCTAAGGGTATCAACCACTTCCGAATTGGTGAGTCGCTTTACAATGGCCACAACCTGTTCACAGGAGAAGTCATCGAAGGCATGCAAGACGACATCATCAAGCTCTTTGCTGAGGTAATTGAACTCATCGAAAAACCCATGGTTCCGATTGGCGACTTGGAAGCCAACCCCTCCGGCGAGACCTTTGATGTAGACGAAGAAGATTATGGAAAGACGTCCTACAGAGCCATCCTGGACTTAGGACTCTTGGATGTTTCGCCAGAATTTCTGATACCTATCGCAGAGGATATTGAAATCATCGGTGCGAGTTCAGACATGATTGTTTTGGACATGGGAGAAGAACCCAAATTCAAGGTGGGAGACTTGGTGCCGTTCAAGCTCAAGTACATGGGCGCCTTGGCGCTAATGAGTTCCGATTACATCGAAAAGAAAGTGGTTTAACGACCGATCACGCACCTGCTGCTTACTAGCCTACCACTCTCCATTGCTACGTTGAGGATGTAAATCCCTTCGTTCAGTCCAGCCACCTCTAAACGCTCTGCTGGATGTTGGCAGCGCATAGAACGCACTATTCTACCCGATACATCTAGGACCTGAATGTGCTCAATGTTTTCGCCTTGGGTAGCTACCCATATTTCATGGTCAGCTGGATTGGGATAGACTCGAACCTCAGACGCAGCGATAGCCATGGACATTCCCACTCCAATTGTGTCAGTCATATCGTCTTCCATCGACGGAGGGAAATAGGTGAAACTACTATCGTTCACTGGGATGTAATCACGCCCCAGGAATTGCAGGCGGTAAGGATCTAAATAATCCGCTGATACGAACGTAGGAGTTTCATCCAGTATCTCTGCGAGCACCGAGTAACGCTCACCTGGGTAGATGATCAAAGTGTCCGTAGCAAAGGCTTGGTTCAATACTCTTCCATCAGACGTATGCACAACGGCGTTCAATGCGCTAGGAAAGATGATCCGATTGACACGGTAGCCCACATTCATAAAGCGCAATAGGTGCTGCTCACCGATCGTCCCGTTGATCTGGACATTGGTGTCTGTGTAGTTCATCGAGCGGTTCTTCCCGTTGATCAAGAACAGGTCTGGCGCATAGCTAGTAAATCCGCCAATAGCGGTATAGTCGGCATTCCACCTTGAGTCGAGGTCACTTAGTAGGTAGGCGTGCTGTCGATCATAGATCGGTCCGTTGGTGTAGATGCGGTTGCTGCTGTCTGCGGGGTAAACGATGACCATGCCGTACATGCCTAAGGCGAGGTGCAAGGTGGTAGTGACATGGCAGTGATAGAGGAAATTACCCGCATGGGTCGCTTTAAAACGGTAGGTAAAGGACTGGTTGGTCAGGACGAAGTCCGAGGTGTGCGGAACCCCATCGTTGGCCTGATCCACATCCAAGCCGTGGAAGTGAATGGTATGTCCTTCCAGGGAAGGATTGATCATTTCTACGTGGATGCTATCGCCCTCCTTTGCATAGATCGTAGGTCCGGGCAAGACGATCGTCGGGTTGGCACTCGTGTTTGCAAAGCCCCAAAATGGCAATGTAATGGTCGTATTGGAATCGGTAATGAAGTCTGCCACGCCGTCCATTAAGGACACCAAGGAATATTGCTTCAACGGTTGAGCGGAGGCTTGACCAGCGAGCAACAGAGCAAGGAACGCTATGGTAAATGCTCTATTCATGGATATGCATGTGCATCATCATCCCCCCGGGATAGTTTCCGCCGATGGTGGTGGTGACCAAGTTATGGTTATGTACGGGGAACATGCCCGGTTTGTCCGGCACCAACTGCACCGTGACCGATTCGCCGGGCGCCATGCCGTACGAGTCCTTTACCCAGCCGATATAGTTTGGATGCATGCTTGCCTCCAAGATGGTGACGTGGTATCCGTGCCAATGGGGAAAGTGGTGCATGTAACCCGCATTGGTCATGTGCACCCGTATGGTGTCTCCCACATTTGCTTCGATGAAGGACAAGGTATCTTTCAGGGTTCTCGGAAATCCCATGCCGTTGATCGTGAATGCTTCGGGGTTGTATGCTCTTCTGTCGTAGGACCCGCCGTCGGCGATTGCCTCGATCCATTCTTCATCGTGCTCGGTCAAAACGGCGTAGAACTCAGGCCTATTGAATTCACTGACTACGAGCATACCTCCTAGACCTAGCGCACGGTGGTCTTGGGTTGGATCTTCGTAGAGGTAGGTCCCCGGTTGATCAAAAATTACCGTCCACTCCTCCGTTTCATTGGCCGCGATGCGTTCGATACCCCCGTGGCCCTCCACATGAAAGGCGCAGGTGAAGTCGGTTCGGTTGGTCAGGTAAAAAGTCACCTCCTCGCCCGGTTGAAATCGGAGCACAGCGTTCGAAGAATCAAACTGATCGCGTGTATTGAAGTTGAAGTAAGGTATATCGTAGTTGCTATTGGTCACTCCACCTTCCACGATAAACAGCTCAACAGATTGCTGTGCCCAAGCGGGCATTACAAAAAAAGTCAATATGCATATCAACCATCGCATGGGTTCAAAATTACGAGTCTAAGGTGCACATATCTTGAAAGCGTTGTTTAGAGTCCGGCGAAAGATTTTTGTGTAAACCTTATCTAGGGCTGACATCCTAAGGATTTGCTTTGGTATGATGCTGTTTTGGAGATGCATGTTTTCTTTCATACATCCGATACGGTGGTCAATGAAGACCATCCCGAACCGAATATCCGTTCTTTTCAAAAGAATAAAAGACCTGCCCCAACAAAGGCTGAAGCATATGGCTAAATGTCTTTACCACAAATCACTACTTTAGTTCAAACTGCGGTTGAGCTTCATATTCGTGCTTCGATTCAAAAAGCCACGTACCACAGTCAAACCGTTAGGCGCTAATTGAGAGTAAATGAAAATATTTCCTGCCGAGAAAATACAGATCAATTTTCAAAAGATTGATCAAATTAAGCATCTAATAGATTTGACGCTTAGACTAATAACATTTAGTCGTGAGCATTATGCAGATGATCTTCTCGACGCATATATAAAAAAGACAACAACCTTAAAGGAGCTGCTTAGTGTTAGGAATGCGCAAATGGAAGCCGAAAACGAAGAAGAAGTTCAACTATATACCACACTTCTGAGGTCTACCATGGATTTCATTACGGATGAAATTGTAGCTGATGTGCAATTTCATTCTGAAATTCAGCTTTTTCAACTATTCAGGTTAGTATCCCCAGATTCACACGGGAAACATCCAAATAAGTATAGGCAAACGGATGTTCAAATCGGGCGTTATTCTTGCCCTGAACCTCAGAGGGTACCGGGCTTGGTGTCCGATTTATTTTATCAAATGGAACAAATAGAAAACCCCATAATTAGAGCCATCTACTTTCATCACGAGCTGATAAGAATTCACCCTTTTTCAGATGGCAATGGCAGAACAACAAGAATGGCTAAAAACTGGATATTGATGTACAAGTTGTGTCCACCAATTTTCATATCCGACTCGGAAGAAAAGAAAAAGTACATAGGAACTTTAGAAAAGAGTTTTTTGTATCTGAATAAAAAAGGCTCAGACTGGAATGAACATTTTGAGCATTTTTTTAATCAGGAATTGGATAGACTTATTCAGAACACAACTGACATCTACAATACTGTTAAAGGCCTTGGTAATAAAAGAAATAGATGAAAACAATCACCAACAAAACCTAAACTGCATTAAAACGCAGGTTAGCCAAACCGTTGCGGTATGAAAGCCGCACTACCCATAGCCAGGAACGTTATCTAGAAAAAAATGGACGCGAAAACTCAAAATCTAATTAAAAGAATTTACAATTCGCAATTCAGTGTAAATTATAAATTCCCAGGTTCATTTGGTGATAGATACGTCACCTATGCTGATTACATTGCTTCTGGTCAACCCCTAAAATTAATTGAGGAGCATATTAGAAAAGTGATACTCCCAACCTACGCAAACACACATACCGAAGCCTCTTTTACTGGATTACAGACTTCTAAATACAGAGAAGAGGCACGAGAAATTATTAAATCTTCTGTGAATGCTACAAAAGATGATCTATTGATTTTTACAGGCTCTGGATCTACTGGGGCCATTGATTTATTGATTAGAAAACTCATTCAATTCTACTCATCCAAAGAATCATTTCCAGTCGTTTTTATTGGCCCGTATGAACATCATTCTAATATCCTACCTTGGAGGGAAGGACCGTTTGAGCTAGTAGAATTGCCGATAGGCAATAACGGGAATATAGATCTTGTAGAATTAGAAAAGCAGCTATTAAAATATCACAAAACACGGCCTTTGATTGGCAGTTTTTCGGCGGCTTCTAATGTCACAGGTATTCTAGCACCCGTCGAAGAAATCCATAGGTTACTGAAAAAATATGATGCGCTTTCATTTTGGGATTATGCAGGAGCAGCCCCTTATGTTAACATTGATATGAATCCAAAAGACACAGTTGGTAAGGATGCTATATTTATTTCTCCTCATAAACTTGTGGGTGGCCCAGGATCGCCAGGCATATTATTGGTAAAAAAATACCTTTTCGCAGAAGGACTCCCTGTTGTCACTGGTGGAGGAACAGTCCATTTTGTTACTAAAACTCAACAGCGATATTTTGAAGATCTCGAAATAAGAGAAGAAGGCGGAACACCCGCGATTATCGAAGCAATTCGAGCTGGAATGTCATTCAGGTTGAAAGATATGGTTGGGGCAAGCAACATTGAAGAAATTGAACGTAAATACATTCTAGAAGCTATTGACACATTTAGCAAGCATCCCAATATTTTTGTTTTGGGTAACCTTGAAGCTCCTCGCCTAGGCTTTATGGCGTTTCATATAAAACACCAAAATCGCTTTTTGCATCACAATTTTGTTGTGGCACTTCTCAATGATTTGTTTGGTATTCAGTCTAGAGGAGGATGCAGCTGTGCAGGCCCTTATGGTCATGATTTACTTCATCTTGATGAAGAAAAATCTCAAAAATACATGGTTGAACTAGCCACTGGTAATGTAGGTAGTAAGCCAGGATGGGTTCGATTAAATTTCAATTACTTTATTCCAAAAGATGAGTTTGACTATATCCTTAAATGCATGATTTGGATATCAGAAAGCGGCTGGAAATTGTTAAACTCCTATGATTTTGATGATCACGAAGGAATATGGCATCTAAAAGCTAAAAAGAATGTGCCAATCAATACCATATACAATTTCGTTACAGAGGCTCCGAAGATTAACAAAGGCAGTTCTATTGGTAAGAAAATAATGAGAAAAGCATATTTGAAAAAGGCGAATAGAATTGCAGAAAAGGCATTTGGCTCTTTTCATTCAAAAAAATTCCAGGACTATAAATACAATCAAATTGAAAACCCATTGAGGTGGTATTCACTCGCCAATGATGTTGAAACCAAAATCTAGGTAACAATACCTAAAGCCCATTGAAACGGGTGAGCGTGTAGTTGAAAAGATCGTTTTAGAACTTAAAAAAGGAGTTCATATAAATTAAATATCCAGCATGAAATTAATTAAAAAAATATCAATCGCTAAACCAGTTGAAGATGTTTGGGAAGTTCTCGGGAATCAATTCGGAGAAATAGACAAATGGGCAAGTTTAATAAAGCAATCAGAAGTTTCTGATCCAAAGCTTTCGCCGGGTGTTGTGAGATCAACCGAAACAACTGGAGGGCCTACGAAACAAGAATTAACTGCTTTTAGCCCTGAAAAACACTCAATTGCTTACAAAGCGATTTCAGGCACTCCCTTTTTCTTTAAAGCAGTAAGGGCTGAATGGTCATTATCTAAAAACCAAAATATTACGGATTTGGTTTTGGATTTTGAAGTAAAGTTCAAAGGTATTGGCGGCATACTTTCCCCAATTGTTAAGAAAAAGTTAGGGAAAGTTGGTGATGAATTGTTGGAAGAATTAAAGTTCTATGTTGAGAATGGAAAACCACATCCAAGAAAGGTCTCTTCCTAATAATGTCCTTAACCGTATCATAGATATAGTCGAAAAACAATGTTTGATTAATTTAGAAAATATTCACCGGGCGCGACAAAAGCTATATATCGTACCTAAAAAAAGTACGGTTCATAGCCGAACGAAGTGCATTAAGAAACTGGTGGAATTTTGGATTATGCCGAACGAATAAGAAAATATAAAATATCAACCAGTGTATAATCTTCCAAGGCATAAAGAACAAGATAAACAGGTAATCAATGCATTTATTGAGAAGTATCCTTTTGCCTTTCTAACCGGGTGTGATGCAGAGAATAGACCTATTGCAACACAAGTACCACTCTTTTTTGAAAACGTGGAAGGACGAAAAGTACTTCGGGGACATATAATGAAAGGTACGGACCACCATAAAGCATTTTTGCAAAATGACAATGTACTTGCCGTTTTTACTGGTAAGCACACGTATGTGAGCGGCACTTGGTATAGTAATCCATATACACCGTCCACTTGGAACTATATGAGCGTGCACGTAAAAGGAATTGTTAGGTTCGTAAAAAGCGTTGAATTGGAAGATATTCTTAGAAAGACTTCACTATATTTTGAAGGCAGGAACGAGCAATCAACAACTGTTTTTGACAATTTACCATTGGCTTTCAAACAAAGGGCACTGGAATTGATCGTAGGTTTCGAGGTTGAAATAAATGAGATTGATACAGTATTCAAACTCAGTCAAGACCGAGACGCGGAAAGTTATCAGAATATCATTATGAAACTAAAAGAACAAGACGAAAGTGGGCGTGTGATTGCCGATGAAATGGAAAAAAGAGAGAAAGACCTGTTCTCTAACAAATAGCAATCATCTGACATTTAGAGGTTGGAAACACCCCCCAACAACGAATTGGGGAAATCAATGTGCAATGCAAGCTGCCAATGACTTTTTCAATAATCCAATTGAAAGACCGAAACCAGACTGTTTTAAACAAAAAAAAGCCCTGTATTTAAAACTAAATAAAACCTGCATTAAAACGCAATAAAACCAAACCACTGTGCTTAACTATAAATGAAAATATTGCTTACCGGTTCTTCCGGGTATATAGGAAAAAGATTGCTCCCTGTTTTGGTTGAGGCCGGACATGAGGTGATTTGTTGTGTTCGGGATATTAAGAGATTCAACCCTCCACAATCCATAAGCCACAAAATTTCAGTGATCGAAATTGACCTATTGGATGAGAAATCTCTCATGCGCATACCGGATGATATTGATGGGGCGTACTATTTGGTTCATTCAATGTCATCTTCTAGTGACTATAAATCGCTTGAAAAAACATCTGCAATTAACTTTAGAAATGCACTTGAAAAAACCAAGGTTAAGCATGTAATTTATTTAAGTGGCATTATAAACGAATCAGAACTTTCTAAGCATTTAAGTTCTAGGAAAGATGTAGAAATTGAGCTTGGCAAGGGCTCCTATAACTTCACCACGTTAAGGGCAGGAATAATCATAGGGTCTGGCAGCGCCTCCTTTGAAATCATCAGAGACTTAGTCGAAAAGCTGCCCATTATGATTACTCCTAAATGGCTAAAAACCAAATGTCAACCCATTGGAATTAAAGATGTTATAGCGTTTCTTTCGAAATCTCTGTCCAATTCTGAAACATACAATCAAAACTTTGACATCGGAGGTCCGAATGTATTGACCTACAAGGAAATGCTTTTAGGTTTTGCGGATAGCCGAAATCTAAAACGAAGCATTTGGGTTGTTCCTATCATGACGCCAAGGCTCTCTTCCTATTGGTTGTATTTCGTCACCTCAACTTCCTACACACTTGCCGTGTCTCTGGTCAATAGCATGAAGATCGAAGTAGTATGTCGTGATAATAGAATTAACTCAATCCTTAAACAGGAGCCTATTGGCTATAAGGAATCATTGCAAAGAGCCTTTAAGACCATTGAGGATAACGCGATCATATCCAGCTGGAAAGATTCATATTCAAGCAGCGGAATCAATTTTAATGTTTCCGAATTCATTGAGGTCCCAACCTACGGGTGCTTTGTTGACAAGAGAATAAGTCCGATCGATAGTCATGAAACATGTCTGAATAAAATATGGAGTATCGGAGGGAAGACAGGTTGGTATTATGCTAATTGGCTATGGCGATTAAGAGGGATTATGGACAAGTTGGCAGGTGGCGTTGGACTTAGGAGAGGAAGAACAAATCCTGCTTCCATCAATGCAGGCGATGCTGTGGATTTTTGGAGAGTACTATACGCTGACAAAGCCGAAGGTCGATTGCTTTTGTTTGCGGAAATGAAACTTCCCGGTGAAGCCTGGCTCGAATTCAAAATAGAGGGTGATCAGCTTAAACAGACCGCAACATTTAGACCCCTAGGCCTTCTTGGGAGATTATACTGGTACGCTGTATTGCCATTTCACGGCATAATATTCAAAGGAATGTTAGCATCATTGACTAAACACGACAAAACCTAGACCGCATTAAAACACAGTTTAACCAAATCGTTAGGGATCAAAGCCAGTTCCGACATTTTTGTTGTTATCGTTTCAGCCATCGGAATTTTTTTGGTATTTGCCGGGGGGAAATGGTTTTTGCATTGGAAAGAAAATGAATAGGGAACAAGGATTAGAGCACGATAGCACTGGCTTGGATTTCATACACTGCCCCCTATTCGATAATCAGAAGTAAATCTTTTTAGCAAAAGCGTGATACAGATGATTTTCCTCTATTCATTTGCGCAATATTTGAATGACAATTGAATACAGCTACGAAGGGTCTTGAAGTGCACATGCTGCCTCAACCTGACGACAACACTTGCGGGCCGACCAGCCTTCACGCAGTGTATAACTACCACAACCTTCATCTATCTCTCGACGAGGTAATCACAGGAATTGACCGAGTTGGCAATGGCGGCACTTTGGCCGTTTACCTTGGGGTTGATGCCTTGAAAAGAGGCTTTGACGCGACCATCTATACGTTCAACTTAAGGATGTTTGACCCTTCTTGGTTTGGTCTTTCGAATTCCCAAATGCGAGACAAGATTAAAGCCCAACTCAAGCATAAGCGGAAAAAGGAACTCAGAGATATGGGTAACGCATACATTGAATTTCTTGCGCTTGGCGGTCAACTAAAGATGGAAGACCTAACCACTACGCTGATTCAATCGTTTCTGGATGAAGGCACACCCGTATTAACAGGACTTTCAGCCACTTATCTATATCATTCGCAACGAGAATACGCCAATGACGAAGGACAATCCATCTATGACGATCTGAAGGGTGAGCCAATGGGCCACTTTGTAGTTTTAATGGGACGGTCAGAAAATGGAGATATTTTAGTCGCTGACCCCTACAAGGGAAACCCAATCAGCTCAAACAATTATTACAAGGTCTCTCCTACCCGTCTCATCCATTCAATCTTGCTCGGTATTGTAACCTATGATGCTAACTTGCTAATCATTACACCCAAATGAAGAAAATTGTCGTAGTCGGAAATCCTGCCCAGTGGCATATTGATGTTGAAAATTGTGTTGTCATCTCATCCAAAGAGTATTTGACGAATCCGAGTTGGGCTGGCGAAAGGAATGCGCGGGTATTCAATATGTCCAACGAATACCGATATCAATCCAAGGGATACTATGTGTCACTTATGGCAGAAGCTCGCGGACACAAACCAATTCCAAACGTTAAAAACATCCAAGACATCAAAGCGACAGAGATTGTCAAGAGTATATCAGATGAATTGGATGAACTCATCCAAAGGAGCTTCAAAGACATCAAATCCAGCGAGTTTGTTTTGAGTATTTATTTTGGGAAAAATCTCGCCAAACAATATGATAAGCTGAGCCGCGAGCTGCATCGTTTGTTTCGATCTCCCTTTATGCGCGCTCGCTTTTCATACAATGGCAAGAAATGGGTGATTTCAGGCCTAAAAACCATTCCCTTCAAGGAAATACCCGATCAGCATACCGACTTTGTGTGGGAATCTGCCACTGAATTCTTTCAACGACGTCGATTCACAGAACGCAAAGAGCTGCCCTATCAATTTGACTTAGCCATACTGGTCAATCCTGATGAAAAAGCTCCTCCATCTGATAAGAAAGCACTCCAAAAGTTTCAGGAAGCAGCGGAGAAGTTGGGGATGTATGTTGAGATGATTACAAAGGATGATTATTCTCGATTGGCCGAATTCGACGCCCTGTTTATTCGAGAAACCACGTCTGTCAATCACTACACCTACAAATTTGCAAGACGGGCGCAAAGCGAGGGCATGGCCGTTATTGATGACCCGGACTCCATTCTAAAATGTGCCAACAAAGTGTTCCTCGCAGAATTGCTGAACCTCAATAAAATCCCAATGCCCAAAACGATTATCGTTCATCAAGACAATAAAAATGAAGTGGTTGAATCACTGGGATTCCCTTGTGTATTAAAGCTACCAGACTCGTCGTTTTCACAGGGAGTGTCAAAAGCCAAAAACTTAGGGGAATACCAAGAGAAAATTGCGGCATTACTTTCAGAATCAGACCTTGTAATTGCCCAGGAATTCATGCCGAGCGACTATGATTGGCGCGTCGGCGTTTTAGAGAATCGCATCATATATGCTTGCAAATACTACATGGCCAAAGACCATTGGCAGATCTATAACTGGGATAGCAAGAATAAGGGCGACATCCAAGGTAACTTCGATACCCTTCCCATTGAGGATGTTCCCCCAGCCATTATTGAATTGGCTTTAAAGTCGACTGCGCTTATTGGCGACGGGCTTTATGGCGTTGATATCAAAGAGACCGCGGGCAATGTGGTGGTTATTGAGATCAACGACAATCCGAATATCGACAGCGGTGTGGAAGATCGAGAAGCCGGAATCGAGCTCTATAGTTGGATCATAGCGAGTCTAAAACGTCGTATTCAAGTACAATTAAAACAATGAGCTATCATCTTTTTGACGTTTATGGAGTAGAATTGGAATACATGATCGTGGACCAAACGACTCGAAAAATTCGTCCGATCGCCGATCAAATTTTCAAAGAAGCCACAGGGAGTTACATTGCAGATTATGAAAACGGTAATGTTGCTTGGAGCAATGAACTCGTTTCGCATGTCGTAGAAATTAAAACCAACGGCCCTGCTTCGACCATGAATGGTTTGGGAACAGATTTTCACCAGAATGTTTTAAAAATCAATTCCATTCTAGAAAAGCACAACGCGGTTTTGATGCCTGGTGGTGCCCATCCGACCGTAGATCCGCTCACTGAAACGCAAATCTGGCCTCACGAACACAACGAGGTATATGCGTTGTATAACAGAGTCTTCAATTGCAAAGGCCATGGCTGGAGTAACCTGCAGAGTACCCACATCAACTTACCCTTTACCGGAGATGAGGAATTTAAACGACTGCATGCCGCCATTCGGATACTGCTGCCTTTCATTCCAGCACTTTCAGCCAGCACCCCCTTTTTCGATGGAAAATTCAGTGGCTTCAAGAATATGCGCCTAGAATATTATCGAAAGAATCAAGCAAAGATTCCCATCATAGCCGGCTTAGTGATACCCGAGCGTGTATTCAGCAAAGCGGACTACTATCAGACTATTTTTAACCCCATCAATCTAGCCATTAAACCCTATGACAGCGAGGGAATTCTAGACCACCACTTCTTGAATAGCCGAGGTGCCATTGCCCGATTTGACCGGGGTGCCATTGAAATTCGAATCATTGATATTCAAGAATGTCCAAAAATGGACATTGCAATTCTCAACCTGATTGTTGCCGTCTTGAAACATCTTTGCGCTTTGCCTGAAAAGGAACAAAAGGTGATGCAAAGGCAATCTGAGCAGCTGCTTTCTTCTCACTTCTTAAAGGTGATAAAAGAGGGTGAAGATGCCTTGATAGACTATCCAGAATTGAATGAAATCTTAGGTCTACCGATCGGCGAGCTCTTAGCCAAGGAGATTTGGGAAAGTTTGCTGAATCAACATCAGGAAGCAATGGATGAGAACTGTGTGAATTTGGTGGGTAGTATTCTGACGCACGGGACCTTAGCCTCAAGAATGGTCAAGTTCTGTGGGACCCATCCTACCCTGCCCCAAATTGACCTTCTGAATCAAAGGCTGATCACCTCGCTCGCGAACAACGAAATGTTTACGGCATGAAACTCGTTTTGAGCTGCGAGCACTTCGACAATAAATTGCCAAAGCAATTTGCAGGACTATTTGGCACCAATCCATCCATTCAAGCCTCACATCGGGCTTACGACATCGGAGCTGCTTTGCTCTTTGGTTCGCTCACACCTCTTTCCGATCATCATTTTACCTATGCCTATTCAAGGCTTTTGATTGAACCCAATCGTTCACTGCATCATCCAAGACTTTTCTCTGAGTTTTCTAAAACCCTTAGTCTAGATCAGAAAAGTGAGCTGATTGAAAAATTCTATAAACCCTACAGGAATCAAGTGGAGGCCTGCATAGGTAAAGTCATCGAATCGTCAGATTCAGTTTTGCACCTATCAGTGCACAGCTTCTCTCCTGACTTGAATGGCGAAGATCGAAACGCAGAAATCGGCTTGCTGTATGATCCGTCTCGAAGCTCAGAGAAGGAGTTTGCCAGGCGCTTTAAAAGGGCCATCATGACCCTAGCTCCACATCTGAAGGTGCGGTATAACTATCCCTATTTAGGGAAAGCAGACGGATTCACTACTCACCTGCGAAAATCGTTTCCCAATGCGTACAGTGGAATAGAATTGGAGGTGCGGAATGATGTCCTATCCACTGAAACTTGCGTCAGCATTCATAAGGCATTGAAGCAGGTAAAAGCTGCATTCTAAGCCTCAGCTGAAGATAGATTTGAACCGAAAGAATGTCACCTAACACTATCTTGCGGCATGAGCACGTTCGAAGACTTTAAGATCAAGAAGCAATTACTCAGCGCAATTGCTGAGTTAGGCTTTGAGAAACCAACTCCCATTCAAGAAGCTTCCTACTCCACTATCCTCGCTGGTCGTGACTTTGTAGGGATTGCGCAAACGGGTACCGGTAAAACCATTGCTTACCTGCTGCCTATCCTCCAAGATTTGAAATTTTCAGACCAACCCCAACCAAGGGTCTTGATCTTGGTTCCAACGCGAGAACTGGTGATCCAAATCGTCAAGGAAATCGAAAAGCTGACCCCCTACATTAACTTGAGGGTGACGGGAGTCTATGGAGGTACCAACATCAACACACAAAAAAAGGCCGTTGCAGAAGGTCTAGATATCATCGTTGGCACTCCGAGACGGCTTTATGACCTTGCGCTTACCAACGTGTTGCGCCTCAACTCCATCAAAAAACTCGTGATTGACGAAGTCGATATCATGCTTGACTTCGGGTATAAAACGCAGTTAAAAAACATCTTTGATCACTTGCCGGAAAAACGGCAAACCATTCTCTTTTCTGCTACGATGACCACCTATGTGGATGAAATGATCGATGGCTTTCTGGTGAATCCGATCAAAGAGACCATTTCTATCAGCGGTACGCCCTTGGATAGTATCCGGCAGGAATCGTACGCTGTTCCTAATTTTTACACCAAGGTCAACTTGTTGAACCACCTTTTGAAGGATAAAGCAGTCTATGGCAATGTTTTGATTTTCGTTGCAACCAAGGTCAACGCAGATCGACTCGCAGAAACATTGGATTTTAAACATGAGATCTCTGTCATACACTCGAGTAAAGAGCAAAATCACCGGACCCATTCTATTCAAAAATTCGTCGACGGCACGAGTAGGATTCTCATCGCCACAGATGTGATTGCCCGCGGCATCGACATAGAAAAAATTGCTGCGGTCATCAGTTTTGACACTCCCCTCTACCCCGAAAACTACATCCACCGCATCGGGCGAACCGGAAGAGCCGGGCAAGAAGGAAGGTCTATCCTTTTATACAACGAAAAGGAAGTTGCGTTGAAGCAAGATATTGAACGCCTGATGCAATACGATATTCCGCTCAGTCCATTTCCGGAAGAGGTGAAGATGAGTTCCCAACTCACCCCTGAGGAAAAACCCAAACCCTTGGTGCCAGAAGAACCGTCTGCTAAAGATGCAAAGAGCCAAGTGGGGGCTTCTTTTCACGAAAAGTCGGCCAAGAACAGCAAGGTGAAAGCGGAAAAAAAGAGTTACAAAACGATCTTAAAAGAGCGCTACAAAAAACCACTCCGACGTGGCGACAAGATTCAGAATATGAAGAAGAAAAAGAAGTGATTGAAATTCTAAACATCAGCAAGGGAGGATGTTCCAATCAGGAATTCGCTGTGAAGCAGGCATCAAACCGATCATATCTTGAAACTGTAAAAACCCTTTCCCAACTCATCCTACTCACCACCCTACTGCTGCTCTACTTTTCATCTTGTAAGAAGAAGGGTTGTACCGACTGCAATGCAACGAACTATAACATTGAAGCGGAAGAGGAAGATGCTTCTTGCGTATATGCCAACGAAGATTTGCTCGGTGTTTACTCGGTACAAGATTCCATCACAGGCCCGCCGACGTTGGAGTGGTACTTCTCGACCTATGACCTAGAGATATCTAAGTCCGAATGCGCGCCAAATCATTTGACGCTTACGAACTATGCCAATAAGAACAACACTTTCAGTGGTGCTCTCTTCAGCATTGATTGTCAGGTAATCAATGCTGTCATTACCATTCCAAAGCAAGACGTCAATGAAGACCATGTAAGAGAAAGCTCTGGCTATTTTTCGAATGATTCCATATCCTTCGAAATTGAATATGAAAATGCATTTGGTGAAGTATTTTACGGCAAATGCTTTGGTCGTAAAAAGTGAATTCACGGAGAAGACTGCGTCTTTCGAATCGGGCCAGCATTGTCCAAAGCTTCCTAAACCAAAAAGAGTAGCTTGCATTAAACACCCTATGAACGCATGATCAATATCTTCCGAAAGCTTCGACAACGTCTCTTATCTGAGAATAAGTTTACCCGCTACTTACTCTACTCTATTGGCGAGATTGTACTTGTTGTCATCGGTATTTTGATCGCGCTGCAGATCAACAATTGGAACCAGGGTCGCTTGAATGCCAATAAGGAAGAAGTATACTTAGAGAACTTAGAGCGAGACTTAGAGAATCAGCTCATCTCGATTGACCTACAACTGGAGTACGAACAGAAATACATCACCCTAGGCACGGTCATTTTAGACAATTACTATGCGTCCGATGTCATTGCCTTCGATAGCACCTTGAGTGCGAGCTTATCCGTCTTGACCGAACGTAAAACCTTTGTCCGCACGGATCCAACCTTCGAAGACATGCTCTCCACTGGAAACATTGGACTGTTGAGGAACAACGGTATTCGCAATGCCTTAATCGAGTATTACCAAGAACTCGAGCGCGTTGAAAAGGTGCTCCAGAATAACAACACCCTCCACACAGATCAAGGCTACGGCAATGAAATCACCGATCTGGTCTTTGCAGGACCAACGGCAACAGACCGATTGGTGAACATCTCGATCGAATTACTCAAGGAGCCAGAACGTGAAATGAAATTCGTCAACCTGGTTGTAAAACGAACTCACATTGCGGTGAATCACGTGAGGTTTATGACCGACTTGCGCGCAAAGACAAGTGAAATATTGGAACGCTTGAGGTAGGCTAAATCATATCCACACAAAGCAGAGTAAGCAACGGATTACAAGTTGCGAAACACCTCCTCATCGAGTCAATTTGAGGATATATACGGCCTGTCATCTTAAGCCAATTTGGAGAGAATTGGACGACACATTGTAACCAAATCACAAATGGACAGTCTAATGGTCAAACAACCAATTCCACTCCGTAATGACACTCTTAGCTAAGACCAGTATGTTTCTTATGGGTTTGCTGCTGTTAGCCCTGCAACCCATCGCTCAACCAAATTTCCCGCAAAATCCGCAAGAAGCTGAAATCATTTACAGTGATCTTGTCCACTTTATTGACGCCTACGAAGAGCTGGCTGCGGATAAGGACACCATTGCGGTGCTTAACGCGCTTTATTTTGACCGTGGATCAGCGGGCCTCAAGGAGTTTATTAGCCGTCATCAACTGAGTCCAGAGATGATGAAAGAGGCCATGGCTGCAGACCCAGAGCGATATGCTCTTCTCCCTGACTTCCTGATCAACATCCATGAAGTAGAAGCGCTTTACCACGAACTCATGATCGAGTACGGCAAAGTGATGCCCGAGGCAATGTATCCTCCTACCTACCTCTTGGTAGGAGCCAACCGAGGCATTGGTCAAGCTTCACTGGTAGGGCAACTAGTCACCGTAACCCGACCGGTTGACAGCATGGAGAAACTTAAAAAATTGATGGTGCATGAATTGTCACACTTTCAACAGGCCATGGCTATGGGTGGTCAAAATTATGTGGCGCTTTACGCAGCACCTGACAATATGCTCGGTCTATGTCTCCGAGAAGGAGGGGCAGAATTCATTGCATACCTGGCTGTAAATGACGTCACCCAGCGCTCAAGTCTCGATTACTTGGAGAATAATGAGGATCGGTTGAAAGACCAATTCTTGCAGGACTTAGAAACGCAGAACAAAGATTTTTGGCTCTGGGAATCACTGGAACAAAGCGAACACCCCAGCCTCCTCGGATATGCTATGGGTTTCAAGGTTTGCAAACATTACTACGATCAATCATCCGACAAAACCTTCGCCATGCAGCAAATCTTGAAGATGGAGGATGCGGAGGCATTTCTTTCCTCCAGCGGCTATTTTGAAAGATAGCCATCAAGGGTCCGAAGTCGCCATGGTTTTGCGTTCAGGCAGCTCAGGGTCACATGCTAATATCCATGGACTTGGACTCATCTGGAACGAATTCCTTCAGCTGGATAAATTCCATGTCTCCGCCCGGTTAGACCTGTGGGATCAGGACTTGTTTGACAAAGGATTATCGGGTGAAGCGTGGACAGACATTAAAATTTCGGACGGGGTTAACCTTGCTGTCGGGCTTCAGCTGTACACTGCTATTGAGCTTCAATGGGTGTAAACATCATCCACCTTGAATTTTGTTTGGAAAGAGAATAGCTAAAAGGCCTGGCTGCAATATTCGTGCAGCCAAGCCTTCAAATGTCGACAGTTACTCCCCTTATAACTTCACCGAGAGTCCTCCATGCACGAAGGCTCCGCCAAAGAATCCAATATCCGCGTTTAGTCCAATATTGTCAGTTACGAAAAATCGAAATCCAACCGCCGTGCGGAAGGCAACTGGAATTACGTTCGTGGATTCTTCCGTGGAAAAAGGATCATCAAATGTTCTCTTCACACTTTTGTATCCGACAGAATTCGCCCAATTCATGTTGAATCGTTCCGTCCTTAAAAACTCCCAGCTGAACCGCGCCATAGCCCTGATCCTGACTACGTCATAAGTAGCCTCATAAGGTTCGCCCGTAATCAAGTCATAACTCGTCCATGAAGCCCCTCTTGTGGCATAATGAGCATCCAAGCCGATCCCAAACGCATCCGTCACCATGTATTGAGCTCTCAGACCGATGGGACCCAAAAAAGATGTCTGCCCGTTTTCATTTTCTGCCAATAGCCTTGCAGCAAGTCCTGGGCCAGCAGGCCCGTAATACAAATCAAAAATTACGTTTCCTTTCTTTACACATTTTACCTCTTCTTCTTCAGCCTGCCCTTCAGCTTGTGGTTGCGTCTCTAAGGATTGCGCGAAACCATTAGCCGCGAAAATGGATATGCCTATTATGAGAAATACTTTTTTCATTCTAAATCAGTGTTATTGAGTGATGAATTTTCATGGGCAAAGATCAGCTCCTTGTGCTTTGCTTGAACCACAAGTAAAACAAAAAATAGGCTGTCAAGTCCCATTTTTTTCAACGTGAACTGCTGGTTCAACGATCCTCTACTGGTGTCAGGGCCTTGATCCTCCGCATCATCCAGATGGCCAGCAATGTGAAGGCCGCGGCGATCAAGCCGACTTTCCAGAACCCGTAAACATGATGTCCTCCTTCAGGAATGACAACGATGATGCCTGCCGCAATGCTCGCCAAGCCCGCCGTCATGTTCTGGACCGATGAGTTCAGGCTCATAAAGCTTCCTCGGTTCTGTGGCTTGATGACGGAAGTGACGATCGCCGTGGATGGAACCATTCTTCCGCCTGCTAAAATGAAGAACAAACCAGTCACCACCAGAGCGCTCCATAAGGGCACTTCCGGCAAATTGGTCAAAGCAAGGATTGGAATGATCGATAGAAAGGCAATGATCTGAAAGACACGGTGTCTGCCTGTTCTGTCAGCCCACCGACCTATCCTCGGATTGGTGATGATGGTAGCCAAGCCACCGATGAGGTAAACCCACGTTATCTCCTGTCGTTCAAAGCCAACGTTCTGGACCAAGTAAGGCGTAATGAACGGGATCACCGAAAAGTGCCCAAACATCAAAAGCATGGTATAGGTAAGGGCCATCCATTGGTTCTTGTGTTGAGGAATGCGCTTGATGAATTCCCATGACCTAACCCTCGGTTCGGGCGTGTCTAAATGTGCCCGGACAGGTGGAAGCGTAAAATAGACGGCGATGGCATTCAGTACGCTCACGATCCCAAGTGCGATGAAAGGCCAGTTCCAGCCGTAATTGAATGCGAAATACAAGCCGACAGGCAAGCCTAAAGCAGAAGCCATAGAAAAGGCACTCATCACAATGCCCAGCCCCCATGCCCTTCGTTCGGAAGCAATAGCATCACTGACGATAGCGATGACGGTGGAACTGATCACCCCGCCAAATGCTCCGGTGAGGATTCTAGCACTTATCAAACCTGCATAGGTATCTACCATACCGCACATCAGGGTTCCGGCAGCAAAACCTAAGTACGCAAAAAGGAAATACTTTTTACGATCGTACTTGTCCACAAAGAAAGCGCTGATGAGGCCAGTAACGCCCGCCGTCATGGTATAGCTCGCCACAAGAAATGAGAATTCTTGGGAGTTGATGAACAACTCTTCCATCAACATCTCCCCCAACGGCATGATGATCATGAAGTCCATGATGTGGGTAAACTGGGAGGCTGCCAGTAAGTAAAGAATGATGCGTTCGGACTTCAATGCGGTGGATTAGATGTAGCTACACAAAAGACCGCAAAGGTGCCTAAATGTTCGTTAGGCTGCATTTATTCCTGGACCGCGGCCTCCGGAATATTCAACTCCCCTTCAGAATGCGCTACGATGGTAGAAACAGAAGCGTCGCCCGTTACGTTCACCACGGTGCGGCACATATCTAGGATACGATCCACGGGGAAAATCAGGGCAATCCAAGCTGGGTTTAAACCAACCGACTCTAGCACAATGATCATCAGCACCAAACCAGCACTCGGTACTGCGGCCGCGCCGATGGATGCCAAGGTTGCTGTAAAAACGATGGTCAATTGCTGCAGCAGGCTGAGGTCTACCATGTGGAATTGTGCAAGCGCTACAACCGCCACGGCCTGGTAGAGACTTGTACCATCCATATTTACGGTTGCACCAATGGGCAATACAAAACTGGTAGTCCGCTTAGATACTCCTATGTTGTTCTCCACGCAATTCAACGTAACGGGAAGTGTGGCCACGGATGAGGATGTACTGAAGGCGGTCAACTGCGCTTTTGAAATACCCTTCATGAAGAATCCGTAGTTGATCTTCTTGACGATCAGACTCGTAAGGCCGGGGTAAAAAATAAAGATCATGAATGCGAGTCCTAAGATGACCGCGATTGAATACCAGAGTAAGAAGGACAACAGCTCCGCCAGTTTACTCGGATCATCGCCCGCAGCGCTCACCACAGCTCCAGCTAACAAGCAAAACACGAAGAAAGGCATGGCCTTCATGACCACATCCACCATCTTGATAAAGACCTCATTTACCCCGTCTATGAAATCCATCACGGGTTGGGCCTTTTCCCTGGGCAGCATGACCAGCACAATCCCAAAAAATATGGCAAAGAAGATTACCTGCAACATCTCCATGTCAAACATCGCGCGGATGATGTTGCTCGGTACAATATCAACCACGGGTTGCAACGGACGGGATTCCTTGGTACGATCGGCCTTGGTCAGCTTGTCGTTCACCCAATCGTTGGCGCCGTCATCACTTGGCCGCTGGCTTACTATCGCTACCCGATCTGCATATGCCTCGTCGCAGGAGTAGCAGATCGCGTCCAAGCGCTCTATGTCGTTGTCATTGGTCCACAGCTCATAGGCGATGCGGTTATCGATCAGGAGGTCCTCTGAGACCTTGTCACCAGGCTTCAACGTATTCACCGCAATCAAGCCAATCGTCACTGCGATCATGGTGGTTCCAACGTAGAGCAAGAGCGTTTTGATCCCGATCTTGCCGAGCTTGGTCACGTCGCCTAAGGCAGAAACACCGGAAATGATACTGAACAGCACCAAGGGTACGGCAATCAGTTTGAGGATATTGATGAAGATCTTGCCGAAAGGATCAATGTAGTCGAGCGTAAATTCGTTCCAGCCCATGTTCACTGATAAAAGGGCGTAGAACGTTCCTAAGATCAGGGCAATGATGACTTGCCAATGGAGGGGTACTTTCTTCATCATGTTGCGAAGTAATGCATTTAGGTCAATGTCACTGGTTCATCCGATTCTTCTTCATCTGGCAGCACGCCTTTCGATCCCGACCTTCTGGCGAGAAAGACCGTGAAGAAGGAAAAGAAGACCACCCCAACCTGCACGTTGAACGTGCTCTCGGTCATGGAAAGGATGAAGAACAAAGCTGTGAATCCGAGTAACAAGGCATCTTGATTTCTGATCGCTTGCACCGTCATCACAAGAAAAATTCCGAGGATGATGATCAACCCAGGAATACCCAAGGATATCCACGATTGCAAGAAAAGGTTGTGTGCGTTCAGATGCTCTTCTGCCGCACTGGTGTATCCCTTTTCATTGTAAATATCGTCCAGCACATCTTGAAAATCGCCCGTTCCTTGTCCAAACCAATCTTGTGAACGTATGACCTCAAAAGTGGAACTGTAAACCAAGTACCTCACAGCTGTGCTCTCTGTAGATGCAGGATTCACCTCATCCTTTTGTGCTACTTCCAGCATATTGGTGATGCGCGACTGCAGTAAAGGAGCGCCTTGAAAGATAGCGCCCATAATGCTCATCAGTACCGTTAGCCCTAGGATTGGCACCCACTTGTGCTTCATCTCGCGCACAAAGACACCGGTAAGACCTAATGCAATCACAGCCCACATGATGAACCCGGTTTTTGAACCGGTGAGCAATACTGACACGGATAGGGTGATGATGATCAGCACATTCATCAACGTGCGCTTTCTATCCTTCTTGACCAGCGGCCATTCCAAATACGCCAGGATCACCATGGCAAAAATGAGGTAGAGGGCAAAGTAACTTTGGTGCACAGTGACAGAGAAGCGTGAAGTAATGAAATGAAAGTATTTCATATCCAACCAAAAAACCTTGTACGCACTCTGTGCAATACAGAAAAGAGATGCTGTAACCGATCCATACAAGAACATGCGCAGGGTACGATTGAAATTGGTCGTATTGACGAAACGGAAGCCAACAAAAACAAGCGGGAAAGCCATAAGGCTAAGTTTGACCTCTATATCAAACCATCCGCGTGAGGTGTTCTCTGTATACAGCATCCCAATGAGATGAAGAAAGAAGAACATCAACAGCAAAATCGAGACTTCACTCATTTCTGCCCTGCTATAGCCTTTTGCCATCGCGAATATGGATAAGCCTCCAAACAACACGATGAACAATGGAACGATGCGCGGAAAAATTGGAATGAGAAAAGCGATCGCATACAGCAAGTAATGCTGGTACAGAAAAATCCTATGACGGTCGAAAAAACTCATTCTAGCCCTTGAAGTACATCGGCAATAGCCGCTGCCGCTTTTCCTCCTCCGTATAGATCGTTCGAGAAATCCAGAGATGCATTTTTCATCTGAGCATAGGCGCCGAGAATACGCTCTTTGTCTGCACCTACCGTAACATTGTATCCATGGTCGACGAGCTCGGTCCATTCGGTTTCGTCACGCATGGTAACGCAAGGGTTTTGAAAGAAATAGGCTTCTTTTTGTAATCCCCCACTGTCCGTCATGACCATAGATGCCGCCTTTAGGAGTTCAATCATGTCAAAATAGCCTACAGGGTCAAGGACAGTGAACTCGGGTTTAACACCTTGCTTCTCCAATAAATTCCGCGTGCGTGGGTGCAGCGGACAAATGACACGTCGCTCACGGTTGATCTCGTTCAAAGCTTGGATAATGCCTCCCAATCTTTCCGGGTCGTCTGTGTTCTCTGCTCGATGGATGGTTGCCAATACAAATCCCGCTTCCAATTCCTGCTCAGCGATGACCTTGCTCCTTTCAGCAGAGGTTCGAGCATAGTACATGGCAGCATCCTGCATCACATCCCCAGACCTGTGTATTTGGCAATCAAAGCCTTCGAAGCCCTCTCGCATCAAGTTATCCACCGCCGTCTGGGTTGGGCAAAACAAATGGTCCGAGATCCTATCGGTGAGGATTCGATTCACTTCCTCTGGCATCTTCATGTTGAAGCTTCGCAATCCCGCTTCTACGTGGCCTACTGGAATATGTAGTTTTTTAGCTGCTAAAGCACCCGCAATTGTGCTATTAGTATCGCCATAAACGAGGAGCAAATTTGGCTTCTCGGTCATTAAAAGTCCTTCGATTCCTTCCATCATGCGACCGGTCATAGCTCCGTGACCCAAGGAATGGATGTGCAAGTTATGCTTCGGTTTGGGTAGGTCCATTTCAGTGAAAAAGACGTCGCTCATGTTCGCATCGAAGTGCTGCCCCGTGTGAACGATCACCTCCTCCACTCCACTCCGTAAACCCAGTTCACGGCTGAGCGCTGCAGCTTTGATGAATTGAGGACGTGCCCCGACGATGGTGAGAATTTTCATGTTGGACTGTTAAATCGTACTTCGTTTCTTCTCATTAAATGCCTTGGTTTGGTACAAGTGACCCCAAAAAATCCTTTGATAGCCGATGGCTGATGGTCGTATCAATTTCCTTTCAATTTTAGCATTACTCCGATGGTCATGCGCAAGATCTTCAGATCCAAGAAGAACGATCGATTCTTGATATAGTACAAGTCGTACTGCAGTTTCGTCAATGAATCGTCTTGATTTTCGCCGTACTT
Source organism: Flavobacteriales bacterium (assembly GCA_013204105.1). Classification (GTDB taxonomy): domain Bacteria; phylum Bacteroidota; class Bacteroidia; order Flavobacteriales_G; family Salibacteraceae; genus SHAN690. The sequence goes on from JABMOM010000029.1 coordinate 118,844, forward strand.
ATAGTTCACTTGCGCCCACCCGGTGATACCCGGCTTTACCACATGGCGCGTAGGGTAAAAGCCGATGGTGCGTATCAATTGATTCACAAACTCTGGCCGCTCAGGTCGTGGGCCGATCAGGTTCATCTCGCCCTTGAATATATTCCAAAACTGAGGGAGCTCGTCAATACGCGCCCGTCGCATCACCTTTCCAGGCAAAGTTATTCTCGGGTCATCGCGCTCAGCATAGACTGCCCCTGTATCTTTCTCGGCATTCACCACCATGGTGCGAAACTTATAGATGGTGAACAGCTTATCATCCCTTCCTACTCGCTGCTGAGAAAAGAACAAAGGACCTCGACTCAAGAACATATTGGCCAATACGATCAAGGGGGTCAACACGAACGTAACACACATTCCGACCAATCCGAAAAGCATGTTAAGCAATCGATTCAACAACAGGTAAAGTCCATTTTTTCTTGGAGAGAAGAAATCATACGTTAACAGGTAGTCGCCTTTCTCATTCTGTTTCACCATGAGTTTCCCCGTCAACGTTTCGTACACAATGTTCACGGGAATGGTCTCGATTCCAAAATTCTGGCAGTTAACGAGCGCCGCATACAAGGCACCTTTGATGTTTTTTGCCGTATGTACGGCTAATACGATTTCATCGACCCGCAATCGACGTGCGTAAGCAAACAACTCCTCGGAGCTTCCTATCACACGGACGCCTTCAATGTTCATTTTATATTTCTCTGGCTCGTCATCGATGAAAGCCACGACTTGATACCCCGTCTGTTGGTAGATGTTGCTATTTCGTATCACTTTGAGTACTTCGACACCAGACCATCCTGCACCAACCACAAGCACCCGCTTTTGAAGTATTTCTTGCTGGAAGATGTATGAGAAGAGCCAGTGCCATAGACTGAGTAAAAAGATCAACTGGCTGATGAAGATGAAGACGGGCATCCGCGTCTTCGGAAAGACTGGGCTCAAGAATGGGAAAGCCAGGTAGGTTACACCCGTTATGAAGGCAACCAGGACCGTACGCCGAAACAGCAGAGAGGTCTTTGACGCGTGTAATACATCGTACAGGTTAAACAGCTGCGCGTACATCAACCAAATCACGAGGATCAGGATTACCCAACTGGGGTTTTCGGCCAAGGTCTTACTCGGCCAGATGTCATAAACATAGAAATACTTGATGTACACGAACAGCGATATGACGATCAGGAAAAGGTCTCCTGCCATCATCATATACTTCCTTACTAGGAACTGGATGTCATTGCTTCGTACAGTACTCAAACTTGTGCTCGTAGGTGTTGTTCAAAATTAGCCTTTTCCCCTAGGGGTGCAGTCTTCCGTGAAAAAGAAGATCAACAGGGTTGTCAACGATACTTCTGCAGCCCCTTCAAGGCATAGCGTAGGAAGTGCTTTACCGCCTCTAAACGACTCAAACCCTCCAATTCTCGCAGGACCCGCCAGTTGTATAGTGCACTCTCCCATTTGTTGCTGCTCAAGGATGCTCCACCTGTCCGGTACTGCGCAAGTACTGTGTCCAGTCCGAAGGCCTCATGCCCGTCACGCATGATATGCAGCCAAAGGCCGTAATCCTGACGCTTAGCGATATCGGGCATGAAGTATTTCTTACCCGTAACTTCAGTATCGTACATCCCGGTTAAGCAGCCAATGTAGTTGTAGTCTAACATGTCGTCATAGGTCAACCGCTCTCGCGCATGGATGACTTTTCCCGTGGCCACACCCTTCTGATCAACCCATTTATAAGATGTATGGGTAATGGCCGCGGCATTGGCCATGGAAAATTCCACCTGCCGCTCAAGTTTCTCTCCCTCCCATAGATCGTCGGCGTCGAGAAATGCGATGAACCGACCTTTGGCGTGAAGGATTCCTTCATTCCGCGCACCCGCTGCGCCTCGATTGGCACCCAGAGCATATACCTGGATTCTTTCTCTTTCATCCTCTAACGCCAGTCGTTGCAACAGCGGCAAGACCTCGTCGGTAGAAGCGTCATCCACCAAAATGAGTTCCCAATAAGGATAGGTTTGGGCCATCACCGAATGCACGGTCTGGACGATGGTGTTTGCATTGTTGTACACCGGGGTGATGATGGATACCAATTCGCTCATGCTGGACTTCCAATCAGGGTATGGTAAAGTGCGCCAAGCTTCTTTGCTTCCGTGTCCCAATTATAGGTGTGCATTACGGCTTCCCTTCCTCTGCTCCCCATCGCTTCAGCAACTTCTGGATCATCAAGTAAGCTTTGAATCGCTCTTGCTATGCTCTTCGGGTCTTTGGGATCCGCCGTTACGCCGCATTTTCGTTGTTCGACAATGTGTTTTAACCAACCAAAGTCCGAGGCGACAACGGGAATGCCTGCAGCCATGTACTCAAAGAGCTTATTGGGCAAGGCATCGATGTGATTCGGTGCTGGATGAAAGAGGATCAATCCAATCAAAGAGCGCTCTAGCACAGCGCGTGCCTCAGCGCTTGAAATGAAGCCCAAGGGTGTCACCTTAGTCCATCCAGGAGAACGCTTACAATCGCCTTCCAAGCCCCGATCAGACCACTTTCCAGCCAGGTTGAGTTGGGCGTTCACGTCAGCCATGGCGTCGACCACTTCTCTTATTCCTCGAATCCGCGTCAAGTCTCCAATGTAGGCAACTTCATCTGCTTTTTCTGACCAGGGCATGGGTCGAGGCAGCTTATCGAGGTCTGGAAAGTTCTTAACGAGAACAATATGTCTGACCAAGGGTTCAAAACGTTCCAGCACGCCTTCTACCACGGTAACCACAGCGTCCAAATTGGGAGCCATCTTGTGTTCGTATCCCTGCACCATGCGGGATATCATTCCCCGCAAAGGACCCGGTATCCAATCCTTGGTCAATACCTGCTTGGGAACGTCCTCATGTGCATCATAGATCACCTTTATGCCAGCAGCTTTCAAGGGTGATACTATTTGCAACAGCTCCGGATCATGCAGATGAGCCACCGCTGGCGCCAATTCCAGCACTTTATTGAGCACTTGTTTCGGGTAGTTAAGCACCCGCCTCATTTTCCCAACGGGAGCCAACTGGATGTTGACGATCTCGACATTGGTATAGTCCGAATGGGTATCCGCTGCATTCACCACGACCAACTTAACATCGTATCCCAGCTTTGCCAAAGTCGCACACTCCTTATGATAAATGCGGGTGTCTTTTGATTGGTGAACCGTAGATATGTGGCAAACCCTGATCATTGCGGGCTAAATTGTTGGTACACCTGGAGCAGCACGTTGGCCTCTTGCTCCCAATTCAATTCCTGAGCAGCCTTCGGTGTGTTTTGTTTGAAGGCTTCGGTTTTCGCCCGATCATCCACCATATGTACCAAGGCATTTCGGATGGATTCGACATTCATCGGGTCAAATACTTCACCAATCTGGTAATGTTGAATCACCCTTTTGAGTTCTGGGTATTCGCTTCCAGCAATGGCTAGGCCCGCATGGATGTACTCAAAGAGCTTATTGGGGCTGGTATAGTAATTATTCAAGCCTACTGCCTGGTATGGAATCACCCCGATATCAGCCTGAGCAGATACAGCGATGAGTTGGCTTTGTTCAACCGGGGGAAGAAAATGAACCTTGCCTTGTAAGTCAAGCCCCTTACAAAGTGCTCTCAACGTCCCTTCCAATGGACCCCATCCCAGCAATACGAGGTGGGCGGCCTTGATTCCCTTCATCGCTTCGATCAAACTTTCAATGCCGCGCCCTTTGGAATAACCACCTTGAAACAAAATGATCGAATGGTCTCCTGGGATACCCAGCTTATCCCGGAGCTGATAGGGTGCCTCCACCCCTTGTTGATCCAAGAAAGGACAATTGCGCACGACCACAGGCTGCTCGATCCCGTAGCGTTGCCTCAATTCGTTTGCAATGCTATCGTTGACCGTGATCACAACGTCGACTTTTTGAATAAGCCTAGACTCCACCTTTTGGTATGACCGTCGTTGCGAAGGATTCAAAGTAGCGAGTTCTGTGTACAATTCATGGGCATCATAGACCACTTTGGCTCGGATATGCTCGAGGTGATCGATCACCGGCAAGGCATTTAGGTCGTGGATGTGCAGTACCTCACTCTCCTGCGCTGCAATGAATTGAGCTGCTCCGCGGTAAAAGTTCTTGAAGACCAATTCACGGTGATAAGGAATCCACCACTCCCTCAAGAGGTGCTTCCATCCTTTCGTTGTCTGTTTTCCTCCTCCTTCATTCGAATTATTCCCCTTAATCCCTTCGCCAGAAAACATCTTCCACAGGGATGCGTACCAACCAGTACGAGGAATACGAACCACAGGGATGCCATTGATGGTATCGTTCAGCGGTAAGTGTGATCGGTCTTGAACCCCGACAATAGTCACTTCGTGCCCAGCCTCCGTCAGGCTTCGTGCCTCTTTCTGGACGCGCGCGTCGCGCACTACATTATTGTTGACTATGCTCAGAACCTTCATGCGCGCTGGGGAAAATAAAAATAGAGGGTGAAAGCTACGACTTTAAGTACTCGGCAACGACCTCCTCGGTCTCCCCAAATGCTTTCTGAACGCCTTTATCGATCCACAAGCATTTGGTGCAATAGCTTCTAATGGATTCCATGCTATGGCTCACCAGTATAACCGTTCGATCGTCGTTGATCAGCTCCTTAATCTTGGCCGTGCTCTTGGATCGGAACTTAAAATCACCCACTCCTAGTATCTCATCGATCAACATGACCTCGCGCTTCAAGTGCACCGCTATCGCAAAGCCCAACCTGGCCTTCATACCTGACGAATAGTTCTTGACTGGCTCGTAGATGAATTGATGGAGTTCGCTAAAGGCAATGATGTCTTCGATTACCGCGTTAATCTCCTCTTGTGTAAACCCTAGAATAGTAGCATTCAAGTAAATGTTCTCCTTGCCATTGAGGTCGTCTTTAAATCCTGTACCCAAGGACAATAATGCAGAAGCACGACCGGTGACTTCAATGGTGCCTTCATCCGGAACGAATATTCCACCCATGGTGCGCAACAGGGTCGACTTGCCCGACCCATTGGACCCAATGACACCCAGTACCTCACCGCTATTCAAGGTGAAATTCAAATTCCTCAATGCCCAAAAATGATCCCGCTGCGCGGTTTCTGGAGTTTTGGAAAGAAATCCTTGCAAGACATTCTTCACTCGGGTCGCTTTGAATCGACTGAGTTTGAACTTCAATCCCATATCCTTTACCTCAATGGCTACCATGCTATAGGTCTTTTGCAATATTGGGCCGACCTCGGTATAATGCAATCGCAATGAACCAACAGATCGCGCTTAAGACGATGAATACAAATATGAACGGCGACGGGTGCTGACCAAAAATGAGGACCCGTTTAAAGCTGTCGATGAGGGGAGCCAGCGGACTCAAAACGGTGTAGAGCAATTGGTAATCCGCAGGGAGCTGCTCGATGTTATAAAGTACCGGCGACAAGTACAAGAGGATGCGCACTCCAAATTGTAGAATGTTCAACAGGTCTCTGAAATAGACTCCGACAATCGAAACGATGAGGCTGAATGCAATCACAAATTGAAATTCAATCAACAGCAAAACGGGTAACCACAACCAATTAAGCGTTGGTTCCACGTCGAAGAAAAACACCATGATGAACAAGATGACAAAGCCCACTAGCATGTCCACTCCACCGATCAGCACCTTGGAAATCGGCAACACCGAGAAAGGAAACTTGACCGTTTGCAACAATTTACCATTGGAGACAAGCGCTTTCGCGGCTTGTACGATTGAAGTCGAAAACCATCGGTACGCGATGAGTCCCGTTAACAATTCAACTGCATAAGTGGGTCCTCCGCGCTGAAAAATAAACTTGACCAGCACCAAATAGATCAGCATGAGCATCAGTGGATCTATCAATGCCCAGAGAATCCCTAAGAACCTACTCTTGTACTTGATCTTCAATTCTCCAAGCACGAGGTACTTTAAGATCGATCGGAATGAAGCGCGGTATTGTTTGGCTGTGATCAAAGTGCTAAGTAAATATCTTCTAACTTCTTTTCTTCCACTGCCCATCGATACTTTTCAGCGGCCTTTTGTGTGTTCTGCTTAAACCTAAGTCGATCTTCTGGATTATCCATCATTCTTCGAATGGTCGACTTGATGCTTTCGATGTCCTCTGGATCAAATGTAAAACCGATCTCGCTCTCATTTACGACACGCTGCATTTCTGGAAAATCACTGGCTATGACAGGCAGGCGCGCTTGAACGTACTCGAATAACTTGTTTGGGGAGCAATAGTAGTAGCTCAAACAAATATTCATGATCGGCGCAATACCGCAGTCTGCTGAGGCCAAATAGGACGCAACTTCGTTGTGAGGAACCGGTCCAAAGAAGGACACCTTGTCTTCGGCTTTTTCAGACTGGATCAACGCACGAAGGCTCGACATATAGACATCAGATCCATATCCCAGCAAAACGAAATGCAAGTCATCGATCTGATTTACCGCCTTGATCAAGTTCTCCAAACCTCTGTTGAAGGTGATGCCGCCTGAATAGATCAACAAGAAGTCTGAGTCCTTCACATTGAGCGCCTTCCTCAGCGAAACATCACTTGACAAGGCTTTCGCATCCCGTTCGTGTGGTGCGTTGATGATCACGGCTGGTTTTGGCGCATGGTACTCCTTCGCCATCCAATCCGCGATGCACTCTCCCACCGTGATGACTCTGTCGGACGCGGCCATTCCTCTTGTTTCAATCCAGGTCAGTATCCAGGTCTTAAACCGTCCTGCTGGCACCAATCTATTCTTATGCAAATAGAGTTCATGCGAATCGTAGATAAGCTTGGCCTGGTGTTTCCTTTTTAATACCATCCCGATGTAGAGCGTATTCAAATCGTGGCAGTGGTAGATATCCGCCGGGTGCTCCAGTGAATACTGCTTAGCTTGTCGGAAAAAATCGAAATAGACGAAATAACGGTGTGCTGGGCGTAGCAACCATCGAATTGGATCCTGGATCACGTTTCGCGACGTCCACATTATCCTGTTCTTGAGGTTGCGCTTCATCCTGCGAAGCGAGACCATCCGCCGAAGCCTTCGCATCAAACGGTAAGAAATCCCAAGTGTAAAAGATGCCAGGTAGATGAAGGCAAGTTGGGTCATCAAGAATGGAGCTCTGAAAAACAAGGAAACAGCGTTTTTCACTAACTCTGACTTGGCTTGTTCCATGTTGTCATAGGACACCCCTAAGTGCGCAAAAGCCCGCAATCGAAGTTTGCGCAGGAAAGCCTTGACCTTTCGATTCAGCTCCGGACGCTTGCGCGTTTTTGGCTTGGTTGATCGTGGGATCCGCACCTCTCGACGCATCCATTTGGGACGGTAGTACAGTGGGTTTCCTAAAATCCGAATCAGCCTCTGATTGATCGGGTTCGTTCTCAAACGGGTGATTTGCACTCCCTCTCGCGTTTCACTCGGAACCGTTTTCGTATCTAAAAATGCGATTACCTCAACCTCAAATCCAGCCCTCACCAAGGTTGCTGATTCTTTCAATACCCGCGCATCGTTTGAGCAGTTATTAAAGACGAACATCCGAACTCTCTTATTGGTCATAGCGGTAGGCCGGCGGGGTTGTTGAGTGTAGCTTGCAGAGCCGTGCGCTTAGCTCAGCATCTGTCTCTGCTTTCGATGAATGCGCTCGATGATCTCCACCACCTTCATGCCTTCCAGTGCATTGGTTGTAATCTGAGATTTTCCAGTCAACACGTCGATTACGTTCTCGATCACGTAGTGATGATTTGCTGCACTGCCCTTATAATCACCATAATCGTTAGGAGGATTCGGTGGAGGAAGCGTAGGCATCTCGTAATCTTTGATGTGGCAGTATTCAACTTGGTCCATGTATTGGCCACTGACCTTTACGGTGCCTTTTTCACCAACCACTACAATGCTGCTTTCAAAGTTTGTATCAAAGATTGCCGTGCTATAGTTGATCGAGCCGAAACCGCCATTCACAAACTCAAATTGAACCAAGCCTGAGTCATCGAATTCGGTGGTGCCTTTGTGGCTGAAATTTGTGCTCATGGCTACGATGTTTTGAATGTCACCAAACAGCCAGTACATAATGTCCACAAAATGGCTGAACTGGGTAAAAAGCACTCCCCCATCGAGGTTCTTTGTTCCTTTCCATCCACCCGCTTTGTAGTAACGTATGTCACGATTCCAGTAACAACTGAGTTGCACCATATTAATGGCTCCCAAGCGTTTTTCCTCGATCAAACTCTTCAACCATTTTGAAGACGGTGAATAACGGTTCTGTTTCACACAAAAGACATGACGAGAAACTTGAAGCGACTTGAAAATAACATCCTCGCATTCCTGACGTGTCAAGCCCATTGGCTTCTCGATGACTACGTGCGAATGACTTTCCAAGGCCTTGATGGCCTGGGTGGCGTGGTATCCATTTGGCGTGCAGATATTGACGACATCTAATTTAATGTCGGCTTCGAGAAAGGATTCAAGGGATTCAAAGAGCGCTGCTCCTGGAAACATTTTTTTCGCCTCGGCGCGTTTTGCTTCATCGGTATCAACAACCACCTTGAGCGTGCTGCTCTCGTTGCCGTCTACCATGATAGCGTGCTTCTTACCTATGTGTCCAAATCCAACTACTCCGAAGGATATCTGCGCCATAACTGCTAAAAATTGGCTGCGAAGATAACCGTTTCTGTGGGTGGAAAAGGCCACCATCGATCAAAAGCGGCGTGAAGATACTAAGCCCAAAAGACCTTCCTTTGATAGTGGAAATGCAAACGACAGATACTTCCCAACAGATCTTGCTCTTTGACGGGGTGTGCAACTTATGCAATGCGGTGGTTCAATTTGTGTTGCGGCATGACAAGGGCAGTCGCTTATCTTTCGCTTCACTCCAATCTGCGTTCGGAAAAGATTCACTAAAGAAACATGCCTTGGAGGCTGACGAGCTCAAAACCTTCATTTATCTCCGAAATGGAAACGCGCATACACGCTCAACTGCTTTCTTATATCTCATGCGCGACTTAGGGGGCGGGTTTCGATTGCTGGAGATCTGTTGGATCTTTCCTCGCTTCTTGCGGGATGCAATCTACAACTTGGTCTCTCGTACCCGGTATTCGATTTTTGGAAAACGCGAAGAATGTTACCTGCCCACTGAGGACGTACGCCATCGATTCTTAGACGGGCCTTCCTCCACCTAGAAATTCCCAGTACCATTGGATGGCTTCGGTCAAGCCTGCCTTGAGATCATATTCGGGCCGATAGCCAAGGATGGCATTGGCTTTGACGGTCGAGGCTAAGCTATGGCGCACATCACCGATGCGCTCCGGACCATACTTCACGTCGATGTTCAAAATCTTTGGGTCGAAATTGCCCAGCAACTCTTGTAGGATATTAATCAATTCATTGAGGTTGGTGCTTTGACCAAAAGCCACATTGTACACCTCATTCACGGCTACGGGATTGGATGATAAGGCCGCGATGTGATTGGCGTGGATGACATTCTTGATGTAGGTGAAGTCGCGCGACTGCGTTCCATCTCCATGGATGGTCGGTGCATCATGACGCATGAAGTGGCGAATGAATTTTGGAATGGCAGCAGCATAAGCTCCGTCTGGATCCTGATGCTTTCCGAACACATTGAAATAGCGCAAGCCGATGGTCTCCATTCCATACAATTCTCCGAACACACGAGCGTAGTTTTCGTTGACGCTCTTGGTCACTGCATAAGGTGACAATGGCCTTCCAACCCTGGATTCTTCTTTGGGCAAGCTCTGCTCATCGCCGTACACCGAACTGCTGGTAGCAAAAACGAAGCGTTTGACTTTGGCATCCCGCGCCGCAACGAGCATGTTCAGGAAGCCGTTGATGTTGACATCGTTGGTAGTGACCGGATCATTGATGGACCTAGGAACGGATCCCAACGCAGCTTGGTGCATTACATAATCTACCCCATCAACTGCCTTCGCACACGCCTTGGTGTCTCGAATGTCTCCGTTGATGAAGGTGAACTGCCCGTTCGACAAGAATGGGTCAAGATTCCGTTGGAAACCCGTGCTTAGGTCATCCAAACCCACCACTTCATTGCCGTGCGCCAAGAGATCCTCCACAAGGTTTGACCCTATGAATCCAGCTGCTCCTGTCACAAGGATTCGACTACCTGTGATATGTCTATCGATCACCATAGCAATTTTTTCTACCTCCCGGCGGCCTTAACGCGCGATCGATGTTGCCCGCATCTCTCGAATGACAGTTACTTTCACCTGTCCGGGATAGGTCATTTCGTCTTGGATCTTCTCAGAGATCTGGAATGCCAACGTACTGGCTTCTTCATCCTTGACCTTATCGCTGGAAACGATCACACGAAGTTCGCGTCCGGCTTGGATGGCGTAGGACTTCTCTACTCCAGGGTATTCCAATGGAATGCGCTCCAAGTCGTGGATACGCTGGATGTACGAATCCAGGATCTCTCGTCGAGCACCAGGTCGAGCACCGCTGACCGCATCACACACCTGAACGATCGGCGAGATCAAGGTGGTCATTTCGATTTCATCGTGGTGGGCACCGATTGCATTGCACACGTCCGCTTTCTCATTGTACTTCTCGGCGATCTTCATGCCCAGGATTGCGTGCGGCATTTCGCTCTCTTCATCCGACACCTTCCCGATGTCATGGAGCAGTCCAGCACGCTTCGCCACTTTGGCATTCAAACCAAGTTCAGCAGCCATCGTAGCGCAAAGGTTTGCTACTTCTCGACTGTGCTGCAGTAAGTTTTGACCATAGGAAGAACGATACTTCATGCGGCCGATCATTCGGATCAATTCAGGATGGAGTCCGTGAATATTCAAATCAATACAAGTACGCTTACCGGTTTCTATGATCTCTTCATCTAGGCGCTTCTTCGTCTTGGCGACCACTTCCTCGATCCGCGCGGGGTGAATCCTTCCATCTGTCACCAATTGGTGGAGAGAAAGCCGAGCGATTTCTCTTCGAACCGAATCAAAGCAAGAAAGGATGATGGCTTCTGGAGTGTCATCGACAATGATCTCAACGCCTGTCGCAGCCTCTATAGCACGAATGTTCCGTCCTTCCCTTCCGATGATGCGACCTTTGATCTCATCGCTTTCGATGTTGAAAACGGACACGGAGTTCTCAATGGCTTGTTCGGTAGCCACGCGCTGGATGGTCTCGACCACGATCTTCTTCGCCTCTTTGTTCGCATTGATCTTCGCTTCATCAACGATTTCCTTCATCAAGCCCATGGCTTCCGTCTTGGCTTCTGCTACGAGGACTTCCTTCATTTGCTCCTTTGCTTCATCAGCTGAGAGTCCTGAAAGGCTTTCCAATTGCTTGACCTGCTTGGAGTAAAGTCCAGCCAAATCATCTTGTTTCTTCTCAACGACCTCTAACTGTCGACCAAGGTTCTCTTTGAGATCGTCGATCTGCTGCTCCCTTTTCTTGGTATCGCCGAGGCGCTGGTTGAGTGTATTTTCTTTTTGTTTCACCCTGCTTTCGGCCTCAGAGATTTTTCTGTTCTTCTCATGGATCACCTTCTCGTGCTCCTCTTTCAATTGCAGAAATTTCTCCTTCGCCTGCATGAGCTTTTCCTTCTTGATGATCTCGGCGTCTTTTTGGGCCTCATCCAGAATGGATTTGCGTTGACTTTGCAACGCGGATCGTTGTAGCACCCACATCAAGCCAGCTCCGCCCAGTAGTGCAACGATTCCAATAACCATTGTCATAGTATCCATTTCTCTGTGTTTTTAGGTTGTAAAAAGCCCGCACAAACAGGAGTTATGTAACCTCCGAAAAAAGCAAAAGATCGGGACTAACCGAGCAGCGCAAACGTCCAGTGTCTCCTCCAAAGAGGAAATCTCCCGACGGATCGAGATAAACAGGCCTGCTTTTGCTACACACTAAGTTTCGTCCCAGCGTTGTAGATGTTCAGGTTACAAAACGGTTCGTTTGTACGGGCTAAACTTTTAAAGAACGTTCGCTATGATGCGAGCGTTGTATCAATCCGATCGATGAGTGCTTGCAGATGGTCGTGGGCCTTGTCGTACACGAGCTCTTCTGCTCCGTGGCCTTTTTCTAAGGTCAGTTCCAATGCCAACATGGCCAGTAGATCCAGCTTATCCTTCACCGCAAAGCTCGACTCTAATGCCTTGAGTCGTTCATTGATGAAAGCAGCTGCTTTTCGTACTTCCTCTTCCTCATCCCTTTGGACAGAAAGCGGATATACGCGATTCGCTATGTTGACTTTTATAGATAGTTCACTCATTCAATCAGTCATTCAACAGCGCAATGCATCTGTCAATTTCCCGTACTAGTTGGCTGATCCTACGCTTCGACTCGGTCACTTTTTCTTCATCTCCTTTGATTGCCGAAGCCATTCTCAACACTTTATTCTCTTCCTTCAATCGTTCGATCTCAGCCTTTAGACCTCCCATTTTAACCTCTAACTTTCCTTTGTCCTCTTCCAAGGACCGGATGCGCCCGACTCCCTGCTGATAGGCGTGAATCAGTCCATCCGTTCTTTTTGTAAGGCTTTCAATAGAAGAGCTTAAATCTTTCACCACCAACGATTTAGTAAAGAATAGCTACTACACGTAGCAGCGACCCAAAGGTTGTAATTTTTATGAATAGATTGTTTAAAAACGAAAATTTCTTTGCCCGATGCACCCTGCATGATGTTCTACATTCGCACGCATCTCAAGGCTGTCCATGATTCGAACACTCCTACTTTCTTGCTGGGTCTTATTGTCGGTCTTGACACCGCAAAATGTGCGGTGTCAAGACGAACCAATCCGTAATCCCCTTCCCGTTGAGCCCTCCCTTTCTGGAAATTACGGGGAGCTTAGGCCGAATCATTTTCACGCTGGACTTGATTTAAAAACAGCTGGAAGGGAAGGCCTCGATGTGATGGCTGCTGGTGAAGGTCATGTGTCTCGCATCAAGATCTCTCCATATGGTTATGGCAAGGCGCTGTATATCGATCATCCCAATGGCACGACCACGGTTTATGGGCATTTACAGCGCTATTCGCAAGAAATAACTGCCTACATCAAAGAATATCAAGTAAAACAAAAGAGTTTCGAAATCGACATCTATCCCGGCGAAGGAGACCTGCCCATAAACGCTGGACAAGTCGTTGCGCTGTCAGGAAACACGGGAGGGTCAGGCGGCCCCCATCTCCACTTCGAAGTACGTGAAACCGCATCGGAAGTCCCTAGAAACCCGATTGCCATGGGGTTTCCTATTGACGACACGAAACCTCCTGTGATCGAAGCAATCGGAATAGCACCCATCGGCCTTGGGTCCAGCGTTCGCAACAGCGAGAAAACAACCCATGCTCGCGTGAGCGGGTCAAAGCTAGCCACTTCTATGCCCATTGAGGTGGAAGGAGTTTTTGGTATAGAAGTGAATGGCTACGACGCGCAGAGTGGGTCCTATAACCACAACGGAATTTATCGGGTTGATTTGGTCGTTGACGATAGCTTGATCTCTCGCTTTACAGCCGATAGCATCTCCTTTGATCAAAGCCGACACTTGAACAGCTTGATCGACTATCCTTATTACTACAGCAATCGCCAACGCTTCATGCGGATGTATCGCCAACCGGGTAACTATTTGGAGAATCTGGAATACAGGTCGAACGGCATCCTCAACCTCTCCGAAGGCTTGCACGGCATTCAAGTCATTGCATATGACCACGAGGGGAATACGAACAAGGTCAATTTTGAGGTGGACGTAAGCGAAGGCAAGGGACCTGATGCGTCGGACTCCGTGGAAATGTTGGAATGGAATATCCCGTACTTCTATGAAAGCGAGGACTGCAAGCTCTTCTTCCCTCACCATACCGTGTATGCGTCCATTCCGCTTAACATCACGCAAGAAGGATTGGGAGAAAGGCCTTTCGTACATGTGTTTGACCCTTGGATTCCGGTGCAAGAGGCTTTTGAGATCAAACTCCGCATACCTGAAGACATGCCTAGAGAAGGTCTATTGATCGCTCAAACCAACAGTTCAGGAAGACCGAGCCGAGCACTTTCTAGCACGCTAGATGGCGATTGGGTGCGGGCCCTTAGCCGGAATTTTGGCGACTTCACCTTGGTAGTTGACGACAAAGCTCCATCTATCTCCATGGTTAACTTTAAGCAAGGGTACACCTGGAATACGGGGCGTATCAAATTTGTGATCAAGGATAATTTCAGTGGAATCCAGCGCTACGATGCCTATGTAAATGGACAATGGGTTATCATGGAATTCGAACCCAAACAAGATTTAGTGTTCATTGACGTTAATGACCTACCCCATTCAGAAGAGCAACAAGAATTAAGGATCGAAATTTCAGATATGGCTGGAAATGTTGCGACCTTTGAAGGAACATTGAAGCACCCATGAAGTACTGCATTGTATTTACCGTCCTTTTTATTTCCGTGTTGACAGGCTTTGGTCAGAAAGACCCCAGCGAAGGTCTGCTTCAGCTTTCGGGCGTCGTGGTCTCAGGAGATAGCCTAACACCCGTTCCCTTTTCAAGTATCCTCATTGAGGGTTCTAGCAGGGGAACCATCTGCGACTATTATGGATTCTTTTCCTTGGTTGTGCGTGAGGGTGATACCATTCTTTTTTCGAGCGTCGGATATCGGAGTGTGGAATTCGTCGTGCCAGATACCCTTCAAAGCAAAAGGTATTCAATCATCCAACTCCTGCAAAAGGATACGATTACGCTTCCTGAACAAAAGGTCTACCCTTGGCCAAGCAAAGAACAATTCGAGCAAGCCTTCCTCACCCTCAATGCGCCTACCGATGATTTCGACCGTGCTTTTGAGAACATGACGCGCGAAGATGTGCGGCTCGCAGTGCAAGGCGTTCCTATGAGTGCACAAGGCAACTACAACTATGTGGTTCAACAAGAATACACTCGACTTTACAACCAAGGTTTATTGCCACAAATCAGTCTGCTCAATCCATTGGCATGGGCTCAATTCATCCAAGCCTGGAAAAAAGGTGAGTTCAAATCCGATAAGTAAACGTTAAGTTTTAGTGAGATCCAGTCTTTTCATAGCTGCGGTATTCGTTTTTCTGGGACTCACCCTAACTGCTCAAGATGCGACCATTAAAGGCGTGATCACTGATTTGAAGGGCAATCCCATTGAGGCGGCTACGATCGGCGTACCCGGCACCGTGTACGGAACGAGCTCAGACCCATCCGGAAAATATTCCTTCACCTTGCCGGGCGACCAAACATATCGCCTCATTGTCCGACACATTTCCTTCGAAGAATTTGTCACCAACATAAGCGTTGCTGCAGGAGAGCAACGCTCGCTGAGTCCCGTGTTGGGCGGCAAGGCCATGGAAATTAGCACCTTCACTAAATCTGAGGAACGGAACCGCGAACGGCCGTTGCGTAAAATTGAGGGAGGCATGGCTAAGTTCAACCCCTCGGTTACGGGCAGCGTGGAGTCCCTCCTACCCGCTCAAGCCTTGGGTGTCAGCATCAACAACGAACTGAGCTCACAGTATTCGGTGCGAGGAGGAAATTTTGATGAGAATCTGGTATACGTCAACGGTATTCAGGTGTATCGCCCATTCTTGATACGAAGCGGTCAACAAGAGGGACTGAGTTTCATCAACAGCGATCTTGTTTCGAACATCGCGTTCTCTTCCGGTGGATTTGAAGCGATTTATGGGGATAAACTTTCGAGCGTCCTTGACATCACCTACAAGAAACCAGAGAAATTCGGAGGTTCTGCGTCGGCAGGACTTCTCGGGTTTAACGCGCACCTTGAGAATGCCAGCGATAACAAACGCTTCACCCAGATACACGGCGTACGTTACTATTCAAATCAGTACCTGTTGGGAAGTCTCGATACTGAAGGGGACTACCGTCCCCGCTTTATCGACTACCAGACCTACCTCACCTATGCCTTTAACACCAACTGGGAAGTATCATTTTTAGGCAATTTTTCCCAAAACCGGTATCAATTCGCCCCGGAAAACCGACAGGCCTCCTTTGGCACGGTAAGTTCTGCAGTAGGTCTTAATGTTTTCTTTGATGGACAAGAAATAGACGCTTACCAAACATCCTTCGGAGCACTGACCTTACAGTGGACCCCTCGGTATAACCTCAACATGCGGCTGATCGCTTCGGCCTTTCAAACTACCGAGAGTGAAACCTTCGACATTGAAGGGTTCTATCGCCTCTCTGAGCTGGAGAACGACCTGAGCAAGGAAAGCTTTGGAGACGAGGCATATGTCATAGGAACGGGGTCTTTCCTCGACCACGCACGGAACTACTTAGATGCCTTAGTCGCCAGCACAGAATTGCAAGGTGAATATTCCAAGAACGGCCATAAGTGGCTTTGGGGATTGAAGTATCGACACGACGATATCAATGACCGATTGAACGAATGGAGCCTTGTGGATTCCGTTGGGTTTTCGGTGCCCTATAATGGAACGGACGTCAATTTATTCGAGACGATCAAGTCTGACAACCGCGTAGCCACCAACCGAGTGATGGGATACCTACAACGCGATTGGAATTTCGACCTTGACAGTCATCAAGTCTTTCTAAGTACGGGAGCCCGATTTCACTACTGGGATTTCAACCAGCAAACTACTTTCAGTCCTCGCATCTTGGCATCTATACGACCCAATTGGGATGCTGACTGGCAATTCCGTGCGAGCTGGGGCTTTTATCACCAGCCAGCTTTCTACCGTGAGATGCGAGATCTTTATGGCAACGTTAACCCGGCCATTCGCGCACAACGGTCGATCCATTATGTATTGGGAGCGGATTACAACTTCAAGATGTTCAAGCGCTCGTTCAAGTTCGTGGGAGAGGCCTACTACAAACACTTGGATCAAATTATCCCCTATGAATTGGACAATGTCCGTATTCGGTACTACGCAACAAATAACGCCACTGGATATGCCACCGGAGTCGACTTAAAATTGAACGGCGAGTTCGTTAAAGGAATCGAGTCGTGGATCTCTATGTCCATCATGAAGACCATGGAAGACCTCATCGATGATGAGTATGTGCTGTACACCGTTCAGTTTGGGGATACCACGATTCAAAGCGAGAAAACCTTTGGACGGGCCATCGACAGCTCCACGGTATACCCTGGCTTCATCCCTCGCCCGACGGACCAGCGCGTCAACTTCGCCATGACGTTCCAAGACTACGTCCCTGGATTAGAACAAATCAAGGCACACTTGAGTCTGCTTTACGGCACGGGACTTCCGACGGGTCCTCCTAGCTATACGCGGTGGAAAGACACCTTCCGCATGCCACCGTACCGCCGGGTGGATATTGGGTTTTCGGCGCGCTTAAAAGGGGAAGGAAAGGAATCCAAACTCGCGTTCCTCAATAAATTGGAATCTGCTTGGGTAACCTTGGAGGTCTTCAACCTCTTGGCGGTTAACAATACTATTTCGTTTCTTTGGGTGAAAGATGCGCGCAACGTGGAGTACGGAGTTCCGAACTACCTTACAGCGCGACGTGTCAACCTGAAATTAATTGTTCGATTCTGATGAGAAAATTGCGCTACCTTTTTTGTTTTCTAATGATTACGATGGTCGCGTGCCAAAAGGACGCAGCCATCGATGAAGGTGGATTGGCAGCCGAAACGCTCATCAATCAAGTTGCGGACCATCAAGCGGAGAGGATTCAGTACACGGCCTTTGGCTTTGTGGGCAACCACCCTTCTTTTGAGCGCGTCACCGATGGCTTTCCCATTCATGCTTATGCCGTCATTCCTGAAGGGGCAAGTGAAGTGCGGTACTTTGAAACAGACTCGCTTCAATTCAGGGATAGTTTGCGTGCTTATCGGCGCCAGCACGTCCGTTTTGAGCGCTTAGGAGATGGATTGCTAGTAAGGGCCCTCCGCGAAAACATTCGACGAGATCGCTTTGTTAGGATGACGTATCGTCTGGACGACAGCCTTTTCATCACTCCAGCCATCACGCTTCGTGCCGCATCGCTGAACTCGGCGAAGATGGACGACATTGAATCGGGCTGGAATAGCGAAGGCTATTATGCCTTCAATTGGCGGTCCGTTCCTGGATCAGACCGATATTTCATTGTACTGCGCGACCGTTCTGGGGATGCCTTGATAGCATTGACTACCGAACGTACCAGCTTTCAGTGGTACGACCTCCGCAGCGTAGCCTTGAACTTCTTTCCTGCGTTGAGGGACCCACAATTGGTGGAAGGCAATCCCTACACAATGAGCATCTATGCCATAACACAGCGCGGGTGGCTCACGGCTACCGGCGACCACGCTTTTACGCTTCAATCAGAATGAATCCTCCGCCGTCATTGACCTCTTTCGACGTTGTTGATCTTGGTCGCATGTCGTATGGCGAAGCATTGCAAGAGCAAGAAGTGCGCTTTCAAGCCATGCTCGAAGCGAAGCGCACAAGCAGCCCTTTGCCCAACAGCACCTTCTTATTGGTCGAGCACACACCCGTGTACACGCTTGGGAAGTCTGGCGACTTGAACAACTTGCGACGAAAGCCTGAGGAAGTAGGGGCTGAATTCTACAAAACCACGCGCGGTGGAGACATTACCTATCACGGTCCCGGTCAGATTGTAGGCTATCCCATCTTCGACCTTGAGCGCTTCGAGATGGGTGTTGCCAAGTACATCTGGAGCATGGAAGAAGCCATCATCCAGGTAATCGGAAACCATGGGCTGCAAGGAGGTAGGATCACAGAAGCAAGTGGTGTGTGGCTAGATTACGACAATGAGAAAGCGCGCAAGATCTGCGCCATCGGCGTGAAGGCGAGTCGCTACGTAACGATGCATGGATTTGCCTTCAACGTGAATACCGACCTTGGGTACTTTGAGCACATCATTCCTTGCGGCATCGATGACAAGGGGGTGACCTCCATGGAAAAGGAACTGGGCGGTCCTCAGGACTTTGAGGCCATCAAGCAAGAAGTGGTGGAAGCCTTCGCTGTGCTGTTTTCTCTGACTACTTAAACAGTTTATTTAAATTCTTCTTTGCCTCTTCTTCCGCCTTACGTTTGGCTTCGTCTGCTTGGCGTTTCGCCTCTGCCTCGGCTTTTTTCTTTTCGTCTTCCAACTTCTTCTTGGCAGCCGTCGCCTCAGCCTCTGCCTTCATCTTGGCATCAGCAGCCTGAGTCTGCGCCTTTTTCTTGGCAGCATCCATTTCTGCTTTCGCACGTGCTTCTCCGTCGGCTTTCGCCTTGTTTAGCTCATCCTTGGCCTTTGCCTCTAATTCCTCTTTCTGCTTCATCAGTTCCTCCTTCGCCTTTGCTTTCAGGTCATCTACCTGATTTGCTGCTCCACTGGTCCCTGCCAATCTCGCATTGACAAGAGGATTATCCGAAGTTCCCGTAATGTCCACGTCTATCTTGACTCGTTCAGGCACAGCAGCATTGGTACCAAGCGCTTGGTTGGCCTTGGTGAACAATCCGCCCACCACCTGGGTTGCAGCAGAGCCCATCAGTTTAGATGGAATGTCCAAGTTGAGGAGGTAATCCAGGCTCATGTCAAAGCCGTGGCTTCCACTAAACACAGAAGGCACATCTTTCCCAATAAGGAACTTGCATGGCTTGACATTCATTCTTCCATTTTCAAAAGCATAGTCAACGCGCACGTCATTCAAATTAACATTCTGAATGCCCGTTGATTTGATCACCTCTTCGACCTTCTTCAAGACAGCAGGAGAATTGAGTTGCACTGCTCTGGTCAGCAAAGCCCCCCCTCCACTCAAAGTGTTCGTCTTTGGCTCCATATGTTGATCTAAGGCTCCTTTCAAACGAAGTCCAGTGGAGAATTTTCCGTTTGCGTTTTCCATGATTGGCGCCATCTTCTGGGCCATGTCAAGGTACTTGTAGGTTTGCACCACATCCCATCCAATGATGTCCATCGTAAAATCGACCCGAGGCTCCAAAGGATTTTGAGTGGCATACGTTCCATTCATCGTCATGCTTCCTTCTAGCATATTCATGGCTACGTTGCGCATCGAGATCGTCTGATCCCGCAAGATCATCTCGCCTCGCAAGTTTTGAATGGTCATGCCATCGTAGAGCAGTTTAGTAATCGAAGTATTCAGTACAAAATCGATTCCAGCGGGCACTTCCAGCACGGTCATTTCTTCTTCTACTTCCTCCTCCGCTGCTTCTTCTTCACTTCCTGCCAGTTGATCCAAGTCTAATTTGTTGGAGGAAAGATTAAACTTACCAGAAAGCGGGGCGTCGGCTACATACCACGCTACTATGTTGTCTACGCGTCCGGTCATGGAGATATCGCTTTCCCCCAGCATCATAGTAAATGCAGTCAATTCCGCATACGAAGGAGAGAAATTCAACGAACACGAGCGGATAATCGTTTCGTAAGGCATTGCTGGATCCTTGTAATCCAAATCGGTGAGTACCAAGCTACCAGATGCGTCAAAATCTTCATAACGCTCTTGGTCAATCGCACTTTGGTTGCCTTTCAATCTAAGATCTGAGAAGATTTTCCCATTGATGACTTGTCCTTCCTCCAGCGGCACCACATCTATCAATGTCGCCAAATCCAGATCCATCTTGATTTCAGTATCGATGAATGGATCGGAGATGGGTGTGCGCATGTGCAACTGCACATCCACCGGATTACCCGCAATCTCCACGTGAAAGCGATCCATGTCGATTACCGTATTATCGTCACTTCCCCCAGGGTTGGAGACGTTTAGGTCAATTTGTATATTCTCGGCCGACTTCGGCATATCTGGATACTGGAATCGCGCGTCGGAGACATTTAGATCTAAGTTAAACGCAGGAAGAGCGTCGCCGATCATTCGACCCTTGACCATGCCGCTCAATGCGAATTGGCCATCCGTTTCCACCCCTTCCATATCCTGCATGAATACAGCGGGAATCAACGAAAGCAAGCCCGTAAAACTGGTCTCTTTCGTGGAGAAGGTAATGTCCATGTCGATCGGATCTCCCTCTTCTGCGGGCATTGCCACGAATCCCTCAAAGCTCAGCTGAAGTGCATTGAGTCCGACATAATTATCGGCGAACTCAAAACGCATTTCGGGCAAGTTCATGTTGATGTCAAAATCCATGTCTAGACCAACCCGGTTTAAGTAAGCCAATCCATCCTGCTTAAAAGTGAGCTCATCCGCCTCCGAATGCGTCTCCAATAGGAATACATCCTGGGTGAAATCTCCATTGCCTCTGTGCGTGAACTGGGTCAACTGGGCATAGATACCACCGGCGCGATCATCGTAGGTGATATTGCCATCTTTCAAGAAATAGCGCTCCAGGCTCAGGCTAAACTCCCCACTCGACTCCTCTTCTGCGGCAGGCTCATCCTCAGCAGTGGGCAAGGTGATGTCATAGTTTGCGCTACCGTCCGGAAGTACAATTACATGGATATTGGGTCGGTCCAATCCAATCGTGTTGATCCTGATCGTTCCACCATTGATAACGCTCATCAAGTCAAGACTTAGTTCAAGCGAAGCAATCTTGGCCAAGGCGATCCCTTCAAATACGCCTTGATTCTCAACCGAAACATCTTGGATGACAAGGGTGAAATCGGGGAAGCTTTTGAAGAGCGTAAGATCAATGTCTCCAAAATCAACACGAGCATTCAGGTTCTCATTGGCCTGTTGTTTTACAAGCGCAATGAGGTCGTCCTTGAACACAACAGGCAGCACAATGGCCGCTGCAATCAGGAGAACCAAGAGCATGAATAGACCGAGCAATAGCTTCTTCAACATATCCGTAAAATTTAGATTCAAAGGTAAACGACCGCTAACGCTGGAGCGTATACACGGGCAGATTTCTATCGAAGAATGTACACCGAGATCCATTAAAAAAGGCCCCCGTTTGGGAGCCTTTCAATCTTCATTTGCGCTGAATCAAGCCAGAAGCAAGTTTTTCAACGTCATCAATTTTGTCTCCAATTGCGTAAGGTCATCTTGAGAAATGCTTTCAACGCTAGAAAAGCCAGCGTAAAACATCATGATGTCTTCCACCGCCGACAAAACCTCATCGCTGATCTCTTGATCAATTTCACCTAAGACGTTCATCAAATTAGAGGTGTGGACTTTCTGAGAATAAATGCCTTCATAGACTGGCATATTGTCTTCGGTCATTTCCTTTCCCTTAAGGATACGCGTGGCGATGATTTGCGTCTCTACCCAGCTTCCAACAAAAATCTCAGTGGCATTCACGAAGCGCTCATTGTCCACCATGTATTGATCCATGGCGTCGAAAGCATCGTTCATCATCCGCACGAATTGCTCCTCGCTCGATGTGTTCTCTTCGAAGTTCTGACTGATGGTTCGCTCGAAAACGTCACCTGCTCCAAGGTCACTCGCCAACGTGCGACATACTTGAAAATAATCCAAGGTCTGTTGGTTCTGGTGGTTGTAGGCCATACATCCCATATCGGTCATGTAAACCCCGTAACCATAGGCTTTCGCGCTGGCAGTTGAAAGGCCATCTGCCTGTTCAATCGGAGTCAGTGCGGCTTGCGTCAAAGCGATGTTGTGACCTTCTATTATGTGGAATGTCTCCAATGGTGAAGGCAGGTTGGCAACCATTGTATGGAATTTGAAATCAGCCATTCCGCTGATGCCGCTTTCCTCCGGTTCGCTCGATTCTTCTGATAGAGCGTCATCAGTCATATCCACCTTTTTGGTAGCTTGATCTTCCCCGCCGCACGACCAAAGTGCTGTCACGAGAATAAGGGCCAGTAGAGGTCTAGTCTTCATATTGGGCTTAATTCGGTTCGAACAAATATAATGGCATTGGTCATCATTCAAAGAAAATGTCTCTCCGAACCATCGAACAAAATATTTACCCATTTGTCTAAATAGCCTTCGCTGGGATAAATGAAAGGTGTAGAATTGCAGATTATTACCCAAACGGGTAAATGAATACCAAGGATAAAATACTAGAAGCTGCACGCGAAGAATTCCTAGCCAATGGTTATGATGCAACCAGCGTGCGCTGTATTGCGGACAAGGCCGATATCAACAAAGGACTGCTGCACTACTACTTCAAAACAAAAGAGGTACTGATCGTTCAAGTCTTTGAAGAACTGTTCAAGGAATTGTTCTCCATCTTAGATCAAATATTCGATGCAGACCAACGCTTGGAATTGAAAGTGGAACAAGCCGTAAACGAGTATATAAGCTTTATGCTCAAGCGGCCACGCCTTCCCGTTTTCATCCTTTCAGAAATGGACCGTGATCCTGCTAAGCACATCTTGCGACTTAAACGAGCGAAGGTTCGCCCTCCTTTTTTAAAACTGATTCAGCTGATTGAGGATGGTAAAAAATCAGGCGAAGTGAGAAGGGATCTTGACGCGAGGCATTTTATACTCAGCTTGATCAGCTTGACGCTTTTTCCTTTTGTGGGCAAGCCAATGCTCAAGTACTTCCATGATCTGGATGAGCAAGCCTACCAAGAACTGATTGAACAGCGTAAAAAAGAAATTACCGACTTACTCATCAAGTCGCTTAAACCATAGCCAAGCAACACCCATGAAAAAACGACAACTCATCATCATTGGATCGGCGCTCTTGATCGTCATGATCGGCTTTGCGGGTTTCAAACTCCTTGCGTCGATGAAGGAGGCTCCCCTGCGCAAGGGACCTGAAAAGACCTACCGACTCGTCAAGGTTCAAGCAATTCAAAACGAAACGCTCACCCAGCGAACCCCAATTCAAGGAAAATTGATCGCTACGGAAAAAGTCGAAGTGTTTTCCGAGGTGACAGGCAAACTCCTTTCAACGGCAAAACCCTTTAAGGTTGGACAGCACTTCGAAAAAGGCGAAGCAATGCTGTTGATGGACGGCAATGAATCGCTCCTCAACCTCCGCTCCCAGAGGAGTGGATTCATTTCTACGCTCTCCCAGTCGCTTCCTGACATCAAGATTGACTATGCCGATACCTATCCCTTATGGCGAGATTTTCACGCTGCGCTGGAACCCGAGAAGACGCTTCCAGCACTTCCCTCATTGGAACATTCCAAGTTGAAGAGCTTCCTTTCTGGACGAAGCATTCTGCAGCAGTACTACGCGATCAAAAGTTTGGAAGAGCGGCAATCAAAATTCACCATTGCGGCACCCTTCTCCGGCAGCGTGAGCATGGGCAATGTCAACGCTGGCACCTTGATCCGAGCAGGACAAAAAATCGGTGAAGTGATTCGCGATGGTGCCTTTGAAATGGAGGCCGCGTTACCGTTGAAGGACGTAGCACTCTTAAATATCGGAGACCGCGTAACCCTTCGCCTTCCAGGTAATTCGCAAGAAATCGAAGGAAAGGTAATCCGAATGGCGAGCCATGTTTCCTCCACCGATCAGCGACTGAGCATCTACATTGGGTTGCAGGATGGCCGCCTGAAAGAGGGAATGTACTTAGACGGAGTCATTGAAGTAGCGCAGATTCAGAACGCGGTGGCCATCGGACGGAACCTGATAAGCCCTGACGGCTACGTGTACCTAGTGCAAGATACTGTATTGGTAAAACGAAAAGTGGAGATACAAGACATGTTTGATGAGTCTGCTATGGTAAAAGGATTGAGCGACGGAGACTTGTTGCTGGATCAAATGGTAGAAGGCGCTTACGAGGGCATGCTCGTCAAAACAGAACAAATCAGCAAGTGATCTGACATGCGAGGAATCATTTCATACTTCATCAAGTATCCTGTTGCAGGCAACCTGCTCATGATCTTGATTTTGATCTTTGGATACTTCGGATCCCAACAAATCAAATCGACCTTCTTTCCCCAGGCAGTGAGTCGAGTAATCGAAATCAGAACGTTTTATCCCGGCGCATCCCCTGACGAAATTGAAGAAGGCATCGTTACCAAGATTGAAGACAACCTCAAGGGGGTAACGGGCATTTTTGAAACGCGTTCCGTTTCTTCTGAAAACCAAGCCGTAATTACTGTTGAAGGAGAACGTGGATACGACGTTGACAACCTCCTTCAGGACGTCAAGAATGCCGTGGACCAGATCAGCTCCTTCCCGGTTGGCATGGAATCTCCCGTAGTCTTCAAGCAAGAATCTCGAAATTTTGTGATCAGTTTCGCCCTTACGGGAGATGTAGACCTCCAAACCCTGAAATACGAAGCCCGCAAGGTGGAAGACGACTTGCGCGCCATGGATGGAATCTCCAAAATCAGTCTCGGCGGATTTCCTGAGGAAGAAATTGAAATCGCCTTGGACGAAGAGGCCTTGGAAGGTTACGACCTCACTTTTGAGGCCGTTTCTGTAGCTGTGGCCAATGCCAACATTGAGATCACTGGAGGAAGGATCAAAACATCTCGTGAAGAATTCCTCATCCGCGCACGGTCCAAAGAATATTACGCCACCGAACTTGCTGACATCATCGTCAAAGCCTCATCGGATGGCACCATCGTGCGCTTGAGTGACATCGCAGAAGTCCGCGACATCTGGTCAGACAACAATCCTCAACGGAATTTTTTCAACGGAGATCCTGCGGCTACGG
This sequence comes from Flavobacteriales bacterium, assembly GCA_013204105.1. Taxonomy (GTDB): domain Bacteria; phylum Bacteroidota; class Bacteroidia; order Flavobacteriales_G; family Salibacteraceae; genus SHAN690. The sequence goes on from JABMOM010000029.1 coordinate 144,354, forward strand.
TTACGGTACAGAATACCAACGACGAAGACTTCTTGACCATTTCCGCAGATGTCAAAGAATACATCGAAGCATTCAACGAAGTCCACGACGTGGTAAAGGCAAAAATCATTCGTGACGGATCCACCACCTTGGTTGAACGGATCGAACTCTTGCAGAACAATGGTATCCTGGGATTCTTCTTAGTGGTCTTGTTTCTCACCTTAATCCTAAATTGGAGACTCGCGATTTGGGTAGCCTTAAGTATCCCCGTAGCATTCGCGGGTATGTTCATCCTTGGATCCGCGTTCGGATTAACCATCAATGTGCTATCCCTATTCGGTATGATCTTGGTAGTGGGAATTCTCGTAGACGATGGCATCGTCATTTCCGAGAACATCTACCAGAAATGGGAAAAGGGCGAAACGCCGCTTAAAGCAGCCGTCGAAGGAACGATGGAAGTCCTTCCTGCAGTGACATCAGCCGTATTGACCACCATCATTGCCTTCAGTACATTTTATTTCCTGGATGGTCGACTGGGTGACTTTGGTCCTGACCTGGCTTTTGTGGTCATATCTACCCTACTCTTTTCACTGATTGAAGGAGCTTTGATCTTGCCCGCACACGTAGGGCACAGCGCGGCACTAAGAAAGGGTACAAAAAAGAACAGATTCGAACGCGGCGCTGAATCCGTTGTGTTCTGGCTGCGCGAAAAGCTGTACATGCCTTTCCTACGCTTTTCATTGAAGCATACATTGATTGCATTTGCAATCCCCACTGCGCTTTTCATGATTACCATTGGAGGAATTGCAGGGGGCATCATCAAAGTCACCTTCTTTCCCTTCATCGAACAAGACAACGTAAGCGTGTCGGTGGAAACCCCTCCTGGAACACGCGATTACATCACCATGGATGTGTTGAACAAGATCGAGGCTGCAGCTAAACTCGTAAATGATCGCTACAAGGCTGAAAGAGAAGACGGCAAAGACGTGATCACAAACATCGAAAAGGTCTTGGGTCCATCGATCAACAAAGGACAAGTGAACATCCAATTCTTAACAGCTGAAGAGCGGGACATACCCAGTTACCTCATCTCCAATGCGATCAGCGACGAGGTGGGACAAATTCCTGAGGCAGAGAAGATCGCCTTTGGCATCGCCACGCCTTTTGGGAAACCGATATCGGTGAGCCTCCGTGGCTCGAACTTGGATGAATTGGAAATGGCTAAGAACGAACTCAAGCAAGAGCTGGCCCAAATCGCCGACCTCAAGGATGTTGTTGACAACGACCAACAAGGCATCAAGGAGATTGAGATCACGATGCTAGACAAGGGAAGGATGCTCGGCCTGAATACAATCCAGGTCATGCGACAAGTGCGACAGGCATTCTTCGGCGCGGAAGCACAGAGACTTCAACGTGGTATTGACGAGGTAAAAGTGTGGGTGCGCTATAACGAAGAAGGTCGCAGCACCATCGAGGAATTGGAGGACTATCTCATCCGCACCCCATCAGGTCAGAAGATACCACTCAAAGAAGTTGCAGAATTCTCTGTACAACGTGGGATTGTAGCCATCAATCACCTAGATGGCAAGCGTGACGTCCGGGTAGAGGCGGATATTGCCAACCCTGAGGTTTCAGTGAACACGGTTCAGGCTGATATTTCTGACAACATCATGCCTAAAATTTTGAGCAAGTACGCAAGTGTGGATTTCAGTTTTGAAGGCCAAAATAAAGAAGCACAAAAAGTGGGCAATTCGTTCGCAAAGGTGCGCTGGATCATTCTCATCTTGTTGATCGCTGTCACGGCCTTCGTTTTCCGAAGTATCCCACAAGCCTTGGTCATCATGATGATGATTCCACTTGGGCTGATTGGCGTTGGCTGGGGTCACTTTTTCCATAATGCGCAGATCAGCTTGCTTTCGGGTTTTGGAATCATTGCACTGATAGGTGTCATGGTCAACGACTCGCTGGTATTCGTCACGGCGCTCAACAACAACCTCAAATCGGGGATGCTGTTTCAAAGCGCGTTGATCGAAGCGGGAAGGTCGCGTTTCCGACCGATTCTGCTTACCACCTTGACGACAGTTGCCGGATTAGCACCGCTCATTTTCGAAACCAGCTTCCAAGCGCAATTCCTAGTGCCTATGGCCATTGCGGTTGCTTATGGCCTGATCATCGCAACCTACACTACCCTACTCGTTCTGCCGGTTATGCTTGCGCTTTTAAACAAAATCCGCTTGTACCTCGATTGGTTCTGGAAGGGCAAACGCCCGCTTCCTCGAGAAGTTGAACCTGCCATTCAGGAGCTTAAGAGCGAGCAAGAATTCCGCGATCATCATGAATAATGAGACTACAACCATGAAGAGGTGCATCCCCGTTTTTCTATTGCTCGCCCTTGTGCTCAATGCTGGGGCACAGGAATCCTTGACCTTAGAAGCCGTGATCGGTCAGGCGCTTCAAAACAACCACCGCATCCAAATGATCGAAAACCAGCAAGTGATTGCTGAAAATTCGGTGAGCATTGGAAATGCTGGGCTGCTTCCGAGCGTCAATCTTGGCGGTAGCTTAGGTGGATCCATCAACAACACCGAGCTTGAATTTGCGGGCGAAATTCCTCCAGCCCAGATCAATGGGGCTCAAAGCAGCACTTTGCAAGGCAATGCAACCTTGAACTATGTGCTCTTTAATGGACTCAGCGGGCAACGCAATTTTCAGAAGCTTAAATTGAACAAAGACGCTGTCGATCTCCAATCACGAGCAAGCATCGAAGCGACTATCCTTCAAGTGGCCCAAATGTATTTCAGTGTGCTCCGCGCTAAAGACCAGGTACGGATAGCTACGGACAACGCGGCGATTTCGGCCAAGCGCTACGAGCGTGCGCTCATTGCGAATGAGCTTGGCAGCATTTCGCGCAATGATCTCTTAGCGGCACGCGTAGATCTCACGTCTGACAGCTCAGACCTTTTGAATGCGGAGCTCCAAAGTACCACAAGCCTTCGTAATCTGGGGCGGCTTATGGGTGCAGAAATAGCTGAGAATCCTTCCTTTCCTGTCATCGAACCAAACGTTCAACCCTGGAGTCTATCAGAACTTGAGCAAGCAGCCTTGACCCATAATGCAAATGTCAAGAACTTAGAATTGCAAGCGGAGATCGCACAAAAGGACCTCCAACTTTCATGGTCAAGTATGTTCCCAACGGTCTCCATCAACGGAGGCTATTCTTACACTAACCAGCAGAATGAAGCGGGCATTCTCTTGAAGAACGTATCCAATGGATGGAACGGAAACATTGGGCTTTCCTATACGATCTTCAATGGGTTTCGAAACAACACGAACCGACAAAACGCTCAAGTTCTACTTGAAAACAGTGAGCTTCAGCTAGCGGATCAAAAACTGCAATTGACAACGGATCTCCACAATGCGCATGCTGCTTACCTGCAAAGCGTAAAGGTCTTGCGATTTGAAGAGGGCAACCTTTCCTTTAGTCTATTGAACCTGGAGCGTGCTGAGGACTTGATGCATCAAGGGTTGATTACTTCCACCCAATTCCGAGAAGCTCAATTGGGACATGCCTCGGCTTTGGTTAGAATCAGCAATGCCAAATTTGCCATGAAGCTCAATGAATTGGAAGTATTGCGACTGACAGGTCAGATTCTCTCTGGCGAATAACCGTCCTTAGTGTTTAGATTGTTTCCGTTGTTGCTTTTCAACCCTGCGGACAATGTCCTTGGCTTGGGCATCGCTGAGTTTAAATCCCATCGCCACCTTCTTGCCGATGTACTCGAAGCCGATCATCTCCCCGCCTATGGTCCAGAACGCGTCATTGTACGTCTTTGCAAATTTCTTGTCGTCGTAATTGACCGTCCCCAAGTTTTTGATCGTCTGAAAATCATAAGAGCGCACCTTACCATAAGCATTCCAGGTTCGTTTATAGTCGAGTGTGTCTTCGGATAGGCGAAGAAATTCGCTGCCAGCTCGCTGCCAAATCAAGGATCTAATTGCATAAAACAAAAAGTAAAACCAGAAGGCCATGAAAACAAGCAAGAATGGAAGCGTGTCCTTTTCGAGTTCTTTGAGCATCCCTACCATGGCCAAGATGCCGGTAAATACCCATACCCCACTCCAAACAGAGAGGGCGATCCGTTGCCATGGACTCGAATCCGGTAAAATTGCAATGATGGTACCAGCATCCGTTTCTTCTACTGTAACTTTGGCCCCCGATTGGATCATCCCTTTCAATTTTTTTAACGCGCAAAGGTCTATATCTCCATTGATATTTCGTTTTATGAGCAAAATTCCAGCACGTATGTTCAAATTTTACCAGGTCGGATTCCTTGCCCTTGCCATGTGCATGGCACTGCCTGGCTCCGCTCAAGTGAAAGGAGGAGAGTTCCAAAAGTTGTTCGATTGGTATGCGATGGAAGACTATGAACGATGCGCGTATAAGGCGGAGAGCTATACGCGGAAGGATAAGTACCGTCGCGCACCAGAACCTTACATGTACATGGCCCTCTGCATGTACCAGGCGCACGTGAATCCGGACGCATTTGATGAAGAATTCAAGGATCCCATCAAAGACGCTCTGAAGTACGCCTACAAGTTCAGAAAGAAGGATAAGACTGGTGAAATGTACGCCTTGAACAAGCGACAGATCGACCAAATCCGAGAAGAAGCCTTGAATCGTGCCAATTTCTACTTCAACGATGAAGATTTTTACAAGGCATCTTCAGAATTCAAGCGCATCTTGAAAGTAATGCCCGGAGACCAAAACGTAGCCTTCATTACGGGCGTTGCATTGGTAAATGCGCGGAACGTAACAGAGGGTGAACGGCTCGTACAGCAGGCTTTGGACAGCTTGAACTATCAGCATGAGACAAGGACGTTTGAAAAAGACGAGGTCACGCATGCATCCCTGATCAAGGCATTTGTGAGCTACACGAACTACTTGGTTGCACAAGATCAGCAAGACAAAGCCTTAGAAATCATAGCCCTCGGCAGAAAGCTTGTCCCAGAGGACACAACCTTGAAAGGCCAATACCGAAAGCTTTACGCAAAGGCACCTGAACCCGAGGAAGAAGAAGATACCGAATCGCCTGAGCAGCAGGAGTAGCTTTGGACCAATCGCCGACCAAGCCATGCGCATAGACATCATCACCGTACTCCCTGGCCTTCTAGAAGGCCCTTTTGCCCACTCCATTCTGAAGCGAGCCATGGACAATGGATTGGCCGAGGTACACGTGCACGATCTTCGGGAGCATGGTATGGGTAAACACAAGCAGGTAGACGACTACCAATTTGGCGGTGGAGCGGGCATGGTCATGATGATCGAGCCCATCGAAACCTTGATCCTCGCGCTTCAGGCTGAACGAACGTATGACGAGGTCATCTTTATGACCCCAGACGGAGAAGTGTTTGACCAAGGCATGGCCAATATGCTTTCGCTGAAACAAAACCTCATCTTACTTTGTGGTCATTACAAAGGGGTGGATGAACGCTTGAGGGAGAAATACATCACCAAAGAGATCTCTATCGGAGACTACGTGCTTTCGGGAGGAGAACTAGCAGCAGCCGTCGTTAGCGATGCGCTCATTCGATTGATCCCCGGTGTGTTGAACAACGAAACCTCCGCCCTCTCCGACTCATTTCAAGACGACCTACTCTCCCCTCCTGTTTACACTCGCCCTGCAGAATACAAAGGGATGAAAGTGCCCGAAATCTTACTCAGCGGCAACTTTAAAAAGATCGATGAGTGGCGGCACCAAATGGCCGAAGAACGCACGAAACAGCGACGTCCAGATATTTGGAATAAAAAACACGAAACCAACGATTAACTAAATAGAAAATCTATCTTTGCAGCCCAAATTTCACTGGTATGGCAAGCGTAGTAATGCAAGATATCATCAACGAAATCAACCCAAAGTCCGAGCTACCTAAGTTCGAGGCGGGAGACACCGTTGCGGTTCACTATAAGATTAAGGAAGGAAACAAGGAGCGTGTCCAGGTTTTCCAAGGCGTTGTAATCCAGAAGAAAGGAAAGGGATCTACGGAGACCTTTACGGTTCGCAAGATGTCCAGCGGAGTTGGTGTTGAGCGTATCTTCCCAAGTAATAGCCCCTTCATCGACAAGATGGAAATAACCAAACGAGGTAAGGTTCGTCGTTCACGCATCTTCTACCTCAGAGAATTGAAAGGTAAAGCTGCCCGAATCAAGGAGCGCTACAACCGACAGTAATTCCAATAAAATTTTCGAAAGACTTAAGAAGGCTTCGGTTTCCGAAGCCTTCTTTATTGTTCGTCAACCCTGCCTTAGGTTTTTAGGCTAGGTAGTTTGTTTCAGCGGACGACGGATGAAATTTCTTTTGACCAAAGCCTCGGATCATTCCGAGGCTTTTTTTATGCGATGGCCTTGGGTGTTTCTGATCGTCGAATGATCCAAGCCAGCATGGGTGAGAAGACAAGCGATGGGCCTATCCACGCGATTAGGTCCGGTAAAAAGTCCAATGCCGTTACCGAGAAGGCGGTCATGGTAGCTATGAGTGCGCCACCCATAGATGCCCTATGCACCCTGAACCAATATGGATCCTTGGAAGATACGCTGTTGAATTCCCGTATGCTGCTAATGGCTAAGAAAAGAGATAAGACACCAAACACGCCATATACGATGACTGCAGACCATGACTCCCCTTGCAAGGCCAAGGAAGATAGATAGAGCATATACCCACCAGTAAGGAGCACGCTTACCGCAGCCGCTTGATCATACCACATGATGCTACCCCCTTTTAGCATTTGCATCGCTCTCACACCTCTATAGGCACTGAAAAAGGAAAGAAACGCAATGCAAAGCAAGAACTCAAAACCGCGGTAAGTAGCCAATACCACAGCCGTAATGAATACAATCACCATTGCCCTAAAAAAGGCCATTCCAAATCGTTTGTGGTATTTCACTTTTCGAAATGCCCCCAGGGCAATAATGCCACTGAGTAAGGCGATGCTTCCTGCCGCGATATGAACAAAGCGAAGAACATCAATGCTGAAGGAAAGAATAGATTGCATGTGTCTGAATTTTCCGCAAACCTAGCTGCGAAGCAAATTCAGCGTCAATGACAGGGACGACCGTCAAGATTTAGGGATGGACATCCATACTAAGGGACGAACATCAAGCCAACTGGGCTATTCTGCGCTTGAATAACTCACCATTTCCACGACTGACGGGAAGGGTTTCGTGCATTCCTTCCAGGGATACTTGATAACCTTGGGCGTTGCCATCGACGTGTTGGACCTTGGACAAGTTCAAAATGCACGTCCGGTGGGTTCGCATAAGATCTGTTTGTCCACGCAATTGTTCCTCCGCTGATGCGAGCGAAAGACGGAAGACCTTCTTTTGCGCACCCTCCTCCGTGGCATAATGAATCTCACAGTAGTTGCTGGCAGATCGAAGGCAGAGCAAGGCATCGTAAGGAACTACCACCTCTTCCCCTTCGTTCTCTCCTTGTATCTTGATCACCTCCACATGCTCTCGCGGTGGATCTAATTCAGCAATTTGAGTATTCATGAATTGGGCGTTCTTGAGGTTTCGATGCAACATGCGCGCATGGTTGAGGAGTAACAACATGCTGTACGGAAAAAAACCAACGATCAGCGTTACGATCAATGTGCCAGTAAGGGTGAATTGTACTTGATCACCATACATGATCCAAACCAGGCCGTAGTTCAAGAGGGTGATGACCAAAAAATTGAACGCTCCCCACACCAACTCATAGGCAAGGTTCCAAGTGGACTCTTCGAAAGCCGCAGGCACTAACCGTGCGATCAATGCGCAGATTATTATTCCCAGCGAGGTGACTCCTCCAAACGACAAAGCGTTGATGACCGCTCCGTACGTAGCCATAGCATGGGTGCCAAATGGGCGAAATACAAAGAGAAAAACCGCAATGAAAAGTCCAAACCCTGCTGCATTCCAAAAGCTAGACCTCCAGGAAAAGGTGATAGGATACGCTTGCTTGAAGTATGAGGTTATTCGGTTCAAAAGAGAAGTTTCTTCAAATAAAAAGGGAGGCAATCTTCATTGCCTCCCTCGAAATTACATCGTTAAGGATAGATCAGCCCTTATTCTCGTTATACAAATCCTTCACACCCACATTCCAGAAGAAGAACGACCACTTGTCGGCTTGTTCTTCAATGACCATGGACGTAGGTTTTCCTGCTCCGTGACCTGCTTTTTCCTCTATGCGAATCAGCACAGGAGCTGTTCCCGCATGCCTTTCTTGTAAGGTTGCTGCAAACTTGAACGAATGTGCAGGCACAACGCGGTCATCGTGATCTGCTGTCGTCACCATGGTTGCAGGATAGGCTACCCTGTCTTTCAAAGCGTGTACCGGGGAGTAATTCAAGAGGTAAGTAAACATCTCTGCATCATCTTCCGAAGTACCATAGTCATATGCCCATCCGGCGCCCGCCGTGAACTTGTGGTAACGGAGCATGTCCATCACACCAACTGCTGGTAATGCCACCTTCATCAACTCCGGACGTTGACACATCGTAGCTCCCACCAGCAATCCTCCATTCGAACCTCCGGCAATGCCAAGCTTATCCGAACTCGTGTACTTCTCTGAGATGAGGTACTCTGCCGCAGCGATAAAATCGTCAAAGACATTTTGCTTGTTCAATTTGGTGCCAGCAGAATGCCATTTCTCACCGTACTCGCCGCCGCCTCTCAAGTTTGCTACTGCGAATACGCCTCCACTTTCCATTAAGACTATGTTGGAGGTACTAAACCGCGGAGTCAAGCTTATGCCGAAGCCTCCATACCCATAGAGCAATGTCGGGTTGTTTCCATTGAGCGCGATGCCCTTCTTATAGGTAATGATCATTGGCACTTTGGTTCCATCCTTTGAGGAATAGAACACCTGCTTCGATTCAAATTGCGTAGGATCAAACTTCACCCCGCTCTCCTTATAAACCGTTGATTCACCCGAAGCGATGTCGTAGTGAAAGATCGTAGGAGGGTACACGTAGGAAGTGAAGGAATAGTACAATTCCATGTCCTCGGTTCGCCCCCCAAAGCCATTTGCCGTGCCGATGCCAGGAAGTTCAATCTCCCGCTCTTTTTCTCCTTTGTTATTGAACTGAATAACCATGGAAGTAGCGTCCTTCAAGTAATTCGCGAAGAACTTACCTCCTGCCGTTCCAACTTGAAGCACATCTTGCGTCTCTGGAATGAAATCGGTCCAATCAGCAGCGGTTGGTTTATCGATGGTAGTCGCAACCACCTTGCCATTTGGCGCATCCAGGTTGGTCTTGATGAAGAGCTTTTCACCGTCGGTATGAATAACCCCGTGGTCGTTGTCGAAATTATCGACCACACTCACGATCGGAGCGCCTTCCTTTCGCAGGTCTTGGATGTATAATTCGTTACCGGTGGTAGAAACTGCAGCGCTGATCACTAAGTAGCTTTCATCTTCCGTAACATAACCTCCAATGTAACGGCGTGGGGTCTCTGACCCTCCAAATACCAACACATCCTCAGATTGGGGTGTTCCCAACTTATGGAAGAACAACATGTGATGCTGCGTCATACCAGATAGCGCACTTCCATCTTTTGGTTTGTCATAGCTGCTGTAATAGAATCCTGAATTGCCTTTCCAAGAGGTGCCAGAAAACTTGACATCCATCAATGTATCCTCAAGGATCTCCTTGGTCTGTGCATTCATGATGATGACCTTTCGCCAGTCTGAGCCACCTTCAGATATCTGATAAGCGACCAAGGATCCGTCTTTCGTAAAGTTGATGCCCGCCATGGAGGTAGTGCCATCCTTTGAAAAGTCATTGGGATTCAAGAAGACCTCATCAACCCCTCCATCCAATGATTGTCGGTAGATAACGTATTGATTTTGCAGGCCATCGTTCTTGTAGTAATAGGTGTATTCACCTCGCTTGAAAGGAGCTGAGTATTTTTCATAATCCCACAACTCGGTCAAGCGGTCCACAATTTTCTGACGGTAAGGGATGGTTTCAAGGAAACCAAAGGTCACTGCATTCTGCGCACTTACCCATTGGGCCGTTTCATCGGATGTGTCGTTTTCCAACCATCGATACGGATCTGCTACTTGCGTGCCAAAATAGTCTTCGACAACAGTGCTGTCTTTTCTCGTTTCAGGATAGTCCAATGCCATTTGCTCCTCTTTTTCAACCGGTGCAGTGCACGCTGTGATCAATCCAATTAAAACCAGCCATATATACTTCATTCGTTACGCGTTTGACGCGAAAATAAAACAAGACTTCGAGCCAAAGGCAAGGCATACTCGGAATGCTTGATTTGGGATATATCGTTATCATTGAAGTAGATGATGAAGGAATCGGATATCGACCCAAGATTTTACAATTCAGAAACTAGAAAGCCCTTTGAATCGTGCCTTGTATGCAGCACTTTGTTGCAAGAGAGCGGGAACGATTACTTCGTCGAACGCATCTTCCGAAGGGTACCCAACTTAGGGGTCACTGAAGCCATTTTTGAATACGGCATGTGCATGCAATGCGCTGAGCAAATGCGCAAGGAGTTGTCAGAAGAATCCAGAGAGAAAGTAGAAGGCTATTTTGAGCAAAGACTAGCCGAACGTAGTCATGCAGCAAGCGAGCCCAGCATGGAAGTATGCCTGCTTACTGGTACGCCCATCGGTGATAGCATCGAGTTTTCATATCATGGGCACTGCCGGGGTGATCGCATGATTCATTCGATCTTTCCCTATGCGGTCAGCGATGTCGCTATGGAAGAGATCAGCGCGCTCCTCTCCGATGAAACCATTGATCAACTAGACGACTTCAAAGGGAAGTATTTCACAGGGCCTCCAGAGTATGCAGACCTGCTGAATCCAAAGAGATTGATTCCCCTTTGAGTTCTGCAAAGCAACCGTTTTCTCAATCCAAATCTCCCAATCGAAATTGCCGCTTAGATTTACAGTATGAAAAGGATGTTACTGCTCTGCCTCCTCACGACGCTGCTCTTTTCCGCAGCGGGCCTTGCGCAAGACAGCACGAAGGTGCGCTTCTACGTCAAGGGAAGCTCCGATTTTTGGATCAAACTGGATGGCGAGCTCCTTCCGTTGAGCAATATTCAGATGATTTCCCGAGGCACCCATGACATTGAAATCTGGTCGCCGATGCACTTGAAGTACATCGGCGAAATAACCGTGCTTGCAGCAGATTCCATGAGTTTCTATCAGGAATTGAAAAAGGATCAGGAGTATATCGCTTATCTCTTCGAAATGGACAAGTACAAGCGCAAAGTGTTTTTAGGACGAACCGCTCCTTTGTTCGCGGCTTTCGCAGGAGCCGTTGCCGCTCCAATCTTTTTCTTCGCTCGCAAGAATTGGCATGAAAAAACCGTGATAGAAGATTTCAAATTCGAATATTTTTCGAGCAATGCGAGTGGTGCAGACAATATTCGAGCACGTTATCAGACTACCAACGCTCTCTTTTTCACAAGCCTGGGAATGGTAGCAGGTGGACTGACTTCCTATGCCCTGCTCCAACGTTGGGTGAAAAACTTGAAAAAGCCCGTCTACCGGCAGTTGAATCCCTTTACGGTGGAAACTTTTGAAATTGGTTTTCATCCCGTCACTGGTACTCCTCAAGTAGGTCTAACGCTCAACTTTTAATCATGCGAAGCGCTATTACCTACCTCCTGCTTCTTTTGTTCCTCGCTGCATGCGAGCCAAAACCAAAGGCGTGTCTAGATTGGAGCGACACCATCGAGGCTGGAACGACGCTTGACTTAGCAAGCTGCAGCGAAGACTATGATTTTCTAACTTGGGAATTTTCGGATGATCGGGGTTACGTAAGTGATGTGGTGGCTCGGATCTTTGAAAAGGAAGAAAACATGTTTGTCAAGCTCACGGCTTATTCAGATGGCGCTTACCGTAGTGATGAGGTGATCCTTCCATTCAAGACCAGTTTTCGCTACGTTGACCGCATGGAAGTAATTGGAGAATCCAATTACTCTGCGCTAGAATTAAGGATGGCCGGTGGAATCTTTCTGGGCGGCGACGCCAAAGGCATTTTCACGGAAAGCGCTCCCTACATTGTCTACGTTTGGCCTGAAACCAAAGTAGTCGTTGAAAGTAAGCGCAGTGAATTGGCTGTTTTTGGCTATAAAAATGGCAGCGAGGTCTCACTGGGGTCGAAACCGTACAATTTTGAAACCTACAAGGAGAATCCAATGGTCATGGAGACCACGGATGGTCTGTTGGTAAACGTTTATTGGACTTACCGCGACTGATCGATCGCTTTAATGGAGATGGTAAACGTACTACCTACACCCAGTTCGCTAGTCAGCCAAATTCTCCCGTGCATTTGTTCTACGTAATGCTTCGATATCGATAAGCCCAAGCCACTTCCCTCAATCGTGGATTCCGATGATTCAATCGATTGAAAAAACGGCTCGAAGATTCGTTCGCTGTCTTTCTCTGCTATCCCCAAACCCGTGTCTTTTACAAGAATCTGCACGTCTGCTTGCTTTCTGATCAAAGCGAGGTGAACGCCCCCCACCTTGGTGTATTTCAAGGCATTACCAACGATGTTCATGAGCACAATTTCCATCATGGAGCGATCGATCATGGCATGGACATCCTATTCAATCTCTCTGGTGAACTCTAGGTGCTTCACGGTAGCTTGAGGCGATAGTAGCTTCGCAATGTCTTCTACCATTTGCGTCAAATTTTCGGGACACAATACGGGCTCCGCGAAACCTTCTTCAAGGCGGGAAAACGTCAGCACGTTATTGGTAATGCCTAAGAGACGTGTGCTGCTCTTTTGGAGCAAATCAGTCATAGCGAGCACTTCCATGGGGTCATCTTCTATCTTGATCAGTTCCGCCAACGAGACAATCGCATTCATAGGTGTTCTTAGTTCGTGCACCACGGCATTCAATGTCTCCCTCCGCAACTGAGCCTTGCGCTCCGCTTGATCGCGTTCATTGGTCAAGGTCTTTCTGAGATCTGACAAGAGCTTTAATTGATACCACAACAATGAAAA
>JABMOM010000030.1 GCA_013204105.1 Flavobacteriales bacterium
AATTGGAAGTGTCGTAACACCGCTTACAGAGTGCCCTTCGCGCCGACCACCAGCGTGTTTGACATCCAGGACGATGCTAGTGTGGATTATAGTTATGATATGCAGGCGAATGATTTGTTTTTTACTTCAAGTGGTTTTATGACTTCAAACCATGGATATCCTCATATAGCCAACGTATCCTATAAAACGCCATTTCATGCTGTATATGCCTCACCGCTCAATACTTTTCATATTCAAAACCCTGAAATTGAAATGAGTGAATTCATCTCTGATGAAGTGTCAGGGAGTAATAAATATATTCAGAATAGACATTTTGCAGGTCATCTTAATCAGCCATATTCTGCGGTATTTGAGACGATCGACAGTGTGTTGATTGGTAGTAATGTGACTGAGAGGAAGTCCTTTGGGACAGTAGAAGTAGGACCTATGAGTGAGGTAGTGATAAGCTCTAGTCGAAGCATTATAAAATCTGGTTTTAAAACTGAATTGGGTGGGCGGTTTATTGTTCATTCAGAAAACATAGACGAAATTTCATGCTTTGACTTTGAGGTTTTTAATACGATGGATAAGAAGTTGTCGAGTGATGTAAACAATGATTCTTACACTAATAAGAATGGTTCATTCGACAATTTCGACGTATATCCAAATCCTACCCAAGAATTGATTCACGTAACACTGCCTCAAATCACTGGTGTCTATAACGTCAGATTAATGAATTTGGCTGGTGGTGAAATAATGCGTCTCAGCAATATCAACTCTGAATTGGATATCAATCTGAAAGGCTTGCCTCAAGGATTATATCTGCTCGAAGCAAAAGACGAAAATGAAGTTTCTTATAACTGCAAAATTGTGAAACAATGAAAGCTAATAAATGGATCGTAATTGCAAGTATCACAGGTGTTTCGATAATTGGTTGTGCGAAGCAAGAGCAACTAAATGAGACCACATTTACGTGCAGTGTAAAGGATATCACTTCTGGAACGATGGACAGTCCTGCAATTGTAAGTCTAGTTGAAATTGAAACTCCTTCAGCGCCTTTTCTCCTTTGATAATTACTAATCTTCAAGAGTTTACAGTTGACTACGAAGAAACTTTTGAAGGTAGTTTTAACGCAAAAAGAGGCAATAGATATGAGTACTTTTTAGAATTTGACTATGGAAATGAGTCCTACAATTCCCCAATTGTGTTTGAAGGTCAAGATTATGTTATGCAGGATAAATGTCCATTATCCAAAAAGCAACCAAATGCCTGTCAATTGGAAATTGAGCCGACTTTGAAACTTTACCTGAGGGTGAATAATAATCTCGAAGATGCAGATCCTAATGATAGCATTTGGGTGACTTTTACAGACGGCAACATTTCAGGAGAGATCAAATACAAAGGTTTGGGATCTTCTCCTAGCTATGATTTGGAAGTTCCACATGGTTCATACTCGTTGCTGTATGAGATTTGCAGGGGAGGTGAGCTAGATGAAACGGGAGAAGAGTCCTTCTACCTAAGTCACAATCAAGACACCGCGATTACGATTCAATTCTAAGCCACCACAATCAATTCCTACTCTCATCACGGGGGTAGGAATTGTATTGTTTGAGTGCGTTTGGTGCAGCGAGACAAGTATGCTGTTCACTCCAAAGGATCGCTAATCGATCGAAGGGGCGTCTGGGCTGTGCTGATTTGCGTTATTCGGGTACTTCGTGCGCATTCCCCAATAAAGAACATACAAGAGTCCCGGAATGGCGGGAATTAGTATCAAGACGCTGTAGAGCAAGTCTGGACGCAGTGTTAGAAGCCCGATCATTCCGAGCAAGGTAATCATGCCTCCGAGGCCTTCCCATTTGAGCCCAAGGCTCAATCCGATCACCGTGCTGATGGGGAAAAATAGGAATGTTGCTAGTTCTTGGGTATTTCTGAAGCCTTCTCCCGATTCCTCTTCCCCAAAGAGGTGGGCTATGAGGAAGAAAAGCAGAAAGATTAAAATGAGGGCGCTACAAATGCGAGCTGCCCAACGAATGATGGTAATGGCTTTGTTTAGATCAGTCATAATGGGTGGTTTTAACTAGAACAAAGCTAGCGGGTCCATACTAATCCATTGATTAACATGGGTTAAGAAATGCCCTTGGCAAATCTTCTCCTGATTCTACTCAGTGAGGGGGCCTTAACGCCAACATAAGAAGCTATTAAATATTGGGGTATCCTCTGAGCAATGTCTGAATAGTGTCGAACGAAATTTCGATACCGCTCTTCATGGCTTTGCATGTAAATCGCCAATAGCTGATTCACCATGATATCAAATCTGTGCTCAATGATAACACGACCGATGAGGTTACCATGCTTTGTGGTGTGGAAGATGTTCTGAAGGTCAGCGTGATCAATGATCAACAACTCGCAATCTTCAATGGCTTGAATGTTCTGCTTGGAAGGCGTCTTATGATTGAAGCTCTGGTAGTCAGCTATGAACTCTCCCTCCTTCGTGAATTCAAACGTTGACTCTTCCTCATCCTTATAGACGAAATACCTGACTAAGCCTTTTGCCAAATAAGCAACGTGCTCATTAACGTCTTCCGATTGTAGGAAGAACTCGCCCTTGGCAAGGATCTTTGACGAAAAGCTCTTCGTAATCAAAGCGACTTCCTCGTGCTCCAATTCAACGATTTGACCTATTAGTTTTAGTAGGTCAGACATCATTCCGTTTGGATCATTGTTGAGCGCCATCGTTCATCAAGTCTTCTGGTACAGCTGGTCCGATACTCTTCACATCCCGTCGTTCTTGAAACCCTGTTAGGACGTTAGAAGAAGAAGGATAACTGCTGTGTCGGCATCACTGTCCAATCAATAGTAACGAATTGCATTGATACGGGTCAAAACCGGAGAACGAGCAATTGAAGGTTACTTGCATTGTTTAATGCGAGTAAGGCAGATTCACCATACGAACACACAATCCTGCAATCGTCTCAGGCATCCAAGATGCACATCAAGGTTCAGGGCTTCAGTAAACGCGCCTATTGCCCAACCACAATCTTCTTAGCAACCACGCCTTTGTCATTCTTCACGCGAACGAAATAAACACCTGCAGAAAGGCTGAGGTCTAAATGGTCCAGATAGGCATGATGCACGTTGAGTGATTTGGAGTAAACCATTTGTCCACTCATGTCCACAATCTCTAGCTCTTGCTCCCCTTCGAAGCCGATCAGCTCTAAATAGAACCTGCCGTCGTTCGGGTTCGGGTACACGTTGACCACGCTTTCCGTACCGAGCTCCTCGAGACCCGTGGGCTCGTATACATATCCTTCAACCGACATCGCGTCTACCGTAAAGGAGAAGTTGATGCTGTGGCCAAATTCGCTTTCGAATACTTTAAAGACTCCGCCTGCATCGTTCCAAAGGCGAACGAATCCAGTACCCTGATTTGGCCATGCCCAATAGGAGAGTCCGTCATCCTTCGAGTCTGTGATTTCCATGCGGTAACATCCAGTGTCCAAATCCAGCGTATCCCAATAGGTCGTATTCGCGTCGAGGTTTATCCCTTTCTTAGAGAATACGAGGTTATCTGCGGCATCGTAAACGTAGATGTCGTTTTCGTTCTTGGACGTGTTGGTCTTGAATTGAAGAACCACCGCTCCTTCGGTAAAAGGAGGTAATTCAAAGGAAGAGCTGAAGGCATCGTTGTCAGCGTATTCGTCCTGCCCACCATTTGGATTGGAAACAGTTGCCGTGAAGCGATTCGTCCCATCTCCCAAGTAGAAGCTTCCGTTCTCAAAGGGCAATTCGATCTCTTCTGATTCAAGGAATTCAAGGTAGCCGTGCCATTCGAAGACGCGCTGATAGCCACCAGCAACCTGGTATGTGATGTCTACACTGGTCAATGGCGTGCTTCCATTGTTTCGGATGACAACGGTTGGAGCAAAGCAAACAGGATTGGTGCGACCGTAGTACTGTCGATCATTTGGACGAATAACGTCATATACTTCTGCGTCAAGTGCGAAGGATGGTTCTCCATACTGAAGCACATGCATGGCCACAACGTAGTTGCCATTGCCCATCCCTTGGTTGCTGGAGGGCACTGGCGTTATGCGGTAGTCGAGCTCATAGGTGCTGCCCGAAACGTCTTCGGTGATGTCAAACATGTTGTCTTTGACCACATCTCCAGGACACCAACCTTCACGGGCACCGGGCCATGTTCCTCCTTGAGGATAAACCGGATTCAACGCGCAGTCATGGGTCTGCCAGATGTGCCACTCGGCGGATTTGGAACCATCAACGTAGAGGTAGTGTGTATTGTCCTTCCACTCGCAGCAATGCGGGTAGTTTCCCGTGTTGCTGTTGTGACCGTGGCCTGTCAATCGTGTCACAACCTTTTGACGCACAGCATCCGGATGGACGGTCACCTCAACCGGTTCCATACGGGAGTCATCGTCGAGGGCGCTGTATCGGACGGAGGCGGAAGCACCCCAAGGTCGATCAAAGGCCACCACCTCTGCGGGCGGTGTTCCAGAAATCATGACAAATTTCAAGTCGAGCAGCTCTTGCTGGTTACCGCTGGAAAGGTCGACGGAATCGACGAGCAAGTGCGCGTAGTCGGTGACATCATACATCCAAGTAAATCCTTGTGGACCTAGGGTCAAACCAATACCATACGGAGTAATGAATCTGCCGACCTCATAGCGATCCACGACTTCAAAGGGCTCGTAGAAGTAGGTCAAATCATTGTTGATTTGAGACTGGGTCGAGCTGTAGTAAGTAGAATCAATGGCATTGCCGTTCACATCATACACATAAGAATGACCCACGCGCGATGGGTAGGTAGCAGATGTAGCTTGAATAGAGTTTCCAGTCACTGTATATTCTACGATGGAGTACGGAGCAACTTCTATTGTATCACTTACCGTATCTGTCACTGCAGAAGCAGCATAAGATCCTTGCATAAGCGAAACAGTCGGTACAGTAGTGGTAAGGGTTGGATTCAAGAACAGCGCTTGACCTTCGTGGGCTGAAACGGTTGGAGCGCCGTGCCAGAAGGCCTCAACACCGCTGGATACAGCATTCTGCAAAGTGTACCCATCATTAAAGTCTAAGTAGAGCAGTAGGTCTGCGTATTGTGGGTGGGTAGCATCCACTGATTTGTTCATCCAATCTTGGATCTCTTGCTCGGAAAGTTCCTTGGTCCACATCTGAAACTCATCGATCTTACCTGGGTACGGATTGCCGTTGAGTCCGCGGCCGATGATCAGGTTTCTGATCTCTCCGAGGGTGCGATTCTTGTCGGTTCCACTCATCCATTGGGTTCCGTTTAGGAAGATCTTCATCGTACCTGTAGTAGCATTCTTGGTAAAAGCCCAGTGCGTCCATGACCCGCTGAATTGCGCTGCATTCGAAGCCTTGTTGATGCGGTCATATCCCGATCCTTCTCCAGCATCCCAGTATACGCTTCCATTGCTCCAAGGAAGGTGCACGTTGAGTACACGTTGTCCAATGTGGTTTGCAGCTTCGAATACAGAGGTGTTGACCGGTAGAATGTTTTCGTCTCCGTAGCTCCAAAAGCTGATGGTGACCTCATCACCGAAGTCAACCGCACCTAGAGGCACTTCAATGCGACTGTTGTCTCCAAACGAAGCGTATCCATCGCCGCCATTTGCGTATACGCCGTTGCCCGTTTGGGTTCCGCTTTCTACGACGTTGTTCGTGCCAGCAGCATCATTGGTGAAGCTGAGTTCTACCAGAATAGAGGAGGTGCCATTCCATTCGAAAGGGGTCGTAAAATTGAGTACTTGCGAGCCGGTAGCCGTGAATAAAGTATTTCGCTCATAGACCGTCGTGAAGCTCGGATTGGCAAAGGCAGTCAATGAGGTAGATGAAGTGTGTGCTAAGCGAACCGTGAAATGCTGGAGCTCAGATCCCAATTGGTCGAGCATCAATTCCATGCGATCAATGGTATCGGCAGCCAATCCACTTGCGGTAAGGTCTGCTTGATCCAAGATGAACTGAAACCTAGATGCGGGTGCGCTGCTCGGTAAAACCAGGTTGGATGTGCTTGAACCCGAGGTGATAGAGAATGAGGTTTCAGAAAGCACACTGTCGATGACGAGTTGCTGTTGTGCTCGCTGGTAAACGTTGTGCATAGGGGCATTGTGGTAGTAAGCCGTATCAATGTCCAATCCACCCGCTAAGAAAAAGGGGTGGGTCACTTCCGTAGAGTCGAGTTCACCTGTATGGTCGTAGACAAAAGTGTAGGTCAAGTAATCCCACTCGCCACAGGCAAAGTTGTCTTGCGTAGTGGCATTGTCACACTTCAATGTCTTGTACATCAAGATCTTTCGCCACTCTTGGTCTCCAGAAGGAAATTCAAACACATCGCGCCGTTTGGTGATGTCGCTGAATGTGAAGGTTTGAACGATGGTGGTGTCTTGTGCTTGAGCGGGCTGAATCAAAACAGCCACAAAAAGAAGAACCAGGAGTCGAGCGGTCAAATGCATAGGAGTAAAATTGGAATACAAATATAAAACCAGCAGCGAGGGGAAGGCGTTGAGGTTTGAAAATGAAAAAGGCCAATTGAATGGCCTTTAATTAGCCGGGGTTGGTGATAGAGGTGGTTATTAAGCAAAAAGCTATTCAAGCACCTTATCCCAAGCCAACGAATTAGGTTTCATTAGTTTTGACTTTGATGACACGGATCGGATTCACTTTGATATTGTTTCTACACTGTACCCTTCAATTTGCGCAAGATGTGGAATGGTTCAGAGAACGAGGGGTGGATACAAACCTTTCCTTAAATACATCTCAAGCCACGGGTCGGATTCTTCTTAATGATGATGGTAGCTTGATTGCATTAGGCTCTGTATCCGCTCAGTCAAATTCTGTCATCGACCTAGACCCTGGTCCGGATGTTTTCAATTATACACATACGGGTCACATAAGTGCAGTCGTACAAAGATTCAGTTCAGAAGCCAATTTGGATTGGACTGGAGTTTTCAGAAGTGGCATTTCAACCTTTATCTATTTCCAAGGAATAGAGGGTTGTATGAACTACATTGACGATGATGGTAGCATTTATCTTTTTGTCACGAGAAATTCTGGATCAACCACCACGTTGGAGTACTTGTGGAATGGGCAACTACAAAGTATCGGTTCGTTTGGTTATTCAGATTCATACCTGATCAAATTGGCTGACGACGGGGAGCTCATTTGGAATGTTCGATTAAATGCTCAAAATCCGGCACCAAAAAGTTTGTATGTTAAGGATGATAAACTCTATCTGTACGGCGCGGTGACTGGGACCAAAGACTTTGATCCAAGGTCTGGAGTATTTACTATATCAATCCCCTCAGGTGTAACCACGAATTACATAACCCAGCTCGATACGTCCGGGGTATTTCAAAATGCAAGGACTTTTTACAATTCTGGACAACAATCAGCTACCGTTTTTTCATATGCTTTATCTGTAAACTCGCTACATGAACTGGTCATTGAACTAAGGCTCGTTGGAGGACCCATCGATCTTGATCTGGGTGCCGGCACCGAGTGGGTTCAATCCCCTGGGGCATACACCACTTATTTGTTGAAACTAGATTCAAATTGGAACTATAGTTGGCATCATGAATGGAATTACCCATATTTCGGTCAGGACGGATTAGCCATAACTCAAGTGGCATTTGATCAGAACGACCAAATCATCACCACAGGGTTAATAAGTGGCGACATTTATTTTAACACTTGGAATTCATCGCACCTAAGTCAGAACCCTCTTCCTCATCAGAACTTATTCGTCGCAAAATTTAGCCCATTGGGAATTCCATCTTGGCACTATAGGTCAGCTGCGCATTCTCAAAGCTTTAGTCAGTTGTATACTGAGAGCTTAGGGGTTTCGAAATCAGACGGCAGTATAATTGTGACCGGCCATTACAGAGGAGATAGTATTGGACTCAATCCATTTGACTCACTCGATCTCTTACCACCCGTCGCCTTTTTCGAAAACGATTTTGGACTCCAGTGTGTTTTACTTGATTCATCGGGGGAGTATCAACATGGCTTTGGTTTAGCAAATGACTCCGTAGTCAGAGGCACAATTTCTCTGATTCATGACCAAAACACATTTTATCTCCAGTTGTATGCAAAGCAGATCACAGACATTGATCCGGGTCAAGATGTCGCTTGGATAGGGACTTCAGGTGTTCAATCAGACCATATTTCCTGCACGGTAAAATATAACCGTTGTTTATCCGACACTGGACTTATTCAGGATTTCAATTGTGGTAGCTATGTATTTCAAGACACCACTTTTTATGAATCTGGAGTGTTTGAATATGCTATTCAATTGGAGAATGGTTGTGATTCAATTGTCATAATAGACCTGCAAATTGGAGAAGAGTACTATACTTCTGTAGATACGGTGCTGTGCACTCCAACATTTTTAGGTGTTCAGTTGATAGAAGAAGCGGGTGAGTACACATACTTTGGTACTACGCAAGATGGCTGTGACAGCCACATAGTTTGGAATGTAACCTACCCTGAAATTGATTCAGGCATTCAATTTTTCCCTGAACTGCAAAAGCTGAAATCAAAGGAAGATTCCGCTGACCATTATCAATGGTATGCCTGCGATTCTGCTGGATTGATTCTGCTACCTGGAGATACAAGTCAGGCAATCATCAAGTCAAATGGAGGGTCTTATGCGGTGGTAATAGAAATTGAAGGATGTTCTGATACCAGTGCGTGTATAAATATTTTTCCATCGGGTGTTGGAGAAGAAAGCAGGTCAGTGGTCAATCTGTATCCAAATCCAGCAGAAGACATGCTTACGGTCACTTTGGGCGCCACTTCACATTCCGTTTCGCAGATCAGGATATACAATACCGCTGGGCAGTTGGTGTTAGAAGATTCATTTAGAGGCTCTACAACGGACGTTCGGGTAAGTGATGTAGCTGCGGGAGTCTACCATCTTGAAGTGCTCTCAGATGGGCTGAATGATGTCTGGCGGACGAAGCTGGTGGTGGAGTAGGGCTTACTTCAGCTAAGCTTGTTGATAGAGGTAGCCCGTTCATCAGTAGTTCAAAACTGCGGGTCGACATTTGTTTTACGACATTTACATTAAAGCAGTTATCTCATAGCCTAAATGTTAAGATTGTCAAACTTCATCAGTAAGAATCGTGCGTTGGCCTTTTGGCTCATACAAGCGCTTTTAGTTTCACTAACCATAGAGGCTCAAACGCCGTATCTGCAGGAACGGCTATGTGGACCAGGGAATGGTAAGGAATATGTTTATTCAATTGATGAAGTTGGAAGTAATATCAGGATCACATCCGGTACTCGCAGAATATCAGGGGGGGCATACGCATTATGCAGCATACTAATAAAGCCTGACGGCGAAATTCTCTCAAAAGATGAGATATTCTATGATTCAGTGGGTGTTACATGTGGATATAGAGACCCATCAATACATTTAGGAGATTCAATTGTGCTTGCCGGAGCTTTGAAATGGAATCAAGATAGTGTGCTTCCTGCAATCATAGGAGTTGATCTCACTGGAAAGATTGCTACTCCAAGACTCATAAACGAAGGCTTCCAGTTTGGTGAGTTCTATGATGGCGTTGAAACAGGTGACGGAGGGATGATGCTCTTTGGAACGGTGACAACCGATACTGGATATGTTGATTTTCTAGCAGTTAGAGTTAATGCAGATGGAGAAGTTCAGTGGATGAAAACTTATGGAACCACTACTTGGGATCAGGGGCTAGCCATATGCAAAGGCCCTGATGGTGGGTTTTTTCTTGGAGGAGAGACCAGAGGATATGGAAACGGAGCAGATTATAACATCCTCATCATTCGAGTAGATTCGAACGGCAAAGAGATTTGGCGGGGAGATTGGGGGGGGTACTACAGCGATTGGTTCGGTAATTTGGAGTATAACCCAAATGTAGGCTTGCTCTTTACTGGAACAAAAGCCAGAGAGCAAGGAGGAAGTCTCGGACCGGGTGCATACGTTATGCTCCTCGATGAGGACGGCGAGATTATTTGGGATCAGTTTCTTACAGATTCGTATGGGGATACTTCATCCTTCAGTTCCTTTAGGGTCGGCCGATTCCTTGAAAATGGTACGATAATGGTTGCTGGTAGAGGCGAAAGATTCGATATTTTCTCTTCTGAAAGTAAGCCTGCGGCCATGATTCTTGACTATCAAGGGAACGTACTGATGAAGCGGATTTACACATCCTTTGTAAAGGAAGAGAGTATCGCATGGTTCGAAGATCTTGAGCAATTAAATGATGGTAGAATTATTGCTACAGGCGTTTACATTCCCGATAATTCGAACGCTCAAGACACAGGAAATCAAGATATATTGATTGTAGAGCTTGATGAAAATGGTTGTGAGTATCCGGGGTGCCAGCCACCTCTCGGTCAGGAGAATATAAAAGCGACGCCGTCTATTTCAGATTGGAAGGTTTTTCCTAATCCAGCAATGGACGTGATCACATTATCCTGCGGTCTGGTCTCAAATGGCCTCACCGAGGTCAGAATGTACAATACTGCGGGTCAGCAGGTTCTTCAACAATCATTTTCGGGAACCAACGTTGACGTTCGAGTAGCCTACTTAGCAACGGGAGTATACTTCCTTGAAATAAGCTCAGTGGAGCGCGATGAAGTCTGGAGGACTAAGCTGGTGGTCAGGTAAGTCAGACATTGATATGAGGAACACTAAATGCATGCTATGTTAAGTTTCTCAAGCTTTAATAGAAAAGGAGTTGCAATGCTCTTCTTGTGCAGTTGCATGTTGTCTTGCACGACGAAGGTAATAGCCCAGCAACCCTATCTATTTAAACGTCTCAGTGATCCGGTTGATGGATTCGAGTATCCTTATTCCATTGATGAGGTCAATGGAAATATACTGGTGACTGCAGGATCCTATCCTCCTTCATCTAACTCTTACGCCGTTTGCAGTTTCGTTCTTAATCCGGTTGGCGATGTATTGTTCAAGGATTATTTAGCCTATGATTCGGTATCTGTATTCAGCGGTTATCGTGGTTCATCAATAGTGATCGATGATTCAATCTTTCTCACGGGTGGTCTACAATGGAACCAGGACAGTATATTACCCGGGGTCATTGGAGTGAGTCTTTCTGGTAATATCGGAATTCCCAGGCTTATTGACGGTGGTGTCGATTTTGGAGGGTTTAATGACGGAGTTGCAACGGATGATGGAGGAATGCTACTCTTCGGAATAGCTAAAACTGATACTGGATATGTTGATTATCTTGCTGTAAGGGTCAACGCAGAGGGAGAGATTCAGTGGATGAAAACCTACGGCACTGACTGGTGGGATAGAGGTTATTCAGTTTGTCATGGGCCAGACGGTGGATTCTTTTTAGGCGGTGTATCAAAAGGTGTTGGACACGTAGGCAGAAATCACATCTTCATTATTCGAATTGACTCTACTGGAAAAGAGATTTGGAGAGGTGATTGGGGAGGGTATTATGATGATTGGTTGGCTAATATGGAGTATAATCCTGAAGTAGGCTTGTTAGTTGTTGGGTCGAGGTCTCCAGAACAAGGTGGGCCGGGGCTTCAAGAAGGAGCCTATGCAATGCTTTTGAATGACTATGGCGATTTGTTATGGGACGTTTTTTACAACGAAGTTGTTGGAGACACAGTCTCCATGGATGCGTTTTTTTCGGCGGAGTTTATCGGTGAAGACAGGGTTTTAATAGTGGGGCAAGGATACAAGGTAATAGACCTAATGCCATATAGTATTCCGCATGCAGTGATTTTAGATAAGTATGGTAATGAACTCATGAAGAGGCACTACACTTCTATCCCAGCAACTTACAGTCATGCATGGTTCGAAGACGTTATCCAGCTAGACGATGGTAGAATTTTCGTAAGCGGCATTTATCTCCCCGACACCACAAACGCTCAAGACACGGGCAACCAAGACATCTTGATCGTAGAGCTTGATGAAAATGGTTGTGAATATCCGGGCTGTCAACCACCGCTGGGACGAGAGGAAGTGAAAGCGACACAAGCTGAAGCAGGCTGGAAGGTTTATCCAAATCCAGCTAAGGACGTGTTCACTTTATCCTGCGGTCATGTCTCACATGGCCTCACCAATGTCAGAATATACAATACGGCGGGTCAGCAGGTTCTTCAACAATCGTTTTCAGGAAGCAACGTTGACGTTCGAGTGACCGACTTAGCAACAGGAGTATATATCCTTGAACTACGCTCAGAGGGGCTGAATGATGTCTGGCGGACAAAGCTGGTGGTGCGATAGCGTTTCCGAATGGCCTCAATTGAACGCATTAAGAACGTTTATGAAATCCTAGCCATTGTTTTTGTTGGCAAGGTCAAAGAACAGTTCGACATCAAAAAAGAAGAAATTGTTGGCGTTCCAAGATTGATTGGGAACACGTATTTATCACAGCAGGCACCTTGCGCTAAGGCTCCAAGAGGATCGTGAAATGTAAGGACTACTCTGCAGAACTTAGCATGAACGTAACCTGAAACACCAGGGCGCGATTAGTCCTTCAGCTTGCCTGTCTCCTTGCATTTTTGATTGAAGACACAGCACTTGGCTTCATCGCCCTCGCAATCTCCATCGTCGCAATAGATCTTGTAGGCCTTGCCATCGCAGTCCTTGTTGTCGTATTTCACTAGAACGACATCATCACCGCTCACATACTTGATCATTCCTGCGGTATAGCATCCACAATCTTCGTTCAACACAAGTGGCTCTACGATGGTCTTTTCCCAGGCTTCATCGGTTTCTTTTTGATCATCCCCAGACTTATCATCGGCATTATCCTTATTTCCTTCGTCGTTGTCGTCAACGTCATCATTGCCGTCTTGGTGATCGTCGTCATCCCAATCGTTGTCTTGGCAATAGTCACACGTTTGCTTCTCATGGCATTTATCGTTGTCCATCTTCTCGCAAGCGGTGAAGATCAATCCAAAAAGAAGAAAAAGGGAAAGCAGGTGCAATCGCATAATTGATTGGTTTTGAGGATGGAAAGGTAGACAAATGCCCGTCATAAGCGCTTCCTTAAGGCAACTCTTTGCCAAAGTGCGAGCAGGCCCACGATCAGGGCGATTGCACCGATTAGCATCTTGCCACCAACGCTAAAATCAATAGGAGGGAAGAGCAAAATCAAACTACTGCCCAACACCCAGAGCAGGTCTTGAAATACGATTGTCCAGGCTAGTTGAGGATTGGGCTTTGCTTGTCGGATCAGCAGCACCAAGCCTATGCAAAAGACCGCTAATCCTATTCCGATGAAACGGAGAATCCAGGCATTGGGAACACCCATCCAAATAGAAACCTCAGTTGCAAAGACCAGCGCGACCGTCGCGCTGGTTCCACTGAACAGCGCATTGGCCGTCAGGGCTCGTTTTAAGTTATTCATGCCGATGCAATTAGCCGTTCATGGCTTCCGCTCGCTGCTTCAAGGCTTCATTCATCGCGTTGAATCCTGCGAGTGTATCCTTTCCAATCATTCCAAAAATGAGGGAAGAAAGCACTCCAGTGAATACCTCTCCATGCACGAAACGCACGCTTCCGTCGGCCTGGGGCTCGAGTTGGAAGGAATGCTCGCCATCGAAAAGTCCTTTGACAAACAAGCTTCCTAACCATCGCAACTCGGCGTCTTTTTTCACGACGAGCAATTTGGGTTTAAATACAGATGGTTTGTCCTTTCCCAAGCTAACGTGAATCTCGATGTTGTTTCCTTCTTTTAGCTCTCCGTTCAAAGTGACGACAAGTGGATTCCATTTTGGATAATCAGTGGTATTGGCTAAAATCTTCCATATCGTTTCAGCAGAAGCGTTGATGGTAATGGCTGTCTTTATTGTTTTCATGGTTATCATTTTTTGATGGGACAAAACTCATCATTCGATGATCAGATGGCCCTTCAGTAAATGCCATTGTATTGACATTTCGTGCCAAAAGATAGGCTGCTTATTTTTGAGGCATGCATTTCAATGGAAGATTCGTGCTGAGTATGATCGATTTTGCCGGTCAGCTGGGCGCAGACACTGAGGCATTGATGGGGCTAACTGGTCTGTCAATGGAAGAGCTGAGTCAGGAAGACTGTCGGTTTGGACAAGACATTTACAATGCGGTGATTGAAAATGCCGTGGAAATGACAGGTGACCCCTTGTTTGGATTGCACGGTGGAGAGCATCTGAACTTGGCGGCCGCAGGACTCATCAATCAGATCGCACAAACCAGTGCCACCGTTCGCCAGGCGCTCGAATATTGCTGTGAATTTGCCAATTTGGGTTGCAGCGCCTTACCCACCGAGCTACACCGCATGGGCAGCGATTACAAGCTGACCCTGCGTCCGGTCAAAGAATGGGTAGATCAATCCAAAGTGAGCGTAGAGCAAACCGTGTATGGTTACTTGGCATTTACGGTCCGTGAGTTTCAATCGATTACGCGGAATGCGCACGTTCCAAAAGAAGTTTGGTTGACTTGTGAGGCGCCACCAGAGCCCGCAGCTGTGGAGAGGGTGGTTGGTTGTGCGGTGCTTTTTGGCTGCGAAGAAAACGCCATCATTTTTGATAAAAAGCATGTCGACATGCCGGTCGTTACCAGTGATTTCGCTCTGTTGCGTATGCTGGTATCGCACGCCGAAGAAAAGGAGCGAAGCCTGAGAAATGAACTTGGATTCTACAGCCTAGTGAAGCGAGCAGTAGTGAATTTGGTGAAGCCAGAATTCCCTTCCATAGAGCAGATTGCGGCTCACCTTAACATGAGTGTTCGCACCTTCCAACGAAAGTTGAAGGAGGATGGACATACCTACAAACAACTCATTGACGAGCTCAGAAAGGAGTTTGCGATGAACTACTTGAAGAAGGATGAATTGTCTATTTCCGAGGTAGCTTACCTCCTCGATTATGCGGATGCGAGTGCATTCGTGCGTTCGTTTAAAAGGTGGACACACATGACGCCGGTGCAATTCAGAGCGCAAATAAATCAGCCGGGAGCGTAGGCACTGATTTCAAACAGGTGTCCGTCGGGATCTCGGAAAAAGCAGCGCGTCTCCCCTCCATTTTTCACGGGTGGCGTGATGAAGGATGCGCCCCGACCTTTCAGCAGGACATAGCTCGCTTCGCAATCCTCGACCCTTAGGGTAAAGGCATGGCTCATGTCATCCTCATTTTTAGGAGGGTTCATATAGGTAGCCGGCTTATCTGCCGTTGGCGCTCCACTCGTTACCAAAAGCAGCCATTGACCAAGGAATTGAAGCACTACTGAATCTCCTCCATAAGCGCGGTAGAGCTCAGCGCCGAGTACCTCCGTGTACCATTGGGTGGATTGTTTGATGTCGCTTACCACTAATATGGTTGTAATCGCAGAGGCATAGCTATCCTTTTTCATGCCCAAAAGATGCGATCAAAAGGTGGATTCACCAATGCTAACTTCCATTTTTAATGGGAATCCAAATCTCTTCCTCCGATGCAGGGTCTTCTCCATAGTAGCGCTCACCCATTACCGCTATGTGCGGGCGATCATCCAGTTCATACGCAGAATTGGGGATCCATTCTTGAAAAACCCATTCAAAAAACGGCCGAGATTCACTTGGCTTTCCCCTGTAGGTGAAAACGGCAAAGTTTCCAGGTGCTACTTCAAGGAGCTCGAAGCCATCGGGTATTTGGCTTGTGGGAGAAACCTTGACAGCAGCCCATTTTGTGAATTCGACCGTTGGATTGAATTCAGAATAAAAGCCCTCTGGATACAGGTCGATGGAATACAATTCGATTCCCAGCGCGGTTTTAATCGAGCTGCGCTTTGGCATAAACCGATTCCAAAGTTGGAACGTCTTGTTTTGTGCGAACGATGTCCGAGTGTTGTAGCCGATAAACGATTGAGCCTCCTTGAACACAACCTGTGGAGTTTGATGCAACATATGCCAATGCTAGCCATTCTTTGAGTGAAAATGAAATCAATTACCGCGCATTGTATGTCTCCCAAAAAATAATCACTTCATATGCATCACTTCCATTTGAGGCTTGTCTTTAGGATGTAGTGATGCAAGAGAACAGACTTCGGAATACTACCTTTCAGCCGGTGAGCGCGCAGGATCATAGCACGAATGTGGATCAGGTCAAGAGTATCCATCAGGATGCCTTGGCCCGCTGTGTAAAAGGAGACCGTCATGCTCAAATGCAGATCTATCATCTGTATTACAAAGCCATGTTCAACACCGCCCATCGAATTGTATTGGATCGCCACGACGCAGAAGACGTGATGCAAGAGGCCTTTTTGACTGCGTTCGAACAGCTGCCGTCCCTTATAGATACATCGACGTTTCCAGCATGGCTGAAGCGAATTGTCGTGAATAAAAGCATCAATTCCTTGCGTGCGAAGAAGACCTATGACGGCCACAAGGAAGAGTGGCTCGGCCCTGAGGAGGCCGAACCTTCGTTTGATGCACCTTATTCTGTTCAACAGATCAAAGAGGCGATTGCACAACTGTCGGATGGTTATCGAAGCATTGTCAACTTGTACTTATTTGAAGGCTACGATCACGAGGAAATCGCGGAAATAATGGGCATCAGCAGTGCCACCTCACGCTCACAATTCAACCGCGGAAAGCAACGGGTCAGAGAATTTTTAATTCAGCAGGCATGAAATCATTAGAAGAAATAATCAGCGCCGATCGGTCATCGTTCGATGACCAAGAGCCAAACCAAGGGCATGCGAAGCGCTTCGAACAAAAGCTGCGCAAGGTTTCCGAGGAGCCTAAAAGCAACAATCCAATGCAGATGGTCTGGTGGGCCGCTGCGGTGATCGTGGGAATATTGTTTGTTACGCGAGCTGTTCCAAACGGGGAGGGGGAAATGGATCAACCAATCCAACAAGCCACGATTGGTTTGAGTGACATCTCGCCTGAAATGGCTGAAGTAGAAGGCTACTTCTCAGACCAGATACGTACCAAGAAAAGAAGCATCGTCTCGACTGATTCAGAGGAAATGATCGGCCAACTTGTCGCGGGACAGTTGCATCAACTCGAAGAAGATTATGAGGCGTTGAGACAAGAATTAAACCATCACCAAGGCGATCAGCGGATCGTGCGGTACATGGTTGAGAATTATAGGTTGCGACTTATGTTGCTCGAGATGCACCTAGAGAAGATCGAAAAATATGAGCAGCAAAACCGTTTAGTGAATTAATCATGAATACAATCAACAAAATCTCCCTCCTGCTATGCGCAGGCTTGGTTTTAAGTGCATCTGCACAGGCCAAGGATGAATACACCAAAGAGTGGAAGAAAGACTACACTGTGAATGCCGATGCGGCCTTCAAGCTGAAAAGCAAGTTCAGTGACGTCAACGTCACCACTTGGGACCAAAACACCATCTCTGTGCACTTCTTAGTGAAGGTGGACGAGAGCAATGAAGACAAGGCGCAAAAGGTCTTGGATGCAATATCTGTCAAGGAAGTCAGCGCCAGTTCAAGTGCAGTTTCTCTAGAAACAATACTTGAAGACAAGAATATGGATGATGTGACCATCGTTTACACGATCAAGATGCCGTCCAGTATTCGAATTGACCTCGACAACGATTTCGGAAGCAGTTTTCTGGCTTCCATGTCTGCTCCGGTTACCGTGGATATTGATTACGGAAACTTACGGGCTGAAAAGCTGGAAGGAAAGGGCAATGTCTTGAACATGGATTTCAGCAGCGCTGAACTCGATGGACTTTCAGATGCCGAGGTTACTATGACCTATGGCAGCCTCGAAATAGACGATGCGGGAAAACTCGTTCTGAAAAGTTCTTTTTCAGCCATCGACATCGACCATGCTGTCTCTCTCGATGCAAAGTCGAGCTACGACGCCTTTGAGATCGATGATATCGGAAGCTTGTCCATGTCCAGTTCCTTTTCTTCCGCAGAGATCGATAAACTCTCTGGGGCGCTAAAAGCAGAGTTGGAATACGGAAGCTTAGAGGTAGACGAGATCGCAGCCGCGTTTACGACGGTCGATATTACAGGAGGCTTTTCGAGCATAGAAATCGGTTTCGCCAATGGAGCTTCCTATGCCTTGAATGCGAAGGTGAAGGCTGGAGAAATAGAAGGTCCCGACAACATTGATGCGAAGGTCAAAGTCAGTCCAGACCATATGCAACGTATACTTGCTGGTACCGTTGGATCTTCGCCAGGTGCGCGAACTGTTACCATCGATATTTCCCAAGGGAGTGTAGAAATAGAATAATTCCTCTTCGTTTAGTTAGGTTCAGAAAAGCCAGTCCTTCCATAGCGCTGGCTTTTCTCTTTTAAACTTGTTTGAAGAAGTCTACTTCCTCAGTTTGTCTTTGGGCACTACAGCCATGGTGATTCGACTGATGCAAATCTTTTTTCCGTCTTCGTCTACGATCTCAATGCCCCAGACTTGCGATGATCTGCCAATATGGATCGGTCGAGCAGTTCCAATTACGCGTCCTTTGGTAGCGGGACGCAGATGGTTGGCGTTGATTTCCATGCCTACGCAATAGTATTTATCTGGATCTACCGTAAGGTGTGCAGCCACACTCCCCAGACTCTCTGCCAAGGTTACAGACGCACCCCCATGGAGGATGCCATAAGGCTGCACGGTCCGATGATCTACTGGCATGGATCCTTTTATGTAGTCGTCTCCCAATTCGATCATGCGAATATCTAGTGCTTCCAACATCGTTCCCTTCCGCATCGTGTCTGCTTGTTCCACTGGAACTTCTTTAAACCATATCGCCATGTGCTTTGTGTTTCGCCCAAAGCTATTTATTGAGGAGGAAACGGAAAAATCATGGACGATTATTCATGCTTGATGGTTCTGGAACCCGAAGAGGAGATGATGTTAAGCGATCCGATTGCCGGAAAAAGTATCCATCCTTAGCTCGAATCGAGAAGATCCGACACCGAATTCCAATTCTCATTCCTCATCTTCGCAATTCCATGGTGGTATTCCCCAACATAAAGATCAACATCGGGCTCTACGTTACCGGAAAGAGACCGGATGGATATCACAACATTGAGTCTGTTTTTTATCCGGTTCAATGGAAGGAGAGCCTTGAGCTCACCGACCGAGATGAAGCAGCGTGGATCCATTCTGATATCGTCTCCAAGGCCGAATCTGGAAAAGTGCGCTTCATGAGTTATGGAATGGACATTCCTGGGAGTGCAGATCAGAACCTGTGCATCAAGGTCTACCAACGTTTAGAGGAATGGTTCAATCTTCCGCCGGTCGATATTCACTTGCTCAAAACGATTCCAATTGGAGCTGGATTGGGAGGTGGAAGCGCGGATGCGGCGTACACCTTAAAGGCGCTGAAGGAATTCTTCTCGCTGACCCTTTCGGACAAAGAGGCCATGGACATCCTCGCAGAGATTGGAAGCGATTGCCCGTTCTTTTGGAAGAATGCACCGATGTACGTCTTCGGAAGGGGAGAGCGGATGCATTCGATCGACTTGGACCTGAGCGATTACTTTGCGTTGATCGTGAATCCTGGAATCCACATTTCGACCAAAGAGGCCTATGCGGGCGTTCAACCTGGGCCGCCGCCGATTGACCTTACGCTTCTTTCTACATTGGACGTGGCGGATTGGAAAGGGGTTATCCAGAATGATTTTGAGAAGAGTGTGTTTCCAAACTACCCTATACTAGGGGATATCAAAGCAGAAATGTATTCCCTTGGTGCTGCCTATGCATCCATGACTGGCAGTGGTTCTAGCGTTTATGGAATATTTAAAGAAGTCCCATCCCTTCCGGCGGAATGGGCGGGTTACGCGCATTGGAGTGGCCCGCTTACTCTTTGATAAAGACGTATCCACCTTGAGTTGGACCCCAGATTTGCTGGCCTTGATCGGTCCATCCGCGATTCCAGCTGACCATCATCCCTTCTGAAAGCGTAATCTCAGATGTAGCCAGCGTAGCTCCTTTCCAGTCGAAAGCACACCGGTCTTGGGTACTGCCAGCATAGGTTCCATTTGAATAGACAAAGCCGATGGTGCATCCATCTCGCAGTATTAAATTACTAGGAGACAGGCTTTTTACCAATTTCGGTTTGTCGGCGGCGCCAATCCATGCCTCTTCTTTCTCAGGGTCAAATACGGTTTGAATAAATTTATTCTTTCCGTTCATGACGAGCTGGTAGATCTCTCGGCGGTAGGTAACCTTCTCAGCATCAGAAGACTTTTGCTCCGCATAGATCCAAACGTCTTCTTCGTCTTTCCAAATGCGGGTCAGCATTAAGGTGACTTCCAACGCATCCTCATCGATGGATTGTTCAGTAGCGGTATACGTCCCACACATGGTTTCTGTGAGCATGTTCAGGTCAGTTTCTTGCGGAAACTGTGCTAGGCATAGGATGGAAGGGAGGAAGCATGCTAAAACGAAGGCAAGTCTCAGTCTCATACCAGAAAGGTAGTGCTTATGCGGACTCTTTGTCCTCCACCATTTCGGGCTTCCAGCCGAAGAGATTTCCTTCCTTGATCATGTTTGCTACGATGCTTGGCACCATATATTCCCAGCCAGATTCACAATCCTTGATCTTTTTGACCACGTGGTCTGAGAAGATGTTCAGAATGTCTTTGTTGGAGCAACGAATATTCTCCATCTTATCTTTTGCTCTTAAGTAGTCAATGAGATGGTAGATCGCCTTGTCTCCGAAATGGAGATTTTCGATGGTCTTGAGGCTCTCTCCATCTTTAGCAAGTGAAGGATAGACGTACAACTTCACATTCCTGCCAAATAGAATACCATAGGATTCCAGCAGTCTGCCTTTGAGCTGATCGTAATACTTATCATCAAAAATCAGGTCGAGGTTATCAACGCCTAGAATGACCCCAACTTTTCGGTTTCGAACCGAATCACTCAGGTAGGATACAAGCGTATAGTACTTCTGATAGTTGGAGATCAATACCGTGTAACCGAGGCTGCCGATGATATCTACTCTGTCGAGAAAGTCCTTTTCATCGATCCGACCATCCGCACTGAGGTCTTTGAGCGTCAGTTCAAACAATACTTGAATACGATCTACGTCAACGTCTTCCTCTTTTCGAAATTCCTTGAGGCCCATTTTTAACATGTCGAGATTGACATGGGTCAAAGGGCGGAAACGTCCGCGCAATACAAGGATGTTTTTCTTGTAAAGAGCCTGAGAAGCTTGCAGAACGTCGCCATTCGGACCGAACAAGGCTGCGTCCGTCATTCCGTTTTTCACCAATAGTAAGCTCAGAATGCGATTGTCTACGTGATCGAAATCCGGCCCTGAGAGACGGAACATGTCGATCTCAACTCTTCCCTGACCCACTCCATCGAGCAGGCTGTTCAACAGCATTTCAGGATCATGCTTGTAGTGATATACCCCGTAGATCAAATTCACTCCCAGACGTCCAAGCGCCTTTTGTTGCATCAACCCATCGTTATCGTTCATGATCACATGAAACACACATTCATTGGGTGGGCTATCTGGCTCTAATTGAAAGCGTAATCCTACCCAACCGTGTCCTTTGTTGGTCTTGTAATAGTTAAGGATCTCCACGGTGTTTGCAAACGAGAAGAAGCGCGTATCGTGCTTTCGTTGTTCGAGCTTGGATGCAAGGTTGGAAAACTCTTTATCCAACATGGTGAGCAATCGAGGCTCTGCCACGTACTTCTTGGAGGCTCCATAAGCAGAGTCCGATATCTTCATGTCGTAGGCCGAAGTAGCCAAGGCGATGGTGCCCGACGCACCTCCGGCGGCGAAGAAATTGGCAGAGACTTCTTGTCCTGCTCCGATTTCTGCGAAAGACCCATAAATGGATGGATCCAAATTGATGCTTAACGCTTTTTCACTGCTTCCGATCTGTCGTGTCATTGCACCTGGGTTCTGGTTGGCGTTTTCAAAGCTAAGGGCTTGTTCCTACTAAAACGATTCAATTCGACAAAGGTTGCGGCTGATACGATAGGTGATAGGGATTGTTTGTTAAACCATCAACGCTCGCCGGTTACTATGAAAAAAGCCCTTCCGAAAAAGACGAAAGGGCTTTGAGTAAGGTTGATACTATCCTTATTGAATCACAATCGGAAGACGCGTGATGGAATCGTCGTCTGAAGTCAATTCGAGAAAGTAGATTCCCTGCGCCAGTGATGACACATTGAATTCAAGTCCATTCGTCAGACGCGTGGCTTTGAGATCATTGATGCTACCATCTACGCTTACGAAGCGGTAAGATTGAATGTGTTTCGATCCATCTGACGATTTGATCTGCACAAAGTCAACGGCTGGGTTTGGCGCCACCACAAAACCGTTGGCCGACACTTCGTGTACCCCAACGGTTAGGTCATTCAACTCAACATCGGAGCAATAGGGATTACTGCTACCGACTGTGTTTGATGCAATAAGGCATACTTCGAATGTTCCTCCAGTCAAGGGGAAGTTATAGGTGGGTTCTGCCACGATCGATGTGTCACCATTGTTCTCAAAGTCCCAGTGATAATCAGTAGCTGTAGGGTTACCGATCGCGGTAAGGTTCTCGAAGGTTACGATGTTGTTTACCTGCACTTCGTATTGGAACAAAGGAATCGGCAAGTAATTGACAATGTTCACGTTCTGGCAGGCCGTATCACTTCCGTAAGCATTGCTGGCGATGAGGCAGATATCATAGCTGCCAGCACTCCCATAGGTGTGCTCCGGTTCTTGCAATGTGCTAGAGTTTCCATCTCCAAGATCCCAAGACCACGATGTCGGATTGTAGAGCGAGAACTCATCCAATTGAATGCTTGGATCATTTGATTGATCTACTAGGAAAAGGGCAAGAGGTGCGGCATTTACCACGGTAACGTTTTCACAGTAGGCTTGACTTGAGCCTACGAAGTTGGTCGCTGTAAGACACACATTGTACGTTCCTGGGTTCTCATATGTGTGGGTCGGATGCTGGGCACTGCTCGTGTCGCCATCGTCAAAATCCCAATACCAGCTGGTAGGGTTTCCATTGGAAAGGTCCGTAAATGCTACTTCCGGGTCGTTCGTGGTGTCCGCTGTGAAGTAGGCATCTGGAGGGGTCAGCGGATCCGTGGTGATGGCCCTGAAATGATAGGTGTATGATGAGCTCGACCAAGTGGAGCCATTGTAGGTATAGCCACGACCGTTTGAACCAGAAGTTTCACAAACCCAAGCCTGTCCGGATGGCACGGTAAATCCAATGAAGATGTTTCCTTGTAGGCTATCGAGCTGGCTTTCGTAATCGCGTAGATCGATACGCGTCATGCGCTGCGGTTCTAGAAGGTTGGCTTCTGGGAATACGTTGAATGGCGTGATTAGGTCAGTACCTGGTGTGCCACTATTGTTTGACCAAACGTGGATTTGAATACTGTCGTTCGGGTTGTTCACATCCGTATAATTTCGGATAAGCGCAGTAGTCAAAGTGGTTTGTCCACTCAGTGTAATTCTGTTTGCAACGCCGGATGTAAATCCGCCAGCGCTGAAGCTCTGCACAAAACTGACGGTACCATTGTCGTGCTTGATGTAGTTTCCGGAGATGTATTGGTAGATCTGTGAATTTGCAGCGTTCTGCTGGGCAGAAGAATCCACTGCATCAATAAAGTAATCGACATAGGCACCCGCATCTTGAGGTGGAATCGCAAAGGTGTAAACATCACCGTTGGTGTCGATTGGGGTGATTACATTTTGTGGACCATTGTCGACGGTATAGGTTAACTCAGCTTGAGCCACTCCCGAAATATCCGTTATGGTTACTTCACGATAGTTGGTATCAGGCTCTCCTTCAAAATGTGGGTCTGGATCGTGCACGATCAGTGGAGGCGCATTGTCAGTGGTATCGCTGATGATCCTTAAGCTATCCATGTAAATTCCATACGCGGTATACCCAGCATCGCTGTACCAGCGGAAACGCAGTTTGACCTGACTGTTGCCTACCAACCCTCCTGCACTGACAGAGAAATTCGTCCAAGTATTCAAGTTGTTCTCACCATTGAAGGTGTACATAGTGGTCCATGATGAACCGTTATTAGATGACATTTCTAAGTAGCAATAATCGAATCCATTTTCGATATCGAACTTTAGTCGCATATGCACAGAAGCATCCAGTGCGGAGCTCAGATCCATTACGCTATCTAGCGTCGCATAGCTCGTGGTTGCATTTTGATAAAGACCAGATGGACTATCGGCAAGCGAGTAGGTACCGTTGTAAGCATAGGCGGAAGCAGTTCCCCAGCTTCCCGTGGTTGTCCAATTGGACAGTCCATTTTCAAAGTCGTCGGCGTATTCCGTAGTCTGAGCCGCCAAGAAAAATGGACAAAGCAAAATCAAGAGAAGGGCGTAATATTGTTTCATTGGATAGTAGGATTTGTTCGAATTTACAAATCAAATTTGGTATTGAAAGGAATGAAAGCATCAGAAGCGCAATTTTCAAATTTTCAAGCGCTTGATATTCGCGTTGGAACAATAGTCAGGGTAGAAGCCTTCCCAAAGGCTAGGAATCCAGCGTTTAAGCTTTGGGTAGATTTCGGTGCAGATGTCGGAGTGCTTCAGTCGAGTGCTCAAATCACTGAATTGTATGACGAACAAGCGCTCATTGATCGCCAAGTATTGGGAATCGTGAATTTTTCGAGCAAGCAGGTAGCAGACTTCATGAGCGAATGCCTCGTGCTGGGCGTGTACTCAGAGCAAGGTGTAGTTTTGCTTTCTGTAGAACGCCCTTGTGAGAACGGGGATAAATTGGGATGAGATGACGATACGAGAGTGGTGGGGGAAATCCTGGGCGAAGAACTTGGTCTTTTTTGGGATCATGTCCTTGCTGTTCTTTACCGAAATTGGCACTTGGGTGCAAGTAGAATTTACGCGTTGGCGATTGGATGCGCCGCAATACATCGAGTCCAAGGCACCGTCTCAAACGTTATATCGCTATGATATCCGCATCGAGGACGTGAATGGTGAAGTACAATCGCTTTCTGAATTCAAGGGTAAACCCGTCTTCCTCAATATGTGGGCAAGTTGGTGCGTTCCGTGCATTGCAGAGTTGCCAAGTTTGGAGGATCTGCAGGCTTCATTGCCTGAATTGACCTTCGTCTTCCTAAATTTTGAATCAAAAGAGGTCTTCGATCGCTTTGTAGCTTCCTCAAAATTCGAAGTGCCTTATTATCGGGTTACCACCCCTTTGCCGGGTGAACTCACTCCAAAGGCTATTCCAGCCTCCTACATCTTAGACGCAGATGGACAGGTGATTTATCAGTTCACGGGTGCGGCGGATTGGGCCAATCCAAAGGTGGCAGAACAGATAAAAAAATTACTAGAGTAGGTGTATTTCTTGTCAAAATACCGACGCGGCATGTTCAATAGGTACCGAAAGGGTATGCCCGTCAGTGAAATGTTCTTGAAAGACAGCGCAATTGCTTTTCGGAAACTGCTGGATGCACTTCAATCGAAAAGACGAAAGACGCTGTTGGCCTTCCCTCACTTTCCAAGCAGAGGGAGCACGTTGTACCAGATTGCCAGGTCTTTGGGTTGGGAAATTACCAATAGAATTGATCGATCATTCGAGCTCGCTTTGTATTGGGAATACGCGACCGTAAGGGAGGAATTCGGTCCATTAGAAAGAATCGAAAATGTGCGCGTTGTCAACTTGCAAAGCCGAGATATATCCAAGGACGTTGTCGATGAGCAAATGCAACATGCGTTTGGATATTCAACGAGAATTGATCCTTCCAGTTTCCAGGGAATTGCGGTTAAGAAGAGTCTTCAAAACGCGGTGCATGATGGACTAGCAGTGGAATGTCCATGTGTTGCAGAAGAAGGGGTCATCTACCAGCGGCTCATCGATAGCAGCGTCAATGAGCAAGAGGTCATGGACCTGCGTATCCCAGTCATCGGGGGAAGCATTCCACATATTTACTTGAACTACCGGAAGAATACAGAGCGCTTCAAGAACGTCCCCGATCGCTCAGCATATTGTAGCGATGTGGCATCGAAGCTTTCTGACGAGGAAGTAGCACAGATCATTGGGTTTTGCACCATTGCCGGACTGGAGTTCTGCGAATTGGACGTATTGCGGGATTGCACAGATCATCGCATCTACATCGTAGACGCGAACGATACGCCCCAAGGGCCACCGAAGCACCTACCAGAAAAGGATAGGTCTACGGCCATTGATTCGCTTTCCAAGGCATTTCAGACTGCCTTCATTCCGACTTAGGATCTCCGATGCGATCGTCTATGTAGTTCAGCACCTTTTCCATCAAATGGTAGCGGTCCTTCCCTCGTACATTATGCGGGTGGCCAGGGTAGAGGAAGTAGTCCAACTGCACTTCATTGTCCACACAAGCTTTAACAAACGACTGGGAGTGCTGCCAGAGCACTACGTCATCAATGGTTCCATGAATCACCAGCAGATCGTCTTTTAGCTGATCAGCATGCTGCA
Organism: Flavobacteriales bacterium; assembly: GCA_013204105.1. GTDB lineage: Bacteria > Bacteroidota > Bacteroidia > Flavobacteriales_G > Salibacteraceae > SHAN690. Next base: position 26,384 of record JABMOM010000030.1, read on the forward strand.
CTAAATTCGCTGCTGAATATCCTTCTGGATTGGCTTCTGGCGTGTCCATGTAGCGCTCGGTATACATCACTTCGTACATGCTCCAATCACAGACGGGACCTCCTGCTACGCCAGCTTTAAAGTAACCAGGGTAAGCGAGCATCATATTGATCGTCATAAAGCCGCCGAAACTCCATCCATGGATCGCCATCCGTGAGGCGTCTACATACGGAAGAGTGACCAAGTAATCCAAGAACATTTTTTGATCAAACATTTCTTCTTTGCCCAGATTTCTGAAGGTGGATTGCTCAAAATCGATTCCTCGATTCGCAGATCCGCGGTTGTCAACGGTGGCCACGATATAGCCTTGCTCAGCCATCCAATACATCCACATCGGAGCACCTGCCAGATAGGTATCTGTAATCATTTGAGCATGCGGTCCGCCGTAGAGGTAAATCAGCAAAGGGTATTTCTTGTTGGCATCGAAGTCATGCGGTTTGATGAGTCGGGTGTACAGCCGCTCAGCATTCCCCCCTGAAATGTGCCCGATCTCTGGCTTCGCAAGCGCGTATCCATCCAGCGGATCTTTTGCCGTATGGATGGTCTCAATCCGACTGCCTTGGGAAGTGTATATGGCAGTTTCCCACGGGGTGTCAATGCTTGTGAAATGCTCAACGATGTATTTGCCATCGTCACTGAGTGAACCCATGTGGGTGCCTTTCCGGGAGTTGATGAAGTTAATGCCTCCGCGTTCTAAATCAATCACGTAGGTATAGCGTTGCAAGGCATTCCGTTCATCATCGTAAGTCCTTGAAGTGATCGATGGTTCTCCTGTTCCACGCACGTAAATGAATTTCTGTGTCGCGTCTAATCCCAAGATTTCGTGTACTTCCCACAAACCACCAGAGAGTATTTTCAGTTGTGTGCCGTCGGTGTTGTAGAGATACATGTGCTGGAAATGATCTCGTTCGCTCATCCAAATGAACTTGGTAGGATCATTCGGCATAAACCACAACGGATGTTCGGGTTCTACATATGCAGGATCAGATTCTTCGAGCAGAGTCTTCTCGAACGCACCGGTAGCGGCGGAATAACGGTTCAATGCGAGGTGGTTCTGATCCCGATTCAACAAGGCAATGTATATCGCGCTGGCGTCGGGCGACCAAGTCACTGAACACAAGTATTGATCCTCGGGTGAACCCGTATGCATGTATACTGTCTTTTTCGTGGAAAGGTCGAAACTTCCGAGGGTCACATGATGACTCGTTCTACCCGCCATTGGATACTTAATCTCCCGCACAGAGGCAGGTTGTGTGTTAATCTCAACGAGTGGATACGCTTCTACCATTTGCTCGTCCATGCGGTAAAAGGCCAATTTTTGGCCATCGTTGGACCAAAACAGGCCTTTGTTGATGCCAAATTCATTTCTATGGACCGCTTTTCCATAAACAATTCCAGGACCGCCGTCTTCCGTGACGCGAACTTCTCCGGCCCTCGTTAGTATATAAATGTTGTGCTCTTTCACGTATGCGCACATGCTGCGATCCGGATTAAAACTTAGTTCTTCCGCATCTTCTGGCAATGAAAAGACTTTTTTGGCGGTTTTCTTTTTCAGGTCTATGGAGTACACATCTTCCTGATGTTGAAATTGAAAGTTCGACGCGTTCATCCAGGAAATGCTAGGGAAGGAGCCCAAAGAAGTCTCCTCGCCGATCCATTCATTTAAGGTGGGAAGGCTCAGCGTTGCCTTGGCTTTGCCTTCCGCCGGTCTCAGCATAAGGGTTTGGACGTCTTTCTGCTCTTCTACATAGCTCAATGTAGAAGTTCCACTCACCCATTGTAGTTGGTTCATTCGCTCAGGATAAAACGCTGAGAACCGCTTGAGCACTGCGTCTTTGAGAGTAAGCTCTTTGGTTTGCGCCAGCGCTTCATGCACATTGAAGGTAGAGAGGGTCAGGAGCGAAAGCGCGTAGAGTAGGATGAGTCTTGCCATTTGCTAGGTGTTAAATCCGTCGATCATTGTTCGATGAAAGTAGGAAGATGTAGCAATTCAAGCAACAGTATCTGGCATTTAAAGATTGGCGTTTACCAATGTCCCCTCTCCAAATACTACAATCGAATCTGGCTCGCCTCGGTATTGCACCGTTGTTGGGTTCCAGAAGTGGACTTCAAGGTAATGATCGGCGTATACTTGGATGATGCTGCTTCCAATGCTGTGAATGATTGCGGTGTCGGCGATCAAATTGAATGCGCTGATCTCTCCAGAACCTGAAGCGAGGCTCACTGATCTATTTGTGGTTCCCGCCAAGATGATGCTTCCTGAGGAGGTGATATGGGAAAACACCTGCTCGCTTTTCAAGGTGAGGTCGATATCGCCCAAGCCAGTGTTTTTAATGCGAATGGAATCTTGAAGGATTAAGTTGCCGGAGGTGATTTGTCCTGCCGATTCAAAGATGATGCTGTCGATGCGTTTGAAAGTAGCGTTGATCAACACCGCTTCTTGGTCCTTGAAACAGGCATCCATTTCAACGACGCATTGCAAATTGTCTACATCCGTTTTGAGGATGTGGTAGACTTCCGGTTGCGCGAATATCTCCAAATTGCTATGAGCAAAGGTGTCGACGTAAAGCGTGACCTCGGCTGGCGTGCGCAATGCCAAGGAATGAACGGGCAATAGGAGTTGCTCATAGCGTTCTCGAGGACCGTCTAAGCGTTTGCACCTGTCCTTGCATCCCGTCAAGCAAGTCAATAAAATCAGTATACCCAGCGTAAAGCGCATGCGTGCAAATATCGCGGTTGTAAAGCACTCATCTAACGCTCGATGGTACCTTTGCGTATCAATTTAGGATCAAATGCTTAGGCTCAAACTTCCAACGGACCCACGATGGGTGAATATCGCGGAAAAGAACATCCAAGAAATATTAACGGATCATGCCTTCTGTGAGCAGAAAGCGGCAAGCGCTGCGATCTCCTTCATCGTGCAATTTCCTGAATTTCCTGAGTTAGTAGATGCCATGACGGAATTGGCCAAGGAGGAATTGGAACATTTTCAGCGCGTTCACGACCACCTGAAAAAAAGAGGACTCTCGCTGGGCTGGGAGCGAAAGGACCCCTACGTGCATGATCTTAGAGAATTCTTCAAAGCAAAAGGCGGGGCGAGCCGCATGACACACCTCATTAATTCTCTGATGACGGCGGCGATGATCGAAGCTAGGAGTTGCGAGCGCTTCAAGGTGCTTTCCGAGGGGATCAAGGATCCAGAGCTTTCGGAGTTCTATGCCGACCTCATGCGAAGTGAGGCCATGCATTACACGATGTTCTTAAAGTTTGCTCGATCCCTCGGTGAAGGAGTGATGGACGTTGATGCGGTCTGGGAAGAATTCCTAGAGTATGAGGCGGAAGTCATGAAGCGCTACGGCACCAAGGAATTCATCCACGGTTAAGCTTTACAAAACGATTTTACGATGCGCGTTGGTGCGTAAGGTGACACCCATTTTACCGGGTTTAAAATCTTCGAACGATTGCGTGAGCTCTTTGCTCGGCCAGTAGTAATGCACGGTGTTACTTGTCGGCAGATAAGCCGCTGTGTACAGCGTCCCGAACGCCTTTTCGTAGGCGGTGTTGTACAAGGGTGGAGTCAGAAATTTATGCACCATGGTATCGTAGTGCTCGTGCGGGTTCATGACCGCAAATTCCAAAATGTTACGTCGTTCGACCGTTCGGGTCATGGCCGCATAGTCAGGCCACGTGATCTCTTCTTGATGGTTGGTGCCTACCGGCACATAGTGTACTTGATTGGCTTGACCTGGAACAAAGTAAATCGTGGCATAGTTGAGATCCTTGTCCATGAGGGTGACATTGTACGCCATGTGCACGGGAATCTTAACCAATTGTTTTACGGCCTCTTCGGTTGTTGCGCAGGTCTCCAGGCAATACCTTAATACCAAGGGTATCCCAAAGCCTTTTCCAGTAATGCGTCTACCACCGAAAGTTAGCGAGGCTGAAAGCCCATCGGCATTCATGCCATCCAGCAATCCCCAGGTACAATCGCTCATTCCGATTACGGGTTTCAACCAGTTCGTGCGCATCACTACGCCTTCAAAGAAAAGTGGACTGTAATCGTAATTTCGAATCAAAGCGGGCTGATCCTTGGTCCAAGCAACCTGGCTGCATCCGCTCATGTAGGGGGGAGGGCAGTACATGCTCAAGAATCGAGCGGCAAGATCTGACCCGCCGGCCATTTCGCACAAGTGTGTATAGAGGTGCACGAGCTCAGGGAAGGTCGCTTCAAAAGCCATAAGTGAACTCAAGTAACCCGGCCGCGCTTTTAAGCCTTCTTTGCTGAACCAGCGTTCATAAGCTGGCCAAGTCTTATCGAATAGCTTTTGCCAAGCGGTATCATCCTCACTGAGGTCAAGGCTATGTATGTTTACGAACAGCATGCGAAGCCGGCAAAGGTATGATTAGGGATTGGGGATTAGGGATTAGGGAATAGGGAGCAGTTGAATAGGGAGTAGGTGGAAGCTTGTGGTGCAGAAAGATGGAAGCTGCAGTTGCAGTTGCAATTGCGCTTAACCCAACCCCAACCCCCACTCCCTACTCCCCATTCCCCATTTATTGCCATTCCCCGTGGATTTCAGCTGACGTCTGTTACTTTTGGTAGCCATAATAAGCTAACGATGTCAAAAGAAGAAATCGTCAACGAACTCCAAACTTGGCTGACGGGAGAAGATTTTGTTCCAAATAAGGAGCGAATCGAGAACCTGACCAAGGAGTTCAACGCGCTGCGTGATGCTACTGAGCACGCACAGCAAGAGGCCTTCACTGCAGAACACGGTGAAGAGAAGGAAGTAGAGTTTGATTACCATCCAGATCCGGAGGATGCGCGATGCAAGGAACTCCTTGGTATTTACCATGAGCGACGGAAGGTCGTTGATAAGGAACGCGCAGAGGCGGCGAAGCAAAACCTGACGGAAAAGAAGGAATTGCTCGTTCAAATCAATGATGTGATCAAAGATGAGGAGAACATTGCCAAGGCCTACAAGCGTTTTAATGCCATCAAGCAGAAGTGGAATGAGATCGGACACGTTCCCAATGCTGAGCGGCGTGAATTGCAAGGGGAGTACAGCCGACTGATCGAACTCTTTTATTACAACATCAACATATATCGAGAACTTCAAATCAATGACCTGAAGAAAAATCAGGAGTTGAAGATGAATGTGATCGGAGAGATCAAGCTGTTAGAAAATGAGAAGTCGATCAACCAAGTCGATTTCCTCATCCATCAATATTTGCATGAGTGGGACGAGATAGGGCCCACTTTCCGTGAGGAATGGGAAAAGATTCGTGAGGAATTCAAGACCGAAGTTGGAAAGGTCTTTGAACGTATTCGTGAGCACCGACAAGAGGTTAAACAAGAGCACAACGTTCATTTCGAACACAAGCAAAACCTTGTCGATAAGGTGGAGGAGATCGCTGGCAAGGAATACACGGATGTGCGCGATTTGCAAGCCGCAACCCGCGAGGTGATCAACACGCAAAAGGAATGGAAAAAGGTAGGCTACGCGGGTCGAGGAAAGAACGATAAGATATGGAAAGCCTTTCGAACGGCTTGTGACGGTTACTTTTCTAAGCGGGATGCTTTCATGAAATCTCAGAGCGCAGATTTTGAGAATACCAAATCAGAAAAGCAAGCTCTGGTGGACCGCGCGAAGGAGATCCATGAAGGAGAAGACGTGATAGCAGTTGCCAACGAATTGAAGGGACTGCAGCGCAAGTGGAAGGACGTTGGTAAACTACTCCCTCATGAGGAGTACAAGATGTTCAAAGAATTTCGTCGCTATTGTGATGCCTTTTTCAACCGCAAGAAGAGAGAGGGGGAACAAGCGTTAAAGGCTTCCAAAGAAGCTCTGCAGGCTAAGGAAAACTTCTTAATGGAAGTGAGTAGGCAAATCGAGAAGAGCATTGAGAAGGAAGGAGAGAAGATCATCGACACATGGCGCGACGAGTGGAACGCCATGGGTGAAGTGCCTTTCAAGATGAAGCAGAAGGTAGACCACGCATTCGAGAATGCGATCATCAGGGCGTACAAATCTCTCGGCATCAGTCAGAGTGAATTAGAGGAAAAGCGTTTCAAGTCCAAGATCGAAAAGCTCTCGACGAGCAATGAAGGCGATGATGAATTAAAACATGAACGCGCACAGATTAACCAGCACATCCGCGACAAGCAAACGGCGCTTGCGCAAGAGGAGAGTAAACTCGATTTTTTCAAGTATTCAGATGATAGCAATCCGCTGAAGAAAGACTTACTGCAAAGGATAGAAGCCGCGCAAGCGGAGATCGACGCCTTGAGAGAAAAGAAGAAGAAAGTCGACCTTACGATCAAGGGAATGCATAAGCAAGCAGCTGAACAGGAGCGTGCAGATTCTGAATCGATGGAAGAAGAGGCTGACCAACAAGGCGAGGCTTAGTTAGAAACCAAAGGGCAAACACCTCTGGAATCCCAGTGACAAATGGGCGATCATTTGCAGATCCACGGGCCTACGCCGATGGTGTCTGATTCCAGCTCACGGACCAAATTTTGGATATTGCTTTTCCTACCACAGACGTCTCTCGAGACTTCACCATATTCGGTGGTGGCGATGCATTCATAGCATTTCCAACACCCGGTCAACGAAACGAGTGTGGTAAAAACAGCCAAGATGAGGAGTCCTTTCCGCATAGCACAAATGTAAGTTTAGCAGCGTTAACGCAGCCCTTAGCATTATATTCGCCCGTCCAATGAAATTGTCGATCGTCATACCCGCCTACAACGAAGAAAAGACCATCCATCTTATTCTGGAAAAGGTGATTGCGGTTACCCTGATCAGGGGAATTGAGAAGGAGATCGTAATCGTGGACGATCGTTCTTCGGACGACACCAGAGCAGCAATACAGCGTTTTATCGACACGCATAGCGACGTGGTAATCCGGTATTTCGAACAAGGGAAGAACATGGGTAAAGGTGCAGCGATTCGACGCGGATTCAAAGAAGCGACGGGTGATGTGATCGTAATCCAAGACGCCGATCTTGAATACGATCCGGAGGAATACAACATCCTGATTAAGCCCATTGCCGATGATTTTGCGGATGTCGTGTATGGTTCGCGTTTCATCGGCGGAAATCCCCATCGCATCCTTTTCTTTTGGCACAGCATCGGAAACAAGTTTCTGACCTTCTTATCGAACATGTTCACTGACTTGAACCTCACAGACATGGAGACATGCTACAAGATGTTTCGCAGCTCCCTGCTAAATGAATTCACACTGGAGGAAAACAGATTTGGTATCGAACCCGAGATTACGGCCAAGTTCGCCCGCATCCAAAAAGTGCGGATCTATGAGGTCGGCATCAGTTACTACGGAAGGACTTTTGCCGAGGGGAAAAAGATCAATTGGAAGGATGGATTTCGAGCGATCTATTGTATTCTGAAGTACAATCTATTCCGCTAGTCGTCGCCATTTCAGCGGTCCAATCCATTTCTTCTAACCAGTGCTTCAGCAAAGCATTGAATGCATCCGGGTCGTCGTAGTTACAGGCGTGGCCGGAGCCAGCGATTCGTTCAAATCGCGCACGATAGGGATGGTTTCGAACGATGTGACGTGCGTGATGATGGATCACGGGACTGTCGAATTGCCCATTGACCAATAAGATAGGATAATCGCCAGAAGCCAGATTTTGTTTTCTGAACGTATGCACTGCTGCGAAGATCCGTTTGATCTCTTCGCGCTTCATTTGGCTGATCATATCCCGTATCTTTTGACGGGTATCCTTGTTGCCCAGCCATTTGTTGCCACGCATGAACCAGGTCAGCATGAACGAGAGTTTTATAAATTGCTTGGTGGATAGACTTCCAAATAACCGAAGGGCCAACCACTTAGGGAAAAGGACTGCCGTAACGGTTCGCTCTACTAGGGTCAATCGCATCGACGCTACGTTACCCAATAACACGATACCTCGCGTTCTTTCGGGAAACCGCGCCGCAAAGTTTTGAGCAATCATGGAGCCGAGGGACAACCCGATGAAGACACATGCCGATATGCGCAAATGGTCGAGGAGCTGAACGACCTCATTCGTGAAATCATCCACTCGGTATTCTGCAATGTCCATCGGAAGGGCGTCGCCATGAGAAGGTAGGAGCACATTGATAACGCGATACCTGTGCTCTGCGAAGTAGGGTACTTGTCGTTCCCATACTTCATCGCTGATGTAGGCCCCATGGATAAATAGGAGCGGTTGTCCTTGTCCCGTTATTTTATACTTAATGTTCAATGGAGGGAGGTTATGCAATGTACGGGTTTGAAAGATTTCATCTTGAATTCTCATTTCACATCTGAAAAAGTCTGTCCTTTGTGTTAACAATGAGAAGGGTAACGTTTATTCAAAGTGATCGTCAGGGTGTTTTCGACATCATCCGTCAAGTTGTGGAAGAGCACGGTTTTGATGTGCTTTATGCCGATCGCTACCACCTCGAAGTGGAGGCCATGAAAGTCGGAAGGCTAGGGAGGAAAAAACACATGAGCGTCCGGATCATCGAATTCAAGAACAATGAATTAGAGGTGAACATCGAAGTACGTAATATGGGACTGGAGATCAAACGTAACAAGCGCAATGACTTGCTCGAAGCAAAAATTGAAAGGGCGTTAAATCTACTGATCCTAAAAGATCGAAAGAATTTTTCAGCGGCCTAGAAACGTGTGTTCCACCCGTGTAAATCCTCTTCTTGCCCCTTCTTAATCCGTAGTAATTTCTCTCCAATGCTGTTAGAAATCACTCTTCCTTCGATGGGAGGTAGTTCGTAGGTGTTTCCTTCGAATGTCAATTTTGCTACCTGAGCAGTCGTCGCGGCGGTACCAACTCCGAAGAGCTCCTTCAACTCACCTTGCTCGATGGCCTCAATCATTTCAGCCGTGCTAATCCGGCGTTCTTCTACTTTGAATCCTTCATCTTTGGCCAAGGTAAGAAAGCTATCGCGCGTCACACCAGGAAGGATGGTAGACGTAAGCGGCGGAGTAATCAACGTATCTCCGATTACGCACATCATATTCATGGTGCCTGCTTCTTCTAAGAACTTATGCTCCTTTGCGTCGGTCCAGATCAACTGGTCAATGCCTTGTTGTTGCGCCATTTTTGCCGGATACATTGCAGCGCCATAGTTGCCAGCAGCTTTCGCTGAACCGACACCTCCCATTGCTGCACGCGTGTATTCGGTTTCAATTTTCAGGTGCAAGGGATTGTTGTAGTACGGCCCGACGGGTGAAGTGATGATCATGAATATGTACTCCTCCGATGGACGAACGCCGAGCGCTGCATCCGTTGCGAAGAGAAAAGGTCGTATGTACAAAGCTGAATCTGGGTTCGAAGGCACCCAGCCACGGTCTAATCCGACCAATTGGCGCATGCCTTCAACGAACATTTCCTTTGGAACCTGTGGCATGCACATTCTTTCGGCAGACTGATTCATGCGCTCCCAGTTGGCCCAAGGACGAAAGATGAGTGTCTCACCACCATCCGTACGAAAAGCCTTTAAGCCTTCAAAAATGGATTGACCATAATGAATCATGGAGGAGGCAGGAGAGAGGGGGATATTACCGTAAGGAAGAATGGATGTTTTGGACCATTTACCGCCACTGTAATGTGCAACCAACATGTGGTCAGAAAATACTCGTCCAAAAGGAATGTTGGCGAAATCTATCTGCGGTAGTCGTGACTCTTTCGTCTGTGTGATCTCAATGTCCAAGGTTTCAATCATAAGCTCCTTTCATTTATGCGTCCTGCTCCATCCACTCTCTGGCGCGAAAATAGTCCATATCGGTCTAAATTCGATTAAACAGCCATGAATAGCAGGTATTCTTCGTCCGTTATATCTCTTCCATCGACTGACTTTGTAGCCAGCCTGAATTTCCGTCGGCTAATCGGATACGTGACCAATCTCCATCTGTGTCCATCACCTCCACTTTTATACCGCTGTGGATGACGAATTGATCCACGCCGTTTAAGCCAGGTTCACTCTTTACATTGACACTGGGTGAAAACACAATGGCTTCATGCTTGCGTGTTTCTGTTCCATTTGTTCTGCCCAGCAAGAGCACCACAATGGCTGAAGCCATAACAATACCGCCTCCCAAAAGTCCAAGCTGTTTGATTTTTGGATTCTTCGCGAGGAAAAAGAAGGTCAAAAGGGTGGCTGAAAGCGCCAGAAGCGCTAAGAACATAATCGCCCAAAATGTGCACGATAGGGAAACAGCTAGGTTGTGCCACCACTCAATAAAGAACACGCGCTCTACGGGCTCGATTTTATCAGTGATCAGTGAATTGGTGATTTTTAGATTGTACTGAATGTCTTCGTCCATTGGATCCAGACGCAAGGCACGTTCATAGAAGAGGATCGAAGCCGGAACATTGCCCAACTTGAAATGCGCATTGCCAAGGTTGTAAAACAACTCTTTGGAGACCATGCCATTGGTTGCAATCTCTGAATAGATCGTTTTTGCTGAATCATATGCGCCGGCCTTGTACACTTCATTGGCTTCATGAAACAGCGCTTCGTAATGTCCTTGCCCTTTCATGCCCAGAGAAAGGCAAATCAGGATCAATAGGGGCGGTATGTACTTAAACTTAAAGCTCATCTTCCAATGCCTCAATGATGTTGGCGCTCGCATTGAGCATTTCTTGTTTACCCCGCACTATGCCGGGCGCGAACCGAACCATTTCACACTCGTCAAGCGCTTTCTTTAGATCTGATTGAACTACATCTGCAACTGCCCGTGCTCTTAGTTCTTCTTCGATGCGTTCTCGATTCAATGCACTTCGCGGAATCGCTAATTTGTCAGAGATGTATCCGAATAACGCGGATGATATTGCTTCGTAGAAGGCGGCGTCTTCTCCCGTAACAAGTTTGCGCGCTTGTGCAAGATGTTTCTTCGCTAAACCCTTCGCACGTCTGCTTTTCAATGATGTAGTATCGTTTTGTTGAGCCCGGTAGAAGCTCACTCCGAAGAGCGCTGCTCCCATGCCGGCAAAAGGCAGCACCATGAGGATGTAAAAGAGAGTAGAGCTGCAGAAACGTTCTTCACTGCGTTTAAGGATTGGGTCATCGGTATGGATGTAGCGAATGTCTTTGCCAATGATCTGAACGTCTTCTTTTTTGGGTGCAACGTATGCGATTCCAGACTCGTTTTCTCCTTCGGTTTGCGCAATACGTAATTTGAGGGGGTCGGCGGTCAAACGCTTGTACGCGTTTGCCGCTGGATCGAAGTATGAAAAGGTGATCGGCTTCAAAGTATATTCCCCTGCGAAACGGGGGATGATGACGTATTCATACGACTTACTGCCGCGAGAGCCGGCTGCCGAAGGGGTCACATTGTTCTTCACCTTGGGGTCGTAACTTTCAAAATCGGAGGGAAACTCAACCGTAGGCGGAGAGATCAACTCTAAATTGCCATTACCCGCTACTTCTATCGTTACATTGATGGCTTCGTTGATGCTGACTTCATTGTGGTCGGCATTCACCTTAAGTGTGAAATTCCCTACCGCCCCTGTAAAATCTCCAGGTTGATCAGCGCGTGGCAGGGCTTTAACGTTCACCTTTTCGGGATTGCTGCTAATGTTGATCTTGGCATTTTTATAATTGCCAAACACTTGATCAAATAAGCTGCGTGCCCTGCGTTCCTGACGAACGCGGATCACCATTTCGCTTTCCAAGGAAGGGATTTCCAGGCTCCCTGATTTTTGGGGTGTCAGTAGGGTTTGCTTCAGCGTGTGCACCTGAAACTGCTTACCATTTATCACCTCAGTAGTCACATTTGCATTTCCGTCGAGTTTAAGATCTTCAGCGTAAAAGCCATTGAATACCAGATTGTTAAAGCCGTAATCGAGGACATTTACGTTGAGGTACAGCTTATAAGAAGCTAAGAGTTGCTCACCCACAAAGACATCCTTTTTATTCACGAAGAGCTTCATGAATATGTTTGCGCTTATCTCATCGCTGAGTTGTTCTTCATTGCCACCCTGAACATCGGGCCTAGAAGGATTACGGGGGTTCTGCGAGGGGTTTGCAGGCGCTGTTCTGGCTTGTGCCCTTCCTACAGTGATGGGGATGGGATCCGTTTTTAATTCTTTGCCATCCACTTGAATAGAGGCGGCGCCAATTTCAAAAGCACCTATTCCGACCGCTCGAAGCATGTATGAATAGGATACACTGCTTGAGAAACTGCCATTAACCCATTGCATGTTGGACGCTTTATTCGGTCCTGAAAGCAACATGAAATCAGCCAAGGGCGGGGGACTAAATTTTGAACCATCTCCCTGGAGTTCAAACACTAATTGAAAATTCTCACCGAGTGAAAGCTCCGTTTTATTGACGCGAGCGACAAATGTCTGCGCCAGCAGTGACGCGGATAAGAGGACCAACGATATGGTGTGGAGCAATCTCACCAGTCCTTTTCAATCTTCTTATCGGATCCCTTTTGCTTGCGCATTTGCATCAGGGTTTTTTCGTCTTCATTGCGAGCAGCCTCTAGCAACTGCTCCGCTTCACGTGGCGAAATCTCGATGGGTCGTTTGGGTTCTCCTTCTTGCCCTTCTTTTTTCTCTTCATCAGAAGCGTCTTTTTCTTTTGGCTCCTCTCCCTTGTCTTCTTTCTCTTGCTCGTCCTGACCGTCTTTCTTTTCTTCGTCTTTTTGCTGATCTTTCTTATCCTGCTGCTCTTGCTGCTCCTGGTTGTCTTGATTTTGATCCTGTCCCTGCTCCTGCTCCTGCTCCTGCTTTTCTTGCTGCTGCTTCATGCGCTGGGCAAAGGCCAGGTTGTAGCGGGTTTCATCATCTACAGGGTTGGTGCGTAAGGCACTTTTATATGCGTCGATGGCCTCGTCGATCTTTTGGCTTTGCAAGTAGGTATTGCCCAAATTATGTAAGGCTTTCGCCTTTTTGACCGGATCGATTTCCGTCTCTGCAGCTTGCTGGTATTGAGCAATGGCATTTTCCACGTCTTGCTTGCGATAATAAGTGTTGCCCAAGTTGAACGTGCCTTCAAATTGATTGGGAGCGTCGCTTAAGGAGCGCTGATACAACTGTTGCGCTTGGTCCATGTCGCCGTCCATGTAGGCTTTGTTTCCGTCATACAAGTCAAGCTTTCCCTGGGCCATGGTAGTGCCGGTGATAAGTATGAGCGCTATGGAGAGTAAGCTTTTCATGTCGTGCATTACGAAGCAAACAGTTTTTCCCACCAGGGTGTGCGGGTGTTTGGAATAATTAACTCGATAATCAGTAACAACAGCGCTGGCAAAAGCAGGTATTGGAATCGGTCCTCGTAGTCTGTGTATACCCGTGTTCCAATCTCCACCTTTTCCATTCGTTCTACTTCGTCAAAAATGAATCGCATACCACTCTCGCCGTTTGATGCGCGTACAAAGACACCGTCGCTGGCATTGGCGATCTCTGCTAACATCTGTTCATCCAACTTGGTGACAACCGTGTTTCCTTCTTTGCTTTTCTTGAAGCCCACCCGTTTTCCTCCTTGATAGATGGGGATGGGTGCACCCTCAGCGGATCCCATACCGATGGAGTGGATCACAACGCCTTGAGCCGCAGCTTCTTCAGCAGCTTTTAATGAAGATTCTTCGTGGTTTTCTCCATCTGAAATAACAACGATTGCCTTTGATGTAGGGCTGTCGAAATCAAAGGATCGCATGCACAGATCGATGGCGTTGCCGATGTCCGTTCCTTGGGTGGTGATCAATTCTGTCTCGATGTTGCGGAGGAATAGTTTGGCAGCTGAATAATCCGTGGTTATCGGGAGCTGCACAAATGCCTCTCCTGCAAATACTACAATGCCAATGCGATCGCTTTTGAGGTATCCGAGCAATTCTTCCATGCTACGTTTTGAGCGCTTTAAACGATTTGGGCTCAGGTCCTCCGCGAGCATGCTGTTGGAGATGTCAAGTGCGATCATGAGGTCGATGCCTTTTCGCTTTACTTCCTCTGTCTTTGAACCAAATTGTGGATTAGCAATACCAAGGATCAGGGTTGCAAAAGCCAAGGTGTAAACCGATAACTTCAGCCAGGCCTTAGCCGAGCTTGCCATCGGAATGAGACGAGATCTGAGGTCTTTATCAATGATGGTGGCAAGTTTTTTCTTTCGCACTTGCGTGATCCAGAACTGAAGGATCCAAAGGAATGGGATCAGCAGCAGCAGGTACAACAGGTATGGGTGCTCAAACCTAAACATCTACGAGGGCACTCTTTAACAAGGTTCTACGGAGTATGAGTTCTAGGAGCAGGAGTCCCAACGCAAGCAATGCCAGCGGGAAGTACTCCTCGTATTTTTTTTCGTATTGCGTTTCCTCGATGACGGTCTTTTCCATCAGGTCGATCTCCGCATAGATGCTCGCGAGCGATTCGTTGTCGGTGGCCCGGAAGTACTTTCCACCGGTGATCTCCGCGATCTCTTCTAAGGTTTCTTCATCGATGTCTACGTCCATCATTTGATATCGTCGGCGTCCGAACATGTCTGAAACGGGCATCGGCGCTTGTCCTTTCGTACCGACGCCAATCGTGTAGACCTTTACGCCAAATGTGGCCGCAATTTCTGCTGCCGTGAGCGGAGGGATAGACCCCACATTGTTTTCGCCATCGGTGAGTAAGATGATTACTTTACTCTTCGCGTCACTTTCCTTTAATCGATTCACCGCATTCGCCAATCCCATTCCAATTGCAGTCCCATCCTTGATCATGCCATTTTCTAGTTCTTCAAATAGGTTGATCAGCTTCTCATGATCCGTAGTCAGCGGACATTGCGTAAAACTTTCCCCACTGTACACCACCAAACCAATGCGGTCGTTGGGTCTGCTTTGGATGAATTCGGATGCGACTTCTTTGGATGCCTCAAGCCGGTCTGGCTCAAAGTCACGTGCCAACATACTGCCTGAGATGTCCATGGCAATGACGATGTCGATGCCTTCCGTTTTCACGTCTTGCCAGCTCGAACTGCTTTGCGGTCGAGCCAAAGCGACGATCAATGCTGATAGCGCAAGTACGCGTAGCGCAAACAAGAGATGGACTAAGTGGGGTTTGAAACCGGTATTGTTTCCAACGAATTGGGCCGTAGAGTAGCCCATTACAGGCTGTCGTTTCCAATACCGAAAGACATACCAGAGGATCAGAGCGGGTACAAGCGCAAAGAGCCAGAAGAACTCAATATGTGCGAACTCCCAATCAGCCATTGCCTTCGTCTGTGTTTTCCAATGGAGTATCCTTCTCTTGAGGAATGAACGCTTTTACAAAACGGTTAACGGTTATAAAATGGCCTTCATTCTCCTGGCCAACTGGTTTTTCCTTTGCAAACTTGACCAGGTCAGCAAGGAAGAGCAATCGTTGGATGGTTGTACGTTCTTCATCACTGAAATCTGGAAAACGTTTCATGGCCGTGACGATTTCATCCGTGGTCTGCTCCAAAGCTGGGATGGCGAAGCGCAGCTCGATAAACTCCCTGAGGATGTCTGTAAGTTCTGAATAGTATTCTTTGATTTTTCCTTGCTGCCAAAGTTCTTCCTTCCGCATGTGCTCCAATCGTTCTAAAGCAATCTCATGGGCAGGTCGCGTAGGAACGACAATCTTCTTTTCAACTACCTCTTTCTCCTTGGAGAGCAATAGCGCAAGCCATGTGATCAATGCAGCCACAAGAATGCCGATGGCAAACCAATGCCAATTTTTCTCAAACCATTCCTTCCAAGCAAACGGAACTTGCTCGATATCCTTGATGTCAATCATGCCCTGAGCAGTATCGATCTTGACGGTTTGTACGCTTACGAGGAATGGCTCGGACGCAATAGGGGATCCATTCACTTGTCCAATCAGAGGCTCAACGGGAAAGTAGCCAGAATCAAAGCTGGTGATGACAAAGGACTGCCGAAGGATCTTTTGATCGAGCTGTGGGCCTTCGTACGTCGTGTCCACTTTGGAGCGGGACAACACTTCAACCTCTCTACGCAAAGTGTCTCCTATGGCTGGAAGAAGCGCGGTGTCTGAACTCGCTGAGCGCAACTCGAGGGTCATTTGAATCTGTTCGCCGATCAAGATCTCTTCGCGATCTGTGCTTACCCTCAAGGAGCGTTCTTGCGCCCAACCCGTGCAAGCAACGAGGGCCAAAAGGATGGATGTCAGTAGGTTTCTCATTTCCGAGACCCCCGCATTTTAAAGAGCTTCATCAACGGCTGCACATAATTCTGATTCGTGTACAGTTCCACGAAATCAATACCACTCTTACGCAACAGTTCTGTTGTTTCACTCAGTTTTTGTTGCCTGTTCTTTCTATAATTCGCGCGC
Source organism: Flavobacteriales bacterium (assembly GCA_013204105.1). Lineage (GTDB taxonomy): Bacteria > Bacteroidota > Bacteroidia > Flavobacteriales_G > Salibacteraceae > SHAN690. The sequence goes on from JABMOM010000030.1 coordinate 42,726, forward strand.
ACTTCACGGCTTGAAGTGTCGAGCCAAAATGTCTTTCCAGTCTCAAAATCTTGCATGGGGACCAATCCGAGGTCGGGAAGGTCATCTTCTGCCACATCCTTCGTCAATAGGGCGACAAGGTCGTGGCGTTGCTTGGCAATGCGGAGTGGTTTCTCGTATGCTTCGTCCAGCATGTCTGAGATGAGGAATGCAATGCTGCGTTTTTTCGTCACGTTGTTGAAAAAGCGAAGGGCTTCTTGAAGATTGGTTCCTTTTCCAATGGGTTCAAAATCGATCAACTCTCGAATGATGCGCAGGATGTGCGTCTTTCCTTTCTTGGGGGGGATGAATTTTTCGACGTGGTCGCTGAAGAGGATGACACCGATTTTATCGTTGTTCTGTACGGCTGAAAATGCCAGAACGGCCGAGACCTCCGTGATCAGTTCTCGTTTGAGCATCTTCTTGGATCCAAAATTCTCTGAGGCACTGACATCTATGATCAACATCATGGTGATCTCCCGTTCTTCTTCAAATACCTTCACATATGGGTGATTGAGCCGTGCGGTGACGTTCCAGTCGATGCTTCGTATGGGGTCACCGGGCATGTATTCGCGCACTTCGCTGAATGCCATGCCACGTCCTTTGAAGGCAGAGTGATACTCACCGGAGAATATCTGATTGCTCAGACCCCGGGTCTTGATCTCAATTTTTCTAACCTTTTTTAGTAGTTCTGACGTTTCCATTCGATCGCTTGAGTGTGATAGGGTTACACAAGTTTGGCAGGCCTAGCCTAAGGCACTTCCACGCGATTCAAGATTTCGTCGATGATGTTCTCGGTTGTTATGTTCTCTGCTTCCGCTTCGTAGGTCAGTCCAATGCGGTGACGAAGGACATCCTTGCTCACGGCGCGCACATCTTCGGGAATGACATATCCTCGGCGCTTGATGAAGGCAAATGCCTTCGCGGCTAAGGCTAGGTTGATGCTGGCCCGTGGAGAGCCTCCGAAACTGATGAGGTCCTTGAAATGCGCCATGCCGTATTCTTCAGGTGTTCTCGTGGCGAAGACAATGTCAAGGATGTACTGCTCGATCTTTTCGTCCATATACACTTCGCGCACAACTTTTCGTGCCCGAAGGATATCCTCTGTCTTGAGGATGGGTTTTGTCGTTGGGAAATCGGCTTGACCTACGTTCTGACGAATGATAAGACGTTCTTCTTCTTTCTTCGGATAGTCCAGTACTACCTTGAGCATGAATCGGTCTACTTGGGCTTCAGGAAGGGGATATGTACCTTCTTGCTCGACGGGGTTTTGCGTCGCTAATACTAAAAAGGGAATGGGCAATGGAAAGGTTTGATCACCGATCGTCACTTGCTTTTCCTGCATTGCTTCCAACAAGGCACTTTGCACCTTGGCCGGAGCTCGGTTGATCTCATCAGCCAATACAAAGTTGGCGAAGATCGGCCCCTTTCTCACTGTGAATTCGTCCTTCTTAACCTGATAAATCTGAGTTCCGATAAGGTCGGCAGGTAGCAGGTCAGGGGTGAATTGGATACGGCTGAAGTCTGCGTGAATCGTCGAGGAGAGGGATTTGATGGCGAGGGTTTTTGCCAAACCGGGAACACCTTCTAACAATAAGTGTCCATTGGAGAGAAGGCAGATCATCATGCGATCGATCATGTAGCGTTGACCGATGATCACATTTTCCATCTCTCGGTTGATCAATTCGATGAATGAACTTTCTTTTTCAATCTTCTCGTTTAATTCCCTGATATCTGAGGCTGTTTCCATTCGGCGTTAATTTTCAACAATGATTTTCCTTCTGAGCCACGCGAAAATCCTAATAAAGGCCCCCGTTCTCAGGGCATGCGCTGTTAAACAATGTTAAGAACTATTTCATGCTGTAAGCCTTATAAAACCTAGGGTTCTGTTACTTTTCAGATTCAATTGATTTATGAAATTTAACACTTGAATATGTTCGTGAAGCAAGCCCCTAACATCTCCTTTTCAGAAGTCATCGATCACGTCAGAACCTTCCACGATGCATTTGCCATCGAGAACAATGAGCGTCCGACCGCAGAAGTAGATGACAAGACCATTTTATTGCGCTATAAATTGATGCGCGAAGAGAATGAAGAATACCTAGAGGCTGCCGAGAAAGGGGATCTCGTGGAGATCGCAGATGCCTTGGGTGATATGCTATACATACTGTGTGGCACCATACTTAGCCATGGCATGCAATACAAGATAGGAGAGGTGTTTGAAGAAATCCAACGAAGCAACATGAGTAAGTTGGACAGCGATGGCAACCCGATTTACAGAGAGGATGGAAAGGTGCTGAAGAGTGATCAGTACTTCAAACCGAACATCAAGAAGATCTTAGAAAGTTAATCAGCGGGATCGCTTCTCGAGCGAATCGCGCAGGTGGAGCATTTTGAGCGCAGTTACTGCGGCTTCAACTCCCTTGTTGCCATGTTTCCCGCCGCTGCGCGCGCGGGCTTGGTCCATGTTATCATCTGTAAGCACGCCGAAGATCACCGGCACACCCGTTTCGATGGCTACATCTTTGATTCCAAGTGATACCGATTGGCAGACATAGTCAAAATGCGCTGTTTCACCGCGCACTACAGATCCCAGACAAATCACGGCATCCACATCCAGCTTTTCGATCGCCCATTGGGCACCAAGGGGAAGCTCGAAACTCCCAGGAACGGTCATCGTCTCGATGTTATTACCAACAATGTGGGCATTTATGAGCAGGTCCATTGCACCATCGTACAGACCATCCGTGATCTCCGCATTCCACTCTGCTTTCACAATAGCAATGCGCCAGGTAGGGTCGACCTTGGGAAGCTCCTCGAATTCAGATAGATTTTTATTCTCGGTGGCCATTACTCTCCAGCGAGACCTTCCGCTCGGGCGATGAACTTCTCGATGAGCTGTCCTTCGTTGCTGTTAGGGTAGCCTTCCTTGATGCGATTGTAAAGTGCAAGCGCATCGCTGTAGTCGCCTACCTCTTCATGGGCACGAGCGGCTTTCATAAGGTAAACGGGAGCAGTAAGGTCATTATCAGTGTGGTCCACAGCGCTGATGTAATAAGAAATGGCCTTGTCTACTTCTCCTAATTCCATGTAGGCATCACCCGTAGCTCCATATGCAACGGCGCAAACCATGATGTCTTTACAATCGTAATCCTCAAGGTATTCGATGGCATCTTCGTACTGGCCGAGTCTCAAGTAACTTATGCCTGTGTAGTAGTGTGCCAAGTTCGCCGCTTCGGTGATGCCGTATTCTTCGATAATATCCAAGAAACCGTATGCTACGTCGCTGCCATACAAGGCTTGGTCCAAGCTGTCGATTCCGAACGCCTGCTGGGCTTGCCACATTTGCTCGCTCGCCTCAACCTCTTGGGGTTTGAGGACAAAGTTCTTATAAGCAAAGAAGGAAAGGAGCATTAGAACGATGGCACCAACGATGATGCTAAGGCTCTTCTGATTCTCTACTACCCAATGCTCTGTTCTACTGTAAACCTGTTCAACGTCTACAATAATCTCTTCCTGATCTTTCGCCATGCCTTAAAAATGAGGCTGCAAATATATTTTTAAAATGAATCATAGCAATGAGACAATTCATGGGGCAGTTTTAGGATTTCTAGAACCTCGCTTCTAGCTGTTGGCTTTGCTTTGAATTACATACCCGCTGTGGAGGAAAGTATTCTACCCAGTGCATAGATTTGTGGCATGCATCTTTCAGAGCTCAATGTCGTCAACTTTAAGAACATCGAAGACGCCTCCGTTTCGTTAGCTGAAAAGGTCAATTGCTTCTTAGGAAACAATGGAGCCGGGAAGACTACCATGTTAGATGCGATCTATTATTTAGCCTTTTGCAAGAGTTTTTTCAATCCGATCGATTCACAGAATATCCGGCATGACCACGAATTCTTCGTGATCGATGGAAAATTTGTCTTGGACGGAGAGGAGGAACGCATTTTCTGTGGCCTTAAACGCAACGAGAAGAAACGCTTCAAGCGCAACCAAAAAGAATACAGCAGACTTGCGGATCACATAGGGGTGATACCGTTGGTGATGATCGCACCGAGCGACGGTGAGCTGATCCGAGAGGGAAGTGATGTGCGCCGCAAGTTCATGGATGGCATCATCTCTCAATACAATAAGGGCTACTTAGATACCCTCTTGCAATACAACCGTGTGCTCGCTCAACGAAACGCATTACTCAAGCACCAATGGATTGAGGGGAAGTTCGACTCCACCAGTCTCGATGTGTTTGATGAACAGCTCAGCGGTCTAGGAAACGATATTCACGCCGAAAGGGTAAAATTCCTTGAAGGCTATCTTCCCATCTTCTCTAATTTCTATCAATTGATCTCTGGAGGTGCCGAGCAAGTGAGCATTCAATATGGAAGCCAACTGAGTGAAAAGCCGTTGCTCGCCTTGTTAAAGGAGGCCAGGAAAGGAGATTATAGAGCGCAGTATTCCACGCAGGGAATACACAAGGACGATTTGGAGTTTACCATCGGGAATTACCCCATGAAGAAATTTGGCAGCCAGGGTCAGAAGAAGAGTTTTGTTACCGCGCTTCGTTTGGCGCAATTTGATTACCTCAAGGAATTGAAACAACGCAAGCCGATATTGTTGTTGGACGACATCTTTGACAAGTTGGACGACAGCAGGGTAGCGGCGTTGATGAAGCTTGTGAGCGAGGATCATTTTGGTCAGATTTTCATCACAGATGCAAACCTGCATCGGGTCCCAGACCTTTTCAAGGATGAGAACGTGCCGCTGAAAAAATTCCGTGTCGACCAAGGACTAATTGAGGAACTTTGATGCATGTCCAGATCCTACAAGCGAAAGAATAATCAGGAAAGTCTAGGTGAAGCCATCAACAGGATGCTAAGGGTCTATCGACTGAAGAGCGGCCTTACCGAGACTATTCTTAAAAGCGATTGGGAAAAGATCGTGGGCTCTCTTATCGCAGCCCATACCACGGACATCTTGATCCGCGGTAAAAAGCTCATCATCAAGGTCAATTCAGCTGCACTCAAGCATGAACTGCATTACCAGCGCGAAGACATTGCGAGGAATGTCAATGATCACCTGAAAGAAGAGCTGGTAGAGGAAGTTCTGGTGCAATAAGTAGAGCTTAACGTCGCTTTGGTGACCGAATCATGTACCCCTATGTCTTACTGAACCAAGAGTGCTTTGTTCATACTTTCATGAGCAGCGCTTCCATCCGCGAGACAGTTTCCTTCAATTTTGATCCATGGCCTTGAACTACGTTTGGGTTTCCTTTTTTCTGATCGCCTTTGTGGTGGCCGTTATCCGATTTGTAATCTTAGGAGATACCGAGATCTTCTCCCTGATGGTGCAAAGCACCTTCGACATGGCCAAGACGAGTGTGGAGATAGCGATCTATTTGATCGGCGTTATCTCCCTATGGCAAGGCATTATGAAGGTTGGTGAAAGCGGAGGAGCCATTCGCATCCTTACGAGGATAGTTTCACCCTTTTTTAGCAAGCTTTTCCCTGAAGTCCCGAAAGACCACCCTGCGGTCGGGGCAATGATGATGAATTTTTCTGCTAATATGCTCGGGTTGGACAACGCAGCGACGCCTCTAGGCTTGAAGGCGATGAATGAATTGCAGGAAATCAACCCGAAGAAAGAAGAAGCTTCGAATGCGATGATTATGTTCATCGTGCTCAACACCTCCGGACTGACGGTGGTGCCCGTTAGTGTAATGGCAATTAGAGCTGCCCAGGGGGCCGTGAATCCGGCAGACATATTTTTACCCATTTTACTCGCGACATATTTTGCCAGTTTGGGTGGATTGATAGCGGTTTCGATCAAACAACGCATCAACCTGTTTCAGCCGGTGATATTGGCTTGGTTGGGGGGAATTACCGCTATGATCTCTCTCGCCTTGTACTACCTATCAGGATTAGATCAAGAATCTACTGCGATCGTTGGGAGTGTCGTAGGAAATAGCATCATTTTGACCATCATTGTCGGCTTCTTCGGGCTGGCCGTTTGGCGCAAGATAAATGTCTATGAAACTTTTATCGAAGGGGCAAAGGAAGGGTTCAACGTATCGGTGAAAATCATACCGTACTTAGTCGCTATGCTCGTTGGCATCGGCCTGCTGCGCGTGAGTGGAACGCTCGACTTCATCGTAGAAATGATCGGTGCATTCTTCTCCTTGTTTCTCGAGGACACACGCTTTGTGGATGCCTTGCCTACCGCTTTGATGAAGCCGTTGAGTGGCAGTGGAGCAAGAGGGATGATGATTGAGCAGATCGACAACTTTGGTGTCGACAGCTTTGTGGGTCGATTGGCCAGTGTCTTCCAAGGTTCTACCGAGACTACCTTTTATACCCTTGCTGTCTACTTCGGTTCTATATCCGTGAGCCGGACCCGTTATGCCTTAGGAGCAGGATTGTTTGCAGATCTCTGCGGCATTGTTGCCGCGATAGTGATCGCGTACGTTTTCTTTGGTTGAAGCGTTAGCGAATAAATTTTAGTTATGCGTTTATCACTTAAAGTAATTCCAGTGGTCCTCCTCTGCGGTGTGCTACTGTGTTCATCCAGTTGCAATAAGGATGAAGACCTTCCTGCCTGCATTAAAAAGGAAATCGATTCCAGTGAACCGATCGGTGAGATCGAATTGGTTCGGGTGGAGCGATATGACTTCCAAGATGAAAAGGTGTTCGTGTTCAATTACGAGGGCGGAGCGGATTTTCAAACCCCCGTATTTGATGAAAATTGTAACACGGTTTGCGCGCTCGGCGGATTCGCCGGAATCACAGAATGCCGTGAAGAGGACTTCTATGGTAACGCTACCCTCGAAGAAGTGGTCTGGGAGAAATAGCCATCCCCGATGGCCATTGTCCTACCGCCAACAATCGTTCTCTAGTACCACGTCAAGTGCACGCGGAACTCAAATCCTGAATTCGAGAATACATAACTATCCGGATAAGGATCTCCGTTCGTTGGAACCAGGTTCTGCGGAATGAACGGAAATTCGATCATCAAATCGTTGGGCTGGCAACTCTGATCGTCCTGATCAAACAGGGAGATGAAGTACTGATTGCTCAGCGGAGTCAGCGTAAAAGGAAACCCAGTAGAATTTTGGTACCAAACAGGAAAGGCATCGATGTCAGAGAAAAATCCTGAATTGAAGAGTACTTGGGTATTGTTTGCAATCGAAAAGAAGACGTCAGCAGGTGAATTGTCGCAGTCTGCGTCCCAACCTGTCCCATTCGGGTCGACGGGTGGAAAATCCAACAACTCAATTTCATCGATGCGCAAAGCACTTGGCGCATTCGGAATGCTCACGTACTGGGTGTAGGAGTCTTCACCGTAAGGATTGGTAACAGTTAGTTCAACGGTATACGAACCGGATCCATAAAAGACGTGGTAAGGGTCCACCTCACTCGAATAAAAACCATCCCCGAAACTCCAATCAAATGCAGTTGCATTGGCCGAAAGATTCTCGAATTGGATCCCCATGGGCATGAAGTTTCCTACGTTTTGGGCGACAAATGTGGCGGTGGGTGGGTAGGGGTCTATCACACTGATCTGCACAGTGGTTTGGGAGCTGTAGTAAGTGTTGGAAGCGGTAAGGGTTACGGTGTAGAGCTCCGCGTCTGTGTAGGTGTGTGAAGGGTTCTCTTCTGTCGAACTTCTGCCATCTCCAAAATCCCACAGGAATTCGTCGGCAAAGGAACTAGTATTGGTGAATTGCACCGCGCATGGATTCGCGCAAGCGAGAGAATCTACATTGAATTCAGCCACTGGAAGATTCACTATTTCGATATTAATAGAGGAACAACTGGTCTTATCCTCTTTGCGTGAGAACGCACACATGTTGATATTGTACGTCCCGACTTGGGTATACGCATGCACCACCGTTGCGGTATTGCTATAAGATAATTGTGTTCCGTCTCCTAGGTCCCACTCGTAGTAGCGCCCTTTTTCACTGCAATTCTCGAATGAAACGGAAGAATTAACAGGAAACACCAAAGATTCGGTGTTAATGCAAGCCGTAGGTTGTCGATTACACGACGAAAGGAATAATCCAAATGCGGCGGCCAGAAGGAAAAACAAATTCTTCATGATGCGAAATTAAGATATCTCTAAACAGGTAGATGCTTAGCAGATAACATGCCAGTAAGAAAAAGGCAGGATTGAATTGCAGTAATTAACCTTCAACGCCGCTCACAAGGGTCATTTCATCTACCAAGTGTTTCGCACCAGCGAACTTGTCCATGATGAAAAGCACGTACCGAATATCAACCGTAATGTTTCGGCAAATGCTTGGGTTGAACATGATGTCGCTCATCGTGCTTTCCCAAGTTCGATCAAAGTTGAGTCCGATCAGGTTGCCATTCGCATCGATGACCGGCGATCCGCTGTTGCCACCTGAAGTGTGGTTGCTCGCAACAAAGCAGACACGCATTTCGCCTGTCGAGTGGGCATAGCGCCCGTAATCTTTGCTTTCGAAGAGTTCTTTAAGCTTTACAGGAACTTCGAATTCCTCGCTGCTGGGGTCTTCTTTTTCCATTACACCTGCCAGGGTCGTATAGTATGCATATTCGGCACCATCGAAGGGCGCATAGCCCTCCACTTTACCAAAAGTGATACGCAAGCTTCCATTTGCATCTGGTGAGTACGTGCGCTCAGGAAGAACCTCCATCTGCGCGGCCATCCAAACGCGCATAAGGCTGTCGCCTTGGGTAACATATTCCAGCAATGCGGGTCGTGTGCTTTCATAATAATGCGCAGCGATCCGCTTTGAAAATGCGTAGGCAGGATCAGAAGTAATTTTCTTGAGTTTCTTCCGCTTGAAGTTGTTGAGCAAATCAGTTACGCGGTCTTCGCTCACAAACATGCTCTCAGCGTAGAGGTGGTCTACAAACTCCATGAGGGATTGTTTTTCGGACTTGATCCCTGAAAGGAAATCTGCATCGGCTTGGTCTTCTATGAAGAATCCTATTTGTGCTCTCATGATCTCCTTATCCACTTGGGCGTCGTAGTTTTTGAAATAGCCCAATTTGTCTTTGGCATCCTCTATCCATTCGGCGATCTGTACATCTGTGACGTTGGCGTCTTCACTCATTGAAACCAATTCACGAAAGCGCTCGACAAAGCGAAAGATCTCTGGGCCCATGTAGTAAAACTCGATGAAGTAGTTTCGATTGACCATGTAGGGGAGTTCTTCTGCCTCTATTGCCGCTATCTCTTCGAGAAGGGTGCTGTATTTCTGATTCCAAGCCTCTTTCTCAGCAATACGTTGCATGAATAAGGCCTCAAGCGAGTCTTTCTTTTCGAGGGCACGGTGCCTTGTCAAACCTTTGGATTGACCGATCCATTTCTTGTATGCGTTGCTTATACGGCTTTGCTTGGCGGCATATTGAATCGAAGTAAGTTCGTCCTTGCGCATGGCTTCGTCGATTACCGAGAGGGAAGCTTCGCGCATTTTAAGACGCAAGGGATTGATGACTTCCAAGACATTTTCGACCTCGGCTTCTGTGATGTAGTTTTCAGTCGTGCCTGGAAATCCATAAACAATGGTGAAATCATTCTCTTCCACACCTTGGATGTTCACTGGGAGGAAATGCCTTGGGCGATAGGGTATGTTCTCTTCACTAAACTCTGCAGGCTTGTTATCCTTGTTGGCGTAAATCCGGAATACAGAAAAATCACCGGTATGCCTAGGCCAAACCCAATTGTCTGTGTCGAAACCATACTTTCCAATGGACGACGGTGGTGCGCCGACGAGGCGGATGTCTTTGAAGATTTCAACGATAAACAGGAGGTATTGATTACCGTGATAAAAAGGTTTGATATAGGCATCGAATCCAGTCTCTTCCTTGATCTTCTCAATCAATTCCTCAGAGCGTTGCTCAATGTGTTCTGAACGTGTTGATTCGGATGCGTCAACCGAAACATCGCCGAGCAGTTCATCCGTTACATCACGGATTTCTTGAATGATACTGGCGTCCATTCCAGGGTTGGCCAATTCTTCACTGAGGTCCATGGCCCAAAAACCATCTTTCAAATAGTTGTTCTCTAGGGAGCTGTGCGCCTGAATCCGACTGTAACCACAATGATGGTTCGTCAGTAAAAGCGATTGGTCGCTTACGAGCACGGAAGTGCATCCACCATTGAAATGCACCACGGCGTCTTTGATGGAGGATTGATTGATGGCGTAAAGGTCGCTTGGGTCGATCTTCATGCCCATGGCCGCCATATCATCCCCCACAAGTTGCTTGATCATACTGGGTACCCACATGCCCTCCGTGGCATGAGAAGATTGAAGTAAAAGAACGCTGAGTATTAAAATGATTGACCGCTTCATCGTCTAGGTTTTCTTTGATTCAATTCTAGAAAGAGGTACAAATGAAGCATATTTGCCGCAGGATTTAAACTCCGAATTGAACCTAATTGAACCATTCATCATGCGCTTTTCATTGTTTTTTGTAGCTATTATTCTTTGTATTTCGACCGCGAGCTATGGTCAATTCACCATGCCAGAACACGATGGTGATATTGTGGGCACCGCTGTTCAATCAGAAGTGAAAACTGCCGCTTTAAAAGGCGTAGTTGAGCCTACGAAAAGACCCGATCGACCATGGATGAAGTCCATCAATAAGTTGGTTTCGTATGAACATGGAGCGCCATCAGACCTCAAGAAGCACAAAGAAATGATGAATGCTTTGAAGGCGGAGGCGGCCATTGAAGAGGCTACTCCTTCAGCGTCTAGGGCAGCTGATCCAGTCCTTGGCACAAACTTTTTGGGAAATAACCTTTCTCAGTCTACGCCAACTGACAATTGCTTGGCGATCAGTGATGGTGGTAAAATTGTCAGCTCGGACAATAGCACCATTGCATTTTACAACGACAATGGATCACCGATCATGCTTAACGAGACCCATGACGACTGGTTTGCTGATATCGCCTCTTCGTTGTATCTGCCCAGTGGAATTTTTGATCCTCGCGTGATTTATGACCCGGTGAATGATCGTTTCATCTTCGTGATTTTGCACGGGTCCAGTTCCTCTACTAGTAAAGTGCTCGTATGTTTCTCTACAACCAATAATCCATCAGATGCGTGGAACGTATATGAATTGCCAGGAAATCCATTGAATGATTATAGCTGGTTTGATTATCCAAACATTGGCATCTCAGAGAAGGACTTGTTCATTTCGGGTAACCTGTTCTATTCTGGAGGCGGCTTTAATCAAACGGTTGTTTTTCAAGTGGACAAGCAAGCCGGATACAATGGAAATAGCATTGATTACGTGACGTACAACAATTTGCCGGCTGGAAATGCTTCTTCCTTCACAGTGGTTCCAGCAAGTTATGGGCAGGATGGAGAGTACGGTCCTGGGATTTACTTGGTGAGTAGTCATTGGTGGAACAGTTCTTTTCTCAACCTTTATGAGATTACGGATAGCCTTGGAGGGAACCCATCTCTCAATTTGAATGCTTCTGTTTCCGTCCCTAATTATCAGGCAGCGGGTGATGCGGTGCAGTCGGGAAGCACGGAATTATTGAATACGAATGACACGAGGATGCAACATGCTTTCTACCTGAACGGAATCGTGCATGCTGTGCATCACGTCAACTACAGTGCTGGTTATGCGGGAGTCGCATATTACCGAATTCCAGTTGATAATGTGACTGCAACCCAGAGTGAGCGCTTTGGTCAAAGCGGAATTGACTATGCTTTTCCATCGCTGGCGTCCTTTGGTGAAGAAGAAGTTGATCGCGGCGTCATCATTTCATTTTTAAGCTCTTCTAGCTCGACTTTTCCGGGAATGAAGGCAGTGAATTGCGATAATTTAATGGAATGGTCAGACGCCATTACCGTCAGAGATGGCGACAGTTATATCGACCATTATTATGTGAACACGGTTGAGCGTTGGGGAGATTATTCTGACCTGCAACGACGACATAACGCGGACTCAGTAGAGGTCTGGTTTGGGGGGTGCTTTGG
>JABMOM010000031.1 GCA_013204105.1 Flavobacteriales bacterium
CCCGCACTCCGTTGCCGGAACTGGATTTTGAATCCAGCGCGTCTACCAGTTCCGCCACCCGGGCAGTTCCCATAGGGGGCGCGAAAATAGCTAAAGTTTCAATTCACACGCGCATCGAAACGCTCAGGTGTTTCTCCGCAGTTGGCTATTTCTTTCCTCCCCAGATGTAGCGCACTCCTAAGGCAGCACCCCATCCCAATCCTGACTTATCCCCTAGTAAATCCCACATGGGTCGTCCATCCAAGCTCAAGAGGATCGGTGCGCCATTATCTGTAAAATCATATTCGATACCGATTTGTCCGCCCACGCCGACATTGATACCGTCGGCTGAGTTGTCATATTGGTAAAATCCAACACTTGCTCCAGGCCCTACATACCAATTCAACGCATCGGTGATGTTCCAATCCCAGTGGTAGATACCTGCCAAGTACATGCGGTTGTGGCCATTGCCCGTTCCAAATCCGAGGTCCAGCTCGATTCTGTTTTGGGAAGACAATCCCATTTGATAGGAAATCTCGGCGCCATTGACGTCTCCGTTTCCTCCTAACCTCAATCCGATTGCGTTCGTATTGACCTGCGCCAGTCCAACCATCGAAAGGCCGATCAAGAGCAGGGTGATGTGCAATTTCTTCATGTCCTAAGTATTAATTAATTCACGTTGAATGCGTGAAAAACAAAGGTGTGGTTTTGCACGGTCTCCTCTTGCGCTCTTTTTATGCAAATCAACCAGTTTTCAACAGTCCATTGATTACATTTGCAGCCCCTAAAAAGCTAGGATATGTCACACGAAGTCAAGATCTGCGCAGGAACTGCATCCCGAGTCTTAGGCGAACAGATCGCTAAAAGCTATGGTTTGCCACTTGCGAATGTGAACATCTTGCGCTTCAGCGACGGTGAATTCCAACCGTCCTTTGAAGAGACTGTGCGCGGCGCAGATGTGTTCATCATCCAGAGCACGACGCCCCCCGCAGACAACCTGATGGAGCTACTTCAGATGGTGGATGCGGCCAAACGGGCTTCAGCAAGAAACATCATTGCGGTGATGCCTTATTATGGCTACGCACGTCAAGACCGAAAGGATAAGCCACGCGTCTCTATTGGATCTAAGCTCGTCGCCAACCTGCTCAGTGCGGCTGGAGTGACCCGCGTCATGACGATGGACTTGCACGCCGATCAGATCCAAGGCTTCTTTGAAGTTCCCGTCGATCACCTGTTCGCTTCTTCGATCTTTTTGCCCTACGTCAAGAGCCTTAACCTCGACAACCTGATCATGGCAGCGCCAGATACCGGTGGAACCAAGCGCGCCAATGCCTACGCGAAATTTCTCAACTGTGACTTAGCGATTTGCTACAAGCAGCGCAAGGTTGCTAACCAGATTGAGTCGATGACGGTAATTGGAGACGTTGAAGGCAAAGACGTCGTCTTGGTGGATGACCTGATCGATACCGCAGGCACGCTCACCAAGTCAGCAGAAATGATGTTAGAACACGGGGCGAATACAGTGCGTGCGTTGATTACCCATCCTGTATTGAGCGGTCCAGCATACGACCGTATCAATGCTTCTAAATTGACCGAGTTAGTCGTTACGGATACCATTCCAATCAAGGAAAAGTCCGACAAGATAAAAGTGCTGAGCGTGGCAGATTTATTTGCGAGCACCATGCGCAGCATTGTTAGTCACGAATCAATCAGTTCGCAATTTTTAATTTAACCGTTTTATTCATCAAAATCGAATAATGAAAACGATCGAAATCACAGGGCATTTGCGAGAGGCTGTAGGCGGAACTTCTGCTAAGCAGTTGCGCAGAGAAGGCCACGTTCCATGCGTAGTATACGGTGGTGAGGAGAATCTTCACTTCCGCGCAGACGAGCGCGAATTTAACAAGCTGGTGTACACACCAGATGTATTCCTCATCACACTTAAGTTGGGTGAGAAGCAAGTAAAAGTTGTATTGCGCGATGTGCAATACCACGCAGTTGGAGATAACATCCTCCACATGGACTTTATAGAAGTACTTCCTGGAAAGGCAGTCTCTATTACACTTCCTGTGGCTTTGGAAGGAAGCTCCCTCGGTGTGCGCAACGGTGGTGTTCTCCGTCGAAATGCTAAAGTTCTCTTTGTGCGCGGCATGGTCGATGCGCTTCCTGACGCCATCGCTATCGATATTACCGCGATGCGCATCGGCGAAACGATCAAGGTCGGCGATCTGAACATCCCTGGAGTAGAAATGCTCGAAGCAGCTAACCGAGTGGTGGTTGCGATTAAAACCTCTCGTAAGGCAATTGCAGACGAAGAAGCTGAAGCAGCTGAAGAAGATGCATCTGCTGAAGGAGAAGAGTCAACTGCAGCTGAAGGAGAAGGCGCTTCTTCTGACGGCGCTGAGGCTCCTGAAGAAGGATAAGCACTTCTATGAAGTATTTAATTGTTGGACTTGGGAATCCTGGCGTGGACTACGCGGAGACTCGGCACAACATAGGATTCAAAACATTGGACGCTCTTGCCGGGGCGTCCAATGTTGTTTTTACCCCTAGCCGATACGCAGATGTAGCCGAGATCAAACATAAGGGTCGCACCCTCATCTTGATCAAGCCGCAGACCTTCATGAACCTGAGTGGCAAAGCGGTCAATTATTGGCTGCAACAGGAAAAGATCCCCGCCGAACGCATGATGGTCATCACCGACGACATTGCACTTCCGTTCGGCAAGATCCGCATCCGCGCGAAGGGTAGCCACGGAGGACACAACGGCCTTCGGCATATTCAAGAGGTGTTGGGCACGCCAAACTATGCTCGCTTGCGCTTTGGTGTAGGCAATGATTTTCACCCCGGAGATCAGGTGAAATATGTGCTAGCCCCCTGGGGTAATGAAGAGGCTTCCGCGTTAGAGGAGCGCTTTAAAGTGGTGAATGAAGCCATGCTTTCTTTTGTTAGCATTGGCCTCGAACGCACCATGAACTTCTACAACAATAAATAGCCTTACTTATCTTCGGGTAATGGGCCATCCCGATACATTCGATCCGAATTCGCCAGAGGCAATAGGTCGACCCTATGCGTGGCTCAGTAAAATGAGTGCTGAAGATTGGAACATTAAGATGTATAAGCACATCGATCATCACTTAACCCAGTTCGGCCTATGACCCCTACTCTGCGACCGATACACAAAACCGACCTCGCCCGCTTGGTCAAACACGCCAACAACAAGGCGATTTCTAATCAGCTCACCGATGCATTCCCTTTCCCTTACACGGAAGAGCAGGGTCGCGGCTTCATCGAAATGACCTCGAAAAACGACCCTAGGAACATCCTCGCCATAGCAATTGAAAACGAGCTTATCGGCGCCATCGGCATCCACCCAAAAACGGACATTGACCGGATGAATGCAGAGATGGGCTATTGGATAGCCGAAGCATACTGGGGCAAGGGAATCGTCACTAAGGCGATCCAACAGATGGTCGTATACACTTTCGATCATTTTCCAGACATCGCACGGATCTTCGCGCGACCGTATGGTGACAACCTCGCTTCACAACGCGTTTTAGAAAAAGCCGGATTCACACTTGAAGCTCGCTTTAAGGCAACGCTTATAAAGAATGAAGAGATAAAGGACGAGTTCGTTTACGCCATCCGTCGGCCTTAATTATTAGAACATTACCCTTACCGAGGCTTGAACGTTCCTACCCGCCGGGGAGATCCCAGAGGAGTACGGGCGATATCGAAGATCCATCAAGTTCTCAACACCTCCCGTCAAAACGATGAAGTCATTCACTGTATACATGGCGCGCACTGAAAAGATGTACCAGGCTGGTGAAAAGGGAAGGCCATCTCCATCGAGCGCATAGATGTAGTCTTTCTGTGATTCAGACGGGGGAAGCTCCTTTGAAGAAATGGCTGCATTGTACTCCGAACTAAACTGAAGGCGCAGACGCTCGCGCTGATAGGTGAGTTTGGTCAGTCCGAAGGCGGGGGCCGCGTGTCTTAGTGGGGCGGTAGTACCATCATCCAGCTCTTCCTCTCCTTCTTGAATGTTGAACCTGCTGGACAAGGAGAAGCCGGCTCCGATCTTCCACTCAAAGCCTGCTTGAACGCCATAAACCCTTGCCCTTGCAGCGTTCTGAATGGCCTGTACCCGACTCAGCTCGCCATCATACAGAATACTGTCTCGTCCGTCTACTTGAAAATCTCTTCGGACCATGGCATTTTCTAGGATGGTATAGAATCCAGTGACGTCTACCTTCAACACATCTCCAAAAACTTTGGTAATTCCCACGTCCACATTGTACGCATACTCAGGTTGTAGACTAGGATTTGGCACTACAACGGAGCCGGGCTCGGAATCAAACACCTTTCCAACGTCGTCAATATTTGGCGCTCTAAAACCCGTTGAAAGATTTACGTTCATCTGCCAACGCTCTGTTGGACGATAGGCAAGGCCCGCACTTCCGTTCAAGGCATCCATTGTCAACGATGTCTCGTTGAAGGGAAGGTTGTAGAAGGCCGTATCAAAGCGCGCGTTCACTTGCACAACGTTATAACGGATTCCAGATAACAAAGTGAGGTTCTCAGCAAGTCGAAAACGATCGGTAGCGTATACCGCGGCACTCGTCCAAGAAGCATCGTCTGGATAACGGGAAGGTGCAGCGAATGTCTGCTCGGTCACAATGTCTTTGTCCATTCCCCGAGAATCCACCGTATTGGTCACCCATTCGGCTCCGTAGAAGAGCTCGTGGCGCGCACCAATGTCTTGCTCTAGGTCTAGGTTAACGGAATAAGCATTCACCCGCTCCACCCGATTCGTGCGCAGGTTCGACCCAAAGTCTCGGTCATGCCGGCTTTCTTCAAAATACTGGTACGCCATCGTCACACGCAGTCGGTGGTAGAAGAAATTACGGTTGTCGTTCTCAATGCGTAAAGCGTGCATCATCCACTCTTGCGGACCGTAGTACCATTCTGCCGAACGCAGTTTGTCTTTGCGATACCGGACCAGTCGATCATACCTCGGTAAATCACTCGTGGTGGCATAGATGAAGCTGTAGTTGACATCCGTATGCTCCGAGGCCTGTACTTTAAACTTCTGAAGCAGGTTGAATTGATTATAACCCGTGGGCCGCTGCACCTCAGGATTGGGGTTTACCAAGATGGAATCTTGGCCATCGATGCGTTCAACGTATTCAGGTCGGAGGTAATCCTTCGGCCCGGATGAACCCATGCGTAAGTCATCGAAATCCGAGTAGGTAATGCTAGTGGTTGAGGCCCAACGTTTCCCTCCGAACGTAATATCAAAGTGCCCGGTCTTTTCGAAATTGGCAGAGGAGGTACGCACCAGCGCGCTTCCCTTTACCAGCAGTTCATCGTTGCTGGAAAACCTCGGATCCAAGGTGTAAAAGCTCATCACACCACCCAGGGCGTCGCTCCCATAAATCACCGATCCTGGACCGTAGATCACTTCGCTGCTTTCAATGGACAGCGCATCGATGGAGATAATGTTTTGAAGGTTTCCTCCTCTAAAGATGGCGTTGTTCATCCGCACCCCATCTACAGTGAGCATCACACGATTTGTAGAAAACCCACGGATCATAGGACTTCCGCCACCGAGTTGAGATTTTTGTACGTACACTTCTCCGGAACGGGCGAGTAGGTCTGCGGCAGTTTGTGGTGCTTGTAATTGAACATCTTCCGGAGTGATGGAGACAATCTTGACGGGGAGGTCACGCTTTTCTTGTTTCCAGCGCGCAGCGCTGATCACCACTTCATCGAGTGTGAATGGAGAGCGCTCAAGGTAGACCGTGTAACGATCCCCTTCACCCAAGGCGTCAAAATGAAAGCTTTTGCTGCGGTAGCCCACTTGGCTGAAAACGACGCTGTCGTCTTCATTCCCTATGAAAGCACTAAGATCTGCTTGTCCCTTCACGTCGGTAGTAACTACCCTTTTCGTTGCATAACTGGCAACGTTTACCATCTCCACCGGCTGGTGCGACATCTGATCCTTCACTTGCACGGTTTGTGCTCGGCCTTCGAATACCAATCCCATCATCAAAAGGATGGCTCCCACGTAGATCTTCCTCACTGTTGTCTTGTCTTTTTGCTATTCCCGATCAAACAAGGATTACGCCATGAAGTGTTAAATCTGAGAGGGTTCAAAGATACATTCCTATAACAGCGCCTCCTTTGAATGTAGCCCTTGAAATCCAAGATTGGACAATCTTTCGTAGGGAGGCGCCAACCGCACGGAGAAGATTCCATTCGTCCAGTCAGCGCGTCCGAATGTCGTTTCATCATACTCCCAAGACAACTCCACCAGTGCCGCGTGCTCAGGGTCTGTATTATACCCGCTAGTGGCTCGTTGCGTAAGGGTAGGTATTCGATCATGGATAGGGCGATTGCGCGCGGGGATTTCTCCGTTGGCGTAGAACATCACCTGCCACTGAAGCCCCGCATTATTGGTAAGCACGGCGACCACTTCCTCCTCCGAAAGGTATTCCATCAAGTCCTCCATGTCTTCGGTAGTGTAATCTTCAACCTTGATCTGAGCGCTCTGCATCGCAATGGCGATGGACAATCCTGTGAGACAGACACAAAACCCAACGACCCATTTTTTCATTCGCCGTGCCACGCCTTTATCCTCCAACAGCAGGACCAATGCAGGAAAGAGAAAGCTAAACAAAGGCAATGCATAGCGCGGAGCGGCGGAGACCAAGAAGAGAGGAACAACAAATACAGTGGCCATGGCACCTACGCCCGCTGCATGCTGCCACCTTCGCTCGGGATCTCGAAAAATTTGCACGGTTGAAAGGCCCCATACCCCGAAGGCAAGCATTCCACAAAGGAGCACGTAGAGTTGCGTCGCCCATAATTCGGTGAAGGCCCTTCCGTGCAAATAGAGTCCGTTCAGGTTGCGCTCGAAGTAGGAGAAGTAAATCGAGGCATTGCCCGCAATACGCTGCGGATCGAAGGTGAAGAACTGCGGGTCATAAAAAAGGTAATCGGGTCGGGCCAGGTTTGGAATCAGCCAGCCGACGGCGATTCCCAAAATCACTGCGCCCACAGGCTTTAACACGTTTCGATTTTCCGCTAGGCTCGCCAAGACGAAAAAAGCGGTTCCAATGGACCATAGCGCTTGCAGGTGAAACAATACGCCCAATCCAAGGCCCATCATTGCTATGCGTAGGGGGGAACGAGAGGCGTGGCAATTGGAGAGATAAATCAGTGCGTTGCTCAAGGCAAACGCAGTGACATAGCCACCGCGGATGCGCATGCCCCATAAAAACCAGGTGCTACATGTAACCAATAGGATGGCAAGGATCCACGCGAAGCGGGGGCTAGACTTTTGTTTTGCAAGGAGGAAAATAAAGTAGGCCCCAAGCACAAACCAAAACAACTGAGGCAATTTGATCGTCAGCGCACTGATTCCGCCCAGCCAAGCAGCGGGAAGTGCCGCAAGGAGCTCTGGCATGATCAACCCGTATTTCTGTCCTGGGAAAAGCCAATAGATCTGACCCCCTTCCATCATCAGCCGTAGGCAAATTCCCAACACAGACTCATCCGAGTCCAGCACAAAATGCTCGCTGAGCACATGAGGGAGCCTGGTCAACAAAGCCAGCGCCAACAAGACAGTAAAATTCCGGAAGTGGATCAGCATCTAAAGAACAAGATAGCGCTTTACGCTCCGATGTTCTCGTGCAAAATCCCGCTGAGTTCCTTGATGTGCACCCTTTTCTGCTCCATTGTATCCCGCTCGCGAATGGTTACGGTATCGTCTTCCAGGGTCTGATGATCGATGGTTACTGCGTAAGGTGTTCCAATTGCATCTTGTCGCCGATACCTGCGCCCGATAGCGTCTTTCTCGTCGTACTGACACATGAAGGCGCCTTTGAGGCCATTGATGACCTCACGCGCCTTGTCAGGCAGTCCGTCCTTTTTGAGCAAGGGGAGGATGGCCACTTTATAAGGCGCGAGTTTCGCTGGAATGCGGAGCACCGTTCGTTCAGTGCCGTCCTCTAGTTTTTCCTCCTCGTAGGCCTGGGATAAGATGGCGAGAAACATGCGGTCCAAGCCGATGCTCGTTTCTACAACATAGGGTACGTAGTTCTTATTCTCTTCCGGGTCGAAGTATTGCAGCTTTTTGCCACTGTGCTCTTCATGCTGCTTCAGGTCAAAGTCGGTTCGTGAATGGATCCCTTCCAACTCCTTGAATCCGAATGGGAACTTGAACTCGATATCGGCTGCGGCGTTGGCGTAGTGTGCCAATTTGATGTGGTCATGGAATCGATAAGACTCTTCTGGCATACCCAGGTCTAGGTGCCATTGCATGCGTTCGTTTTTCCAGTAGGCATACCATTCCATTTCGGTACCTGGCTTGACGAAGAACTGCATTTCCATTTGTTCAAATTCCCGCATTCGGAAGATAAATTGACGGGCGACGATCTCATTTCTAAAGGCCTTTCCCGTTTGGGCGATCCCAAAGGGAATCTTCATCCTACCTGTCTTCTGAACGTTGAGAAAATTGACAAAAATGCCCTGAGCCGTCTCCGGTCGTAGGTAGATCTTGCTCGCACCCTCTGCGGTGGAACCCATTTCAGTGCTGAACATGAGGTTGAACTGCCGCACGTCCGTCCAATTGCGCGAACCGCTTATCGGGTCAACAATCTCTTCATCGATGATCAATTGCTTCAGATCCTCCAGATCCTCCGCTTCTAAGCATCGCTTCATGCGTTCTTCTATCACCTTGATGCGATCGACGTATCCTTTTACCCGTGGGTTCGTTTCCTTGTACATGACCGGATCAAAGCTTTCACCAAAACGTTTCTCTGCTTTGGTGACTTCCTTATCGATCTTGGATTCGATCTTGGCGATGTGGTCCTCGATCAACACATCCGCTCGATAGCGCTTTTTTGAGTCTTTGTTATCGATGAGTGGATCATTGAAGGCATCAACGTGACCAGAGGCCTTCCAAGTCGTCGGATGCATAAAGATGGCGGCATCTATTCCCACGATGTTCTCGTGCATCTGCACCATGTTCTTCCACCAATGGTCGCGGATGTTTTTCTTCAGCTCAGCACCCAATTGCCCGTAGTCGTACACCGCACTCAACCCGTCGTAAATCTCACTGGATGGAAATACGAAACCGTACTCCTTGGCATGTGAGATCACGTTCTTGAACTTATCCTCTTGATTCATGCTGCAAAAGTATGCAGCTGAGTGAACGAATCACGGGAAAAAGTAAGCCCCGGCCGAAAGGGCCAGGGCTCACATTAACTATAACTATTCTGATGTTAGTTCACGTCCCAGAATACTTTGTCCATGGTGTTATCAGATCCACCATTGGCAGCTGATACACTCTCACCATTTACAGAATACTCATCGACGCTGTAATTGTAACGCATGGGTGGAGTCGTTCCTGCTTCGGCAGCAACGGCCATCGTTGGAGCATCATAGAGCCTCCAAGTTGACCACGCTTCGAAACCACGGTTGTACATCGCAATCCACTTCTGGGTTCCAATTACTGTTTTCCAGTTATTCGCATCGTAAGCTGTAACAGCTAAGAAGGTAGAATCGCTGGTTCCAGCTCCTGTCCAGAGCTCAACGGACGCTTGAAGCGCATCATTGTAGTAATCTTCCGCGGCACCTCCAACAGCCCATCCGCGTGCAGCGGCTTCAGCCTTTAGGAAGAGTACTTCATCGTAAGATATGATCCAATGTGGCATGGTTGGGTTTTCCAACATATCTCCCGGTTGAGAGAAATTGTTATACGCCCCTCCAGCTCCGTGTGGATTTCCTGTCACGCTTCCCAATGAGTCCAAGGCGCGAAAGAATACCGCACCGCGTGGATCATTTTGAGCATTCAAAGCATCCGATAAGGTCTGCGATGCAATGAAGTCTGTTCGTCCGCTTTGTACCAAGTCTTCCCACAGTGGGTTCGTATTTGGTACGCTCCCTTCAAACGCAACAACTGCATTGGATGAAGAAGAAGACAATGCACCACCAGCAGCAGTTTCAGCCCAGCCTTGCGCATCTCCTGGCGCGACATCCGCCATGCGAAGCGCGAGCTTCAACTTGAGGGAGTTACCAAATTCTGCCCACATCATTTCCGATCCACTGTAGATCAAGTCAGATGCTCCGAGCTCTCCCGTGGAACCGCTTCCAGCCAAGGCTGATAAGGCTCCATCGATCTTTGTGATCAAGTCACGGTAGATTGTCTCTGCATCGTCGTACGCAGGGTTCAACTTATCCAAAAGTAAGAGGGCTTCTGAATAAGGTACGTCGTTGAACAGGTCAACCAATACGTGGTACGTATACGCCTCCATTAAGCTGATCATTGCGCCTTGCGTTGCCTTGTCGGCATCAGAGAGCAATGCATCATTATCCACGAAGGTTCTGGCCTCGTTCAAGTCGCGTAGGACGTCAGTATAGAGCTTATTAAACGTTCTACCGTTGACGTTTCGCTCGATGAGTTCATAGTTGGACTCATCAGTATAGGTAGTTTGGGTCCAATGCTGGGCCCAAAGGCGGAGGTTGTTGTCGTTGACATTCGGTGTAGCGTCAAAGCGAAACAACTCCTTTTGTGCATTTGCGAAGAGCATACCGGCAGGAACCTCTTCCGGCGCCTTGGTATTCTCGTTCAAGCCAGTGATGTCCTTCGTACAAGATGAAAATCCTAAAAGGACAACCGTTGAATAGATAAATAACTTTTTCATGATGAGTTCTTTTAGAATTTAAGCGTTACGTTGAATCCGTACTCACGAACAGCTGGGTAAGCTCCTGACTGATAGCCCTGGATGTTACCTGCACTGAGACCCGCTTCTGGATCGGTGTAAGGTGAGTTCTTGTATAGAATGGCGAGGTTTCTAGCCACCAAGCTTACAGAAAGGCCGCCGATTGGCCAGCTCTCCACCACAGAAGTAGGGACTGTATATGTGATTGCCAACTGACGCAGCTTCACATAGGTGGCGTCATAAACGTGCAGCGCGTTTGGCGCGGTTGCCCATCCAGATGAGTTTGCATAGTTACCGTAGTATCCATAATCCTCGTTCGCTGTGCCATCAGTAGTGAAGTTTCCATCATCATCGAGGATGTAGTCTCCATTCTCATCGGTAGCCGCGTTCAAACCACCAATTGGAATTCCGCCTCCGTCTTCTACATCGTCACGAACTGGGTTTCCTTTATCGTTGGTTCCAGCAGTGAAGTCATAGATTCCAGTTCCGTAACCATACCAAGTATCAAGTGAGAAGAAGTTTCCACCCTTCTGCACATCGATCAAGGCCATTACAGAAATGGTTTTGTAGTTGAACGTGTTGGTCCAACCACCCGTCCAATCTGGAAGCATGTTGCCAATCACTTCTGTAGAAGCGGAGCGAGCATAGCGCTTTCCTCCAAATGGGTGATCATATACAATACGCGTATCCTCAGATGGATTCTCTGGATCTTGGTATACAAAGTTGGTACCCTTGATGACACCGAATGGCTGTCCGATTTCTGCTTCAACGGTGATACCGCCTTGCATGGATGTCAACTGATACGCATCGAGTCCTTCGGTCAATTCTTTGACCTCGTTGCGGTTCAACGCCCAGTTAACACGTGTCTCCCAACGGAAATCGTCCGTCTTGATCACGTCTGCATACGCTGAAATCTCAATGCCTCGGTTTTGAACATTACCAGCATTGATCGCTTGGTAGAAAGTACCGGTCGAGCTAGAAACCCGAGCCAGAAGGATCTGATCAATGGTGTTGGTATTGTAAAGGGTAAGATCCAATCCAACCCGATCCTTCGCGAACTTGTTCTCAAAACCAACTTCGAACGTCTTGCTCTGCTCTGGGCGGAGAAGTCCGTTAGGGTTGGTGTTTGGAGCCGTTGCAAGGGTTACTCCACCGAAAGTAGATTGGATGTTGTAGTTGGTGCGAAGCGACTGAACAGGCGCGTCGTTACCCACTTCTGCATAGTTTACTCGAAACTTACCAAAGTCCATGAAATCTACATCCAACAATTCAGAATAAACCAAACTGGCGGAGATTGCCGGGTAATCATACATGTTATTGTCTTCTGGCAGTGTAGAGCTAATATCTACACGGTAAGAAACATCGACGTACAAGAAGTTCTTGTAGCCCATGGTAGCTCGGCCGAAGTATCCGTCCACCGCACGATCCCATTCACGCTCATATGGGCGATCGAGGATTTTGTAATCGTTAGTAGAAGGAAGGAAGGTTGGAGCAATCACTCCATCCACACCATTCGAAAGCGAGTAGAGTCCAGGAACAATCAAACCACCATTGGTCTGGCCTTCCGTCTCGCGGCTGCCTTGTCTTCTGATGTTCGTTCCGAGGTTTCCATCCAACTTGAAGTCTTCGTTCAAAGCCTTCTGAAAGGTGAGAAGCAGATCATAGTTACGCTCGAAGTATGCTCGTGTATACTTATAGTACATCGGCACATCAATTGCCCCTACTGCGATACGCTCTTCGCGCGTTTCGTCATAGCTGTCATTGGTTACGCGACCCATTACGCTCAACCAATCGGTGAGTTGATAGGTGGCGGCGATGTTTCCGATGAAGCGGTTACGCTCATCGTTTTGAAAACTCTCATAGCGCATGAAATAAGGGTTGTCAAAGTAGTGTGGCGTTGTACGATCTGATTCAGCAAAGGTGAATCCTAGTGGATTCCAAGTGAGGTTCTTGCCTGTCTTGTCGTACGCCTCCCACTGCTTGTTCATATCCGTTCCAACGTTGTACCACTGTCGGAAAGACTGGTTTGGATTACGGCTATCGTAACCTGTACCAAATCGACCGTTGCCCGTAGTCAAAGCGATCTGACTCGAAGCGTTCAAGGTCAACTTATCCGAAAGCTTATAGTTCAAGTTCAACGAAGCGTTGCCTCGGTTCAACTGAGAGTTAGGTAGAATACCCTTCTGGCGCATGTCGGTAATTGCTGCACGAAAAGACCCGTTTTCGTTCGCTCCTTCCAGCGCAACGCTGTTGTTCATCATGACAGAAGTTTCGTAGAATGTACTCGGATCGTTGTCAGATGCCTCGTACGGTTGGCGCTGCAAATACGTATCCTCCAAATCTGGGTAGATGGACTCCCATGTCAACACTTCATCCAACTCGTCAAATGCAAGTCCATAAGAAGCATCTTCACCTGCTGGGGTAGCATAGTTATCCAAAACACCGTCGCCATCCACATCAACCTCTTCGAGGTATCCGTTTGCAATGATTCCGTTGAACAAGGTGTCAGGGCCATAATACTTTCCATAACCTCCACCGTATTCATTCTGATAAACAGGCATGGTATTCTTGTTGACCTGGCCCATGGTTACGCCGGAAGAGACCGTTACACCGATGCCCTTTCCTTTGCCCTTGGTTCCTTTCTTAGTGGTGATCAAAATGACCCCGTTGGCAGCGCGCGAACCGTAAAGTGCGGTTGCAGCAGCTCCTTTCAATACAGATACCGAAGCAATGTCTTCAGAGTTGATGTCCATGGCTGCGTTGCCATAGTCGTATCCTCCTCGACCTGTGCGTTGGTTTTGCGAATTGGTGATCTCGTTACTGATCGGCACCCCATCCACTACGTAGAGCGGTTGGTTGTTTCCACCAATAGAGGTGTATCCCCGGATGATCACGTTAGCGGAACCACCCATGGTGCCACTGTTCTTGATCTGGGCGCCGGCTACTTGCCCGGAGAGGGCACTCATGAAATTGACATCCTTCACACGAGAGATGTCCTCACCACTCACCGATTGCTGAGAGTAGCCAAGGGCCTTTTTCTCACGCGAGATGCCCAGGGCCGTTACTACCACTTCATTGAGTAACATACCAGACGCCATGGCCACGTCTAGAGTAGCGTTGGCGCCGACTTTTCGTTCAACCGTCTCCATTCCAATGAATGAGAACTCGAGAACGGCGTCGCCATTAGGGACTTCAAGGGAATATTTCCCGTCCATATCCGAAGAAGTACCGTTGGTTGTCCCCTTAATGACGACCGAGACCCCAGGAAGGGTTTCGCCATCATCAGATTTGACAACACCCGATACCGTTTGCTGCGCTAATAGCATCCCGCCCGAGAGGAGGAATACAGCAGCAATTGACAATAGATGCTTAATCATAGGTTAATAATTTAGTTTGGTTATCGTAACAAATAAATAATTTTTTCCTTACCCGTGGTCGATAAACTGCATTTATTCTCCGACGAACGAGTTGTTCAGGTAGGATTAAATGCGGAGATTCACCGCCAGATGGAGAAAGATCCGACAATCAGTATGGTACAAATCGATGATAAGCTCATTTCCTTAGAAGTATTCGAAGAGCACTTCGTATGCGACCTCAATGCATGCAAAGGCGCGTGCTGTGTTGAAGGAGAGGCTGGTGCTCCTTTATCAGATGAGGAGACTGCAATCATCGAAAAGGAGTACCAAAATGTAAAGCCTTTTCTTAGGCCAGCAGGAATAAAAGCGATCGAAGAGCAGGGTACATTCATGAAGGATGAAGATGGAGACTGGGTGACTCCTTTGATCAATGGGAAGGAATGTGCCTATACCCTTTTTGATGAGCGTGGTACCGCAATGTGCGGAATTGAGACGGCTTGGCAGGCTGGAGAGACCTCGTTTCGCAAACCAGTCTCCTGTCACCTCTACCCGATCCGAACAAAGCGCTACAAGGAATTTGAGGCGGTCAACTACGAACGTTGGAACATCTGCAGTGCAGCGTGTTCACTTGGCAAGGAGCTCAAGGTTCCCGTGTATCGGTTCACGAAAGACGCTTTGATAAGAAAGTATGGAGAAGACTGGTATGCGGCTTTGGAAGAGGCAGCTGAGGAGCTCTTGAAAATGCGACACAAGGAGTGAACCACCAAATGAATTTCTTCAATTGACCCCTAATTAACAACTCCACATTTGGCAAACGTACGTTACCACTGAGGTGGGGTCGACAAAATTATTTTTTGAACAAACCGACATTCTCTCCACTGTTAAAAAAGTCGTCCAATTGTCAATAAAAATGGTTTGACTCGGGAGCCATTTTTCTCAAGTTTTGTTGAGCAGAAAATCAGAAGGGGGTGCAGGCCCCCTTCGACACCTAAAGGACATTCTTCCTTTAAACTTCTGGATTTCATAGGGTTAGCTTATATCGCCCCAGGCGATACATAGACCTTTTTGGCCCTATTGTACCGGAAATGAACGACTTAGAGACCTAACCATGGCAGAAAAAGAAAAGACTAAAGGGGAAGCAGACATCAAAGAGGTGCTCCCAGAGAACACAACCCTGGAAAACGAAAACAATATGCAAGAAGAGCCTATCCTCAGAAAAGATCCGAATCGATTCGTTCTCTTTCCTATTGAACACGATGACATTTGGGCGTTCTACAAAAAGTCGGAAGCTAGTTTTTGGACCGCCGAGGAAATTGACCTTGGACCGGACTTGCATGATTGGGATAATAAATTGAACGACGACGAGCGCTACTTCATCAAGCACATTCTAGCTTTTTTCGCTGCGAGTGATGGTATTGTAAACGAAAACCTCGCTGAGAATTTTGTAGCTGAGGTGCAATACACCGAGGCTAAGTTCTTTTATGGCTTTCAAATCGCCATGGAGAACATCCATTCAGAGACTTACTCTCTTCTTATTGACACCTATATCAAAGATTCGAAAGAAAAGGACAAGCTGTTCAACGCGGTTGATACCATTCCTTGCGTTAAGAAGAAAGCCGATTGGGCGCTTCGATGGATCGAAAATGGATCTTTTGCTGAGCGTCTTGTGGCTTTTGCCGCGGTAGAAGGTATCTTCTTCTCTGGTTCATTCTGTTCCATCTTCTGGTTGAAAAAGCGTGGCTTGATGCCAGGTCTAAGCTTTTCGAACGAGCTCATCTCACGTGATGAAGGCATGCACTGTGACTTTGCTTGCTTGCTCTACAACGATCACTTGAACAACAAACTCTCTCAAAAGCAAGTGACCGACATCATCTTGGACGCGGTTGAGATTGAGAAGGAATTCGTCACCGACGCGCTTCCAGTGTCTTTGATTGGAATGAATGCCAAGTTGATGCAGCAATACATCGAATTCGTCGCTGATCGCCTCCTCGCAGAATTGGGTTGTGAGAAGGTATTCAAAAGCGAAAATCCTTTTGACTTCATGGAAATGATCTCCTTGCAAGGAAAGACCAACTTCTTTGAGAAGCGTGTTGCCGAATACCAAAAGTCTGGTGTTGTCAATGGATCCGAAAGCCAAGTATTCAAACTAGACGAAGATTTTTAAGAACCCCTACTCCTATTTATATAAACCCTCATTAATCCTATCCCCATGTACGTAGTAAAAAGAGACGGTCGAACCGAAGCGGTCAAGTTCGACAAGATCACCGCGCGGATCAAGAAACTCTGCTATGGTTTTCACACCAGCGTAGACCCTGTCAAGATCTCGTTGAAGGTGATCGAAGGTCTGTTCGAAGGTGTTGCCACGACACAGCTCGACGACCTCGCCGCTGAAACTGCAGCCTCCATGACCACGACGCATCCAGACTATGCTCTGCTCGCATCCCGTATTGCTGTATCTAACCTGCACAAAAACACTGAAAAATCTTTCTCCGCTACCATGGAGGCGCTGTTCAACTACATTGATCCGAACACCGACAAAGCTGCGCCGCTAATTGCAGATGACGTGTATCAGATCATCATGGACAACGCAGAGCAGTTGGACAGCCACATCATTTATGATCGAGATTTTGGATACGATTTCTTTGGGTTTAAAACCTTGGAGCGTTCTTACCTGCTCAAGATGAATAACAGAGTGGTTGAGCGCCCACAGCACATGTTGATGCGTGTTGCGATCGGCATCCACAAAGAAGACATCGATGCTGCGATTGAAACCTATGACTTGATGAGTCAGCGTTGGTTTACGCATGCGACACCGACTTTATTTAACGCAGGGACGCCGAAGCCACAAATGTCCTCTTGCTTCTTGCTTACTACGAAAGACGACAGCATCACTGGCATTTACGAGACCTTGACGCAGTGTGCTAAGATCTCCCAAAGCGCCGGTGGAATTGGTTTGTCGATCCACAAAATTCGCGCTACAGGATCTTACATCCGCGGAACGAACGGAACAAGCAACGGCATCGTACCCATGCTACGTGTATTCAACGACACCGCACGCTACGTTGACCAAGGGGGTGGAAAGCGTAAGGGGTCCTTTGCAATCTACGTTGAACCATGGCATGCGGACATCTTCGACTTCCTTGATATGAAGAAGAACCACGGTAAAGAAGAGAACCGCGCACGCGATCTTTTCTACGCATTGTGGGTTCCAGACCTTTTCATGAAACGCGTGGAAGAAGGCGGAGATTGGACCTTGATGTGTCCGGATGAATGTCCAGGCTTGGACGATGTTTGGGGCGAGAAGTTCGAAAAGCTCTACACGAAATACGAGAAGGAAGGAAAAGGAAAGAAGACCATCAAGGCACAGGAGCTTTGGTTCAAAATCCTCGAGTCTCAGATCGAAACCGGCACGCCTTATATGCTTTACAAGGACGCGGCAAATTCGAAGTCAAACCAGCAGAACTTGGGTACGATCAAGTCTTCCAACCTCTGTACAGAGATCATCGAATACACGGCTCCAGACGAAGTAGCGGTATGTAACCTAGCTTCCATCGCATTGCCGATGTTCGTGAAAGAAGGCAAGTTCGATTTTAACAAGCTCTTCGACATTACGTATGTAGCGACCAAGAACTTGAACAAGATCATCGACGGGAACTTCTATCCTGTTCCTGAAGCCAAGAATTCCAACATGCGCCATCGTCCGATTGGACTGGGAGTGCAAGGATTGGCAGATGCGTTCATCCTGATGCGACATGCATTCGATAGTCCGGAGGCCAAACTCCTCAATAAGCAGGTCTTCGAAACCATTTACTACGCTGCATTGACAGCCTCTAAGGACTTGGCGAAAGAGCTCGGTCCATACGAAACCTACAAGGGGTCTCCGATCTCAGAAGGAAAATTCCAGCAAGACCTTTGGGGCGTTGAAGCCACCGACCTTTGGGAGTGGGATGTCCTAAGAGAAGAAGTCAAGAAGCACGGCGTGCGCAATTCTTTGTTACTCGCTCCGATGCCCACTGCTTCTACGAGTCAGATCCTCGGGAACAACGAGTGCATTGAGCCGTACACCTCTAACATTTACACGCGCCGAACCCTTTCAGGTGAATTTGTAGTGGTCAACAAGCATTTGATGCGTGACCTCGTCAAGTTGGGCATTTGGAATGAGAACTTGAAGAACAAGTTGATCGCAGCCAACGGCTCGGTTCAAGCCATCGATGAGATTCCAGAAAACATCAAGGAGCTCTACAAAACGGCTTGGGAGATCAGTCAGCGTGTGATCATCGACCTAGCAGCAGACCGAGGAGCGTACGTGGATCAAAGCCAGTCGTTGAACATCTTCATGGAGAACGCAAACTTTGCCAAGCTCACTTCTATGCACTTCTACGGTTGGAAGGCAGGACTGAAGACCGGTATGTACTATCTCAGAACCAAGGCTGCGCGAGATGCCATCAAGTTCACCCTAGATAAATCGAAACTCGAGGAGCCTACCGCAAAGGCAGCTCCTGCAGAAAACGAGGAAATCACGGAGGAGCAACGCCAAGCAGAAATCGCATGTTCGCTGGAAAATCCAGACGACTGCGAGATGTGCGGGAGTTGAGAATCCGTTTCAAAACAATGAGAAAAGCTCGACCAATTGGTCGGGCTTTTTTTTATGGCGAGCATAGACGAACGGCAATAAAAATTAAATTAATTGATTCTGATTCCCAACCAATTGGTTAAAAACCACATAATTTGCCTACACTAGACTAACTGACCATTCGCCTGTGACGACATTTCTACGATTCCTCGCCTACTGTATATTCATCTTTGGCCCCTCTGCAATCATTGCTCAGGTGACTCAGACGGCTACGTACAATTACACAGGAGCTACCCAAACTTTTACGGTCCCGGTCGGCGTAACCTCTATTAATGTAGATGCATTCGGCGCTCAAGGTGGAAACACCGGGGCGAATGGCGCTCGAATAGTCGGAGACTTCCCAGTGACTTCCGGCGACGTCGTTACCATTATGGTCGGCGGACAAGGGTCAACCCAAGCCAATAACGTCGGTGGTGGTGGCGGCGGAACTTTTATCTGGAACACTACAACTGGCAACACTTTATACGTGGCTGCTGGTGGTGGTGGTGGCCGAGCAGGTAACTCCAATAGCTCTCAAGGTGGCGCTGGTTCAGCGACAAACACACCAACCAACTCTATCAATGGCTCAGGAAATGCCGCAAATGGAGCTTCTGGAAATGGCGGTGGCGGCGGCAGCGCTGGTGCTGCTGGGTCAAGCGGTGGTGGTGCTGGTTGGTTTAGCAATGGAGCAAATGGAGCCGCTACTACTTATACGGGTGGTGGTGGAGTAAGACCACTACTTGGCGGTACTGGTGGCTCTTCAGTGAACTCTGGGTGCGGAGCAATTCCATATGGCGGTTACGGCGGCGGCGGCGGCGGCGGCGGTTGTTCTGGAGCTGGCGGTGGCGGTGGCGGCTACAATGGCGGCGGCGGCGGAAATGGCTGGAACGGCTCTACATGGGGTTCAGGCGCAGGTGGTGGATCATAC
>JABMOM010000002.1 GCA_013204105.1 Flavobacteriales bacterium
ATTGCGCCGTCACCTCGAGCTCCACAACTCGCTCCGGGGAGTCATCGATGGCGACCTTGATCGCCATGGCATCCGCGAAGTATTCGTTGCCCCACTTTCCGAGTCGTTTTACCAAGTCGCCGGAGCCAGCGCGACGAACGTCCGCCTCGCCCGTGTATTCGAATTCCTTGTTGTCGTTTTTCGGCATTTGCGCGAACAACGATTGACTCATGAGTAGAAGTAAAGAAAAAAGCGTAATCTGTATTCTCATATTATCCAAGTTTTGATTCAAAGGTCTTCATTACTTCGACCAATGCATCAATACTTTGCTGTGGCAGGGCGTTGTACATGCTTGCGCGGAATCCGCCAACCGAACGGTGCCCCTTGATGCCGCTGATGTTTGCCTCTTTACATAGATCTAAAAAACGTTGATTCAAGGATTCGTCTAGTCCATCGTTCAGCAAAAAGCAACCGTTCATAAGCGATCTATCTTCCTTCGCTGCCGTTCCTTTGAACATGGCATTGCGATCGATTTCATTGTAAAGCGTATCAGCCTTTTTCTGATTGTTTGCTCCGATGGTGGAGAGACCCGTTTTCTTGATCCATCGCAATACGAGCATGCTGACGTATACGGCGAACACTGGTGGCGTGTTGAACATGGACTCACTTGCAGCGTGTGTCTTGAGGTCGAGCATCGTAGGGATATCCAATGAAGACTTACCGATGGCATCCTTCTTCACAATGTAAAGCGTGGTACCGGCAGGGCCCATGTTCTTTTGGGCGCCAGCGTAAATCAGGTCAAACTTAGATGCGTCTAGTTCGCGGCAAAAGATATCAGACGACATATCGCATACGAGAGGAACATCAGTTTCAGGCACTCCGTGGAACTGAGTTCCGAAAATGGTATTGTTCGACGTGTAATGCAGGTAATCGCTTCCCGATGGCACTGCATATCCTTTGGGAATATAATTGAAGTTCTGATCCGCAGAAGAACCCACCTCTACTGCGCCGCTCAACCATTTT
The DNA here is from genome assembly GCA_013204105.1 of Flavobacteriales bacterium. Taxonomy (GTDB): domain Bacteria; phylum Bacteroidota; class Bacteroidia; order Flavobacteriales_G; family Salibacteraceae; genus SHAN690. The sequence continues at coordinate 1,003 of JABMOM010000002.1, forward strand.
GCTTCTTTAAACGCCTTCTTCGCCCACGCACCCGTTGTGATGTAGGCGGGACGCTTATTGTCACGCATCATATTGTATCCACTCATAAGGAAGCCGAGGCTGGCCCCTCCTTGAAGGAATAGCGCTTCATAATCATCCCCCAAACTATAGATGTCTTTCACGAGCTGAGAAGCTTCGTCCATCACGGCGACGAAATCCTTGCTTCGGTGACTCATCTCTAGGATAGAGAGACCGGTGCCATTGAAATCGAGCACCGCTTGGGATGCCTCTTGAAATACCTCTTGTGGTAGTATGCTGGGGCCAGCACTGAAGTTGTGAACCTTTGCCATTGTAGTTTGATTTTAACGCGACGAAATTGTGAAATTTTTGCCGGACTACGTAGCATTTCAGCCAGCATCAACAATTAAATCAAGCTCGCTTCAGATGTCAGACTTGCTCGCTTGGATCAATGTGCTTCCTTGTGGCGCATCCGAGACAGGATCCAAACGGATGGAAATCAATTCTACCAGCATTTCCCCTTCGCCCGCATAGCCTGCGCCAGCATAGGTTTGCTCGGGAATCGCAAACCGAGACTGGTTATCAAAGTCGAAGAAGAGGCCCAAGGAATCCGCCAGCATTTGATCAGGAGATTCCCCGATGAAAAGATGAAAACCAATTCGAACAGTGCCTCTATCATTTGTGGCGGTCCCACGATAGTATCCAACATAGGAAGTAAGGGAACTCCGATCGCAGCGGTCTCCTTCGTACCACAGATCACATGCACAGGCCTTTTTGATACATGTGCCATTCATGCAACCATCGCGACATCGGCTGCAGGCGCTCCATTGGAGCGCGAACAAGGCCAGGATAATTGTGATTATTCCGCGCATATGCTCTTTAGACGTAGCACTTCGAAATAAGTGCACCGTAAAGATGCATCATTCACCTTTCAAGCTGCAAGGAATGCAACAGCGCCTCGGTCAGTTCATTTTGAATTGCTTGCTGCTTGTCCCTCGCATACCACAATTGCAGCTCCTTTGTCAATTCACTGTATGGCTGCTTCGGCGCTTTCATGTACTTATAAGTCATTGCTTTCTCTTGTGGTTCTGATGGTCGCGGACCAAAGCATCCCAACAAATGAAAGCTTTGTTTATCAAGGATCAGCACCATCGGAATGGAACGCCCGCCTTGGGTCAGGTGCTGGTCCATGATAGCAGGGTTCTCATCGCGCAGCAGGTAACGCGATGCAATGCTAGTTGCTTTCGTCAAAGCCTCGACAACGGGCACGATTTGGGCAGCATCTCCACACCAACCATCGGTCAAGGTCAGCAGGGAAACCTGATCCGCAACACTTTTTATGCGCTTTAGCACTCCAGGTGTTGGCTGGAACGTCTTGTCGATCCTGGACATACGCTGCACATTCAACTGCGTGAAAGACACAAGGCTTTGGGATTGCTTATCGCCGGTCGTCTTGTTGGCTAACAACAAATCATCGATCAGGCCACGATACTCGGCGTAATCCATGGCCTCCTCCCAGCCTTGCTTGTACAATTGTGTTTTCATGCCCGTACTGACGCCTAGCCGACGCCATTCTTTCAGTTGATCATATCCGCTACTTCCTCACCAATGAATCCGGCTAAGGCGATGCCCATTCCGCTCATTTTCAGAGCAACGAGCAAGCCATCATCTGTGTGCTGAACGATTGGCAATTTTTCTTTTCCAAACGCCATGATCCCACTCCATCGCTGGTCTACCTCCCATGCTAGGTCTGGACCAAATATGCGCTTCAACTCCGACGCTAAGTGTTGTTGCACTTCATCGGTCACCTCGAAGTCATGTGTCCGTTCCTGCTCAAAGAAATGATTTCTGGCACCTCCAAAGAGAAGTCTATCCCCGACGTTTCGGAGGTAGTAAAACCCCTCATCAACGTGCAAATTTCCTTTGAATTTCAATCCTTCAATGGGTTTGGTGATGAACACTTGGCCGCGACCAGGTTCCACATCGACGTCGATCAGCGCGCGCGCAAAGGCATTCGTGCAAACGACAACCTTTCCGGTGCGCACGTCGAAGGTTCCACGGTGGGAATCGCGCACCTCCACCCGATCCGAGGCTACATGCAGCACCTCCGCTCCTGTCCGAACGATTACACCCAAGGAGGTGACGTAGGATTCAAGTGCCGCCATCAGGTCTCCCGAATGTACTTGTCCTTCTTGGGCCATTGAATAGAGGCTTCCATCCGCGAGGATCCCCATATCCGTCTTTCTAGCTGATGTATTCGTGATGTATTCAGGCAAGAAGTCATCCACCAATTGATTGACGGACGCGACACGCTCGATGGCGGAACGACTTGATTCCGTCACCAGTTCAAAACCACCTGCATCTTCGTATCCGATGGCTTTATCGCTAAGCCGTTTTCGGGTGATCTGAAGCCCCATCCAGCGTTGAAAAAGCAATTCCCTTGCTGCCTCTTCCCCCATATGATCGATGTCCGAAACGATTTCAGTGAGGCTTCCAAAACAAGCAAATCCCGCATTTCGTGTACTCGCACCGTAAGGCAAGACAGAACGTTCAAGAACGAGTATCCGATGATTGGGCTGCTTTTCCTTCAGACTTGCAGCAACCGAAAGACCGGTAATTCCCGCACCAACGATGACTACATCCGCATGCAAAAGCGATTCCCGCTCCCAAAAACTGATCACAGATCAAAAAGGATTGGTGGCATGCACGGTCAGCTCAGGTATGAACCCGCGATCGTCCATTTCCAAGGCTGAGACAATGGCATGGGCAATCTCCTCGCCACGCAATTTATTGGACACTTCCTCACGCTCCATCCTTCCAGGCTGTGCAAACGCGGTCGTAACCTCAGATGGATTCACTCCGATCACACGAATATTGAAAGGCCTAAGCTCAGCTTGCCAGCATTGGGTCAATCCCCGCAACGCAAACTTGGATGTACTGTAGATTCCGCCACCCGCATAGCCTTTCAGCGCTGCTGTAGAAGCGATATTGACGATGTTGCCGTACTGCTTATCCTTGAAATACTGCGCAGCGGCTTGCCCCATCATCGCTGCACCAAAAACATTTGTACGATAGACGTCCTCGAAGTCTTGCCAAGTGTAATCACCTACTTTACGCACCCAACCGTGCCCAGCGTTATTGATCAAACCGTGCAGGCTTCCGAATGCATCCAGCGTCTCTTTCATCGTGCGTTCGATGCCAGCCTCCGTAGATACATCCGCATGGATCGCAAGTGCCCCCACTTCGCCCGCAGTCTTCTCTAATTTTTCCTTATCCCTTCCCGTAATCGAAACCTTGGCGCCACGTGCGACTAATTGCTGCGCGGTTGCCTTTCCAATTCCAGAACTTCCTCCGGTAACGATGAACACTTTGTCTTTGAAAATCATGTGTGTGTTTCTGTTATCAATTGATTAATTACCTCAATGAGTTTTTCTTTACTCACTGGTTTGGTTAGATAGTATTGAATGCCAACTTGTTTGGATTGTTCAATGGCCTCCTTCGTGACGTTCGCAGAGAGCATCAAAATGCGCGCTTTTTCATCCATTTGAAGGATGAGTTTAGACGCGGTCAGCCCATCCATCACAGGCATGTGCAAGTCCATGATCACCAGGTCGTATGTATCCTCGCCGAACGCATTCACTCCCTTCTCCCCATCTTCAACCGCGTGCCACTTGAATCCGAGGTTTTCCACCATTTTGCTCACTACCAAAACGTTGAGCTGATTGTCCTCCACGATGAGGCAACGCATTCCAGAGAAGTCAGTTCTCAATACAGGCTCCACATACTCGCTTTGGGCTTGGGCGGTAATATCATCTTGGAAATTCAAGGTAACTACAAACTCGGTCCCCTTGCCCACTTCACTGGTGACAACGATGTCCCCTCCCATCAATTTTACCAACTCATAATTAATGGAAAGTCCTAGTCCAGTTCCAGAGTATCGCTTTCTAAATCCGCTATCGAGTTGGGAAAACCGCTCGAAAATCTGAGCAAGGCGATCATTGGGTATGCCGATGCCGGTATCCTTAACACGCACCATTACCTCCACCTCTTCACCTCGTTGGGCATAGTGCTCATAAAAGATAGAGACAGAGCCCTCATCTGTGAACTTCAATGCATTTTGGATGAAATTGGAAATGATCTGTGCAAATTTCACTTCATCTCCCGTTACCCATACCTTGGAGTCTTCGGGAGTCTCAAACTTCAGTGCTACGCCTTTTTGGCTGAAGCCTTGTTGAAAAATCTGCGTTAGTGCTTCGATCTTTTTGACGGGCTGAAATCGCTCTTGCTGCACCGTGACCAAACCAGCCTCAATGCGGTCGATGTCCAGAATATTGTTGAGCAAACCAAGCAAATTAGCGGTAGAGTGCTTGAGCAATTCGATGTATTCCGTTTGCTTCGTTTCGTTTTTATTCTCAGAAACCAACTGGATCAATCCTTGAATGATGTTCAAGGGAGTCCGGATTTCATGGCTCATATTACTCAGAAATTCAGACTTCACACGTGAACCTTCTTCAGCACGTTCCTTTTCCAACTCCAAGGTTTCGTTCAGGGTTTCTAAGCGTTCGTTGATCGCCTTGGTAGCCTTTTCTTGTCGATTAGTCTTCAGGATGAAGTAAAGCGCTATGGAGAGTGTAAGTCCTAAAAATAGCGATAGCGCCAGAGAGATGGAACTGTTCAGGCGCGCGTATTCAGTAAAGAAATGTTTCGTTGGATAGAATTTCATCTTCCACCAAAGGGAATTATCGTTGTTCACGTTGATCAATCCATTGAATACGAACTCTTCCTTTACCTCTATTTGCTCACAAGTAGCAGGATCTGAACAGTAAAATTGAACCTCGCTTTGATCATATAAGTGGATGTGGTAATTCGCGTTGTCCTCGAAGAAATGGTTGATGTCATGGGTGAAGTCGAATCCTGCGGTAATCGTCCCATAGAACACGCTGTCTATCCAAACCGGCGAATCCATGAGAAAGGCTTGCCCCCCCTGTAACAAATTCACCCAAGACGTAACATTCAAACGCTTTTCGCGCACCGCATTGCGCCAAGGTTCTACTCGATAGTCGACCGTAGAAAGATCAAGCTGATGCACATCTCGATTACGCTTGAACGGAACCACATCTTGAATGATCATGTTCGAGTCTATCCACTCTATGAAGAGAATGGACGAATCAAGGCGAACCAGCTGCAGTGCATCTTGTTGCCAAAAGGACATGAAATCTCCTCGCGTGAATTGAATGCGATTGGAGAAATTCTTGAGCTGATCGATGTCGGTGTTGATGGTTCCCCAAATCCTACTGCGCGTATTTTCACCCAGCGTATTGATCGTTTCGCGGTGCTCCTGTTCTATATCCTGCTGGTACTGTAGCCAAATCCAAAGCGAACCCGTTGTGGTCAGCACGAAGACCGCGAAGCTTAGCAAGAGATGAAGAAAGAGGGGCCGCTGTTGCACAGTTTAATTCGAGGTTTGTTGTTAATGTCTTACGAAGACCCAATCGTCTTCATTACTAAGTTTCGGAGAATAAGTATACAATTCAAAGGCTTTCAGGTCTTCAGGGTTTGTGATGCGATTTTGAATAATGAATCGAGTCATGGCACCTCGTGCGTGTTTTGCCCAAGTCATGACTACCTTATATTCTCCATTCTTCCCATCCTTGAATACGGGAGTAATCACCCTGCCCTTCACGCGACGCATGTCGATTGCTTTTGAATACTCGTTTGACGCCAAATTCACAAGCACTTCTGTGCCCGTCGAATCCAAGGCGTCATTCAAAGACTTGGTCACCTTATCCTTCCAGAATTCGTATAAATTTTTCTTACGCCTCACCGGTAGAGATGTGCCCATTTCCAAACGATAGGGTCGGATGCGATCCAATGGACGTAAGAGTCCATGCAGGCCGCTTAAAATCCGGACGTGTTCTTGGCTAAACATGAGATCATCGTGTGACATTTCTTTTGCACCCAAGCCACGATAGACTTCACCGCTGAAGGTCAGTATCGCTGGACGTGATGCTTCGTTATCAAAGTTAGGCTCCCACTCCTGATAGCGCATGACGTTTAATTCTGTCAAGTCTTTGTTCAGGTTCATGAGTGCCGAAACCTTCTTTTTACTCAAGGTCTTGAGCTTGCCGATGAGTTGAGTGGACTCATCCACAAAATCCGGTTGCGAGAATGCCATCTCCGGCAATGCTGCATCAAAATCAAGGGTTTTAGCAGGTGAAAGAATCGTAATCATAGGTCTGTGATATCAAAGGTAACACGGACACAGCGAAGAAGTTTGCACGTTGGGAAAGTGATCAGAAGGGTGTGCTCTTTTGCCGTTCTTTTTGACCAAATACGAAAAGCCATATCGGGTAATATTAGATGTCTAATCCATCCAGCCAATCAAAGAGGTCCTGCATAGCCTGTGCATGTTCATCATACCATTGCTGGGATGACGGGTACATTGACATTCGAATGAAATGGTAGAAGCTGGTCATGTGTTCACTCTCGGCCACGGCGCCGAAAAAGGGGATATAGTAATTCGTAAAGAAGTCATCCCGCTTTCCTAGGTCGAGCTCGGCCATGAAACGTAAAAAGGAGGACATGACCTCTACGTCAATCTCTTCCTCCGTCAATGTATCGTATTTCTCCAAGTACCTCGATGCTTCGAGCATGGACATCATCAATTCCGCGCTGCGAATTGCCTGGCCTTCCCCTTTCTGCCCTACCGTCATTGTGATGCCCGTGGTGGTGTCATTTTCACGGACTACACCTGCCCCAAACGCCTGCTCTACGCTCTGATAAACGATTGCAGAACGTTCACTGTTGGGGTCTAGTAAGGCACAGAAAAGAAGCGGATAAACTGCCTCCACCCTTCTGTCTTGTGCGAGTAAAATCCTTCCCAATGCAAAGTGGCTATTGGTGTGATCCAACTTATTATTGACCGCTTTTACGAAAGCCTCCTCTGCCTTCTCAAAGTCCTCATGCCCCGTAGCCGTCACTCCGATGTTGTACCAGATCAAGAAATAATCACCGAAGGTTTTGATCCCTTTTTCTAAGGTTTTGAGCGACCGCTTGTAGTCTCCCGTTTGATCGTAGACGCTTCCAAGTAAGATGACTGCTTGCAGTCCACTCTCTGACTCCTCCGCCGCAGCAACTGAGGCATAGGCTATGGTCTTGTCGTAGTCTTCCTTGTAATAATGACTCAGTGCCAGCTCGTAGTTGACAAAAGCATCCTTTGGTTTTAGCGCAAGCGCCTGTTCATATTCGGTGATTGCCGCATCGTAATGACCTTGATCATGCAGCTCAATACCGCGCGTCATGATCTCCTGCACCACTGAATCCTGGGCATAAAGACCCATAGAAACGAAGGAAATCAGGAAAGTGAAGACAAGCTTCCGCATTCTTAGGCCTTGGGTATGCGCTGAAGTGTTTCAAGGAGCAATGTCCAGTACTTCTGTACCGAACTGATCTGCACGCATTCATCCGGCGAGTGAGCGCCTCGGATGTTTGGACCGAACGAAATCATCTCCATTTCGGGATAGTTCGTTCCTAATATTCCGCATTCCAAGCCTGCGTGGCAGGCCATCACGTGCGCATCTTCACTGAACAAATCCTTATAAAGATTGCTCATCACACCCACAATCTCCGCATCTGGACGAGGTGTCCAACCCGGATAACTTCCCCCAAACTCGACCTTTCCGCCAATGAGTTCAAAGAGCGCTTTGATCGTGTTGGCTTCATCCATTTTTTCTGAATCTACAGAGCTCCGTGTGAGGCACTGTGCACTATAATGTCCATCCTCGACAAGCACGCGTGCCAAATTATTGGATGTTTGAACGAGTCCTTCAATCTCAGGGCTCATACGCCAAATACCAACCGGACACACGGCGATGGCGCGGATGAAGTTCTTCGCAAACTCATTCGTCAACGCCTTGTTTGGCATCTCGGTTTTCTCCATATGGAGGGCAAGGTTTGGATCCGTGCTTCTGTATTCATCCTGCAACAATGCCTGCAATTCTTTGACATGGACATGTAGAGCCTCATCATTGTGTACCCCAATCACTGCGAATGATTCGCGCGGAATAGCATTGCGCAAGCTTCCGCCGTCAATTTTGGCGATCTGCAGATCCACGTTGTCGTTGATCTCCGCCAAAACGCGATTGATTCCTTTGTTGGCATTTGCCCTTCCACGATGGATATCCATTCCTGAGTGACCTCCAGTTAACCCATTCAGGGTCAACTTATACCAACTACGGGTATCGTCCGCGTGCTGCTCGATGTAATGCCCCGTAGCGGTCACGTCGATCCCTCCAGCACATCCTATGGTTAATTCATCGTCGTCCTCGGTATCAAGATTGAGCAGTATCTCTCCATCGAGTAAACCACCTTTAAGGCCCATGGCGCCGGTCATACCCGTTTCTTCATCGATCGTAAACAAGGCTTCGATCGGAGGGTGAGAGATGTCATTTGAACTCAAGAGTGCCATGATCGAGGCAACGCCAATGCCGTTGTCGGCCCCGAGCGTAGTGCCATCTGCACGCACCCAGTCGCCATCCACGTACATGCGAATGCCTTCCGTGTTAAAGTCAAAATTGGTCGCATTGTTCTTTTGGTGCACCATGTCCAAGTGACTTTGGAGCACGATGGTCTTGCGGTCTTCCATACCGCTCGACGCTGGCTTCTTGATGATTACATTCCCTACTTCATCCACATAAGTCGGAAACCCAAGGTCTTCTCCAAATTTCTTCGCAAACGCGATCACTCTCTCTTCTTTCTTGGATGGACGCGGAACTGCGTTGAGGTCTGCAAAATGGTTCCACATGACTGTGGGTTCCAATGCTCTTACTTCTGCACTCATATTCTCTAGTTTGCCACAATGTTAAGCCTTACAAAGGTGGAATGCTAGCGCCAAGGGATGAATTGACCGATGTCAGCTTGCCAAGCAACCGTGTTCGGTCCGATGCGATGGCTCTCATATCCAAACTCCTCCAATCTTTCCATGCAAGAGCGGTATTCATGAGGAGCGATATGGGTGTCTTCGAAGACGATGGCAGAGGGTTTGACGGCATTGAGATCTACCATTTTGATCACTTCATGGTCAAAGCCTTCCGTGTCGATCATCAGCAAGTCAATCCTGTTGATCTCATGCTCTAGCATTGTCGAAGCAAAACTGCGAACCGCGATCTCTATTGGAGCAATCCAATCGTCTATACCCTCAGGTGGGGTTATCCCGTATCGCTTCAAGCGCTTGTCTAATCTTCCCTCCTCGATGGTCGTCTCCAGCACGGTTCGTTCAAAGGTCGACAAGCCCGTTGCCCATCGGTCTTGGTTGAAAGCGATGGTATACAACGCTGCGTTTCCATCTTCGTAACCGATGGCTGCATTGACCGGATTCACCCGCGGATAGTTGCGGTACACTGGTTTCAAGTAACGGTTGAAAACGGCTGGTTGTGGCTCGAAGAGGATGGCATGCCAATGATCTCGCTTGATGAATTTATAGACCGGGTCATGGGTCATTCCATCGTTAGCACCCACTTGAACCAAGTAAAAGTCCTTTTTTGATTGAGAAAAAACATCCATGAAAGCTTCAACCGATTCAGCATCGGGTTTGTAGCGCGTAAAGGTGAACCAACGGTAGATCGGACCATCCATACCAGCGTACCAAAAAAGCAGGTCCCTTGCCATGTACTTCAGCTTGTATCGGATCTGTTTGAGAAAGCGCATCAGGATGTCGTGTTGTTGCGTTTGCGCCATACATATAGTCCAATCATGGCAGTAATCAGGATCATGGAAATGAATTGAGAGTGCGTGACCCATCCATCGATGACGAAGCCGCGCGCTTCATCCCCCCTAAAAACTTCGATGAACGAGCGCCCGATAGAGTACAATATCACGTAGATGATGAAGATTTGTCCGTCGAACTGTTTCCTCTTTCTGTAAAAGAAAAGCGTTAAAAAAATGACAGTAAGCATCAGAAAGGCATAAAGCTGCGTGGGATGCAATGCAACACCCAAAGGCTCGGCTTGCGATTGAGGGTCGGTGAAGGTCACTCCCCAAGCTACTTCCGTTGACACTCCGTGACAGCAACCTGCAAAGAAACATCCGAGCCTACCGAAGGCATGCACGATCAAGGTTGTGAATGCCAGCAGGTCCAGCATGCCCCAAACATTCCATTTATTGCGAATGAAGAACCAAATCGTGGTGGGAACGGCAAAGAGCAGCGACCCAAAGAAAACAAATCCATTGCCGATGTCTTCCAGCATCTTGGCGGGATCCTTCATATACATCTGGGGATCCTCTAAATAGAAAAAGACCTTGCCTCCCACAAAAGCCGTGATGAAAATCCACACGAGCAAGGAACTGATCTTATCTGGATCGATGTTGTAGTGATTCTTGGCCTGGCTAGAAAGGAAAAGGTAGGCCAATGTTGCACCGACTACGATCATAAAACCGTAGGTGTAAATCGTAAAGTCGCCTATCTCTATGAGCCTTGGATGCATGCGGATTCAAGATTAGGATTTATTGATCAGTTCTCACATGGTGGATCACCGAGAAAACAACTGGTCTTTACAGAAATCATCAAATCCGATGGCCCTGTACCGGCAGATGCCTCTTCCTGCACTTCGACCGGTAAGAAGAAGATTTCCTCGCTGTTTACTCTTGCGACGGGAGTGGCACAATCAACACTTTTCATCCAATCATCTACCCAATCATCGCTTACTATGTCCTTCCACTTGTACGCTTCTGCCTTCACCCCTTCTTTGACACACTTGATCACTTTATCGCTACCATAATCACTGATTGTCAATGCTTTTGCGCTGTTCCACTTCATAGTGGACCAACGCTTGTGTGCCGCAGGTTCCTTCTGTCCAGCAGCCCGCATCACATGGGAATACTCCAAATTGAAAACCGGATAACGATGATCCGGGAACTGTATGGAGTAAAAATGCATGTCGGTAGAATACCGGTCTTTTTGCGGGTCAAAATCCATGATCCCCGCCCTTGCCAAGAGCATTTCTACAATCTGTCGTTCGTTCATCGGGTCAGTAATCTCTACAGCCGGCAAGGCTGCCTTTACGGTCTCCTCACCAAATCCCATTGCATTCACTCCATGCCCGCACAAAGAATTCAGCTGTTTGAGCAGTAATGAATCCTCGTGCTCACCCCAATGCGGGTGCTGCACCGCTTGAAAATGAAGCACCGTGGTGCCCTCGGGCGTTGTTCGTTCGTACACCACGGCATCCAAGAAATAATGATAGTCTAGGTGGGAGGCCCCAATGACCTGTTCGAATGTTCCGATCAGCAAGAAAAATGTCCATCCAAATTTTAGCATCGGATAAATGTAACATCTACCTACCCAACCCGTAGGAACGAAAGTCGATTATCTTAGCAACGAAATGTTCCGACTGACCCTGAACCTCTCGCTCTCGATTTTACTCCTTCTTCCATCCGTGATGTTGGCGCAAAGAGGCGTGGACAATCCCAACCGCATCACGCAGCAAGCGGAGATCGGGCCGCTCGAGGTTATCCGCAATATCGACCTACTGCTCGGGGCTACCAAGATCGAGGCTACGCAAGCTGGCCGAGGAAAGGCGCTCAACGACAAAGTGAACATTGCCAAGAGTTTCGTGCATGCCAGTCAGATCGAAAAGGCCAGGCTATCCTATGAAGAAGCGGTATATGTCGCTTGGAACCGCGGGGAGCAAGTTTCCCTTATCGCCGCCATCAACGACGAATTAGATCGAATTGATCGCGCCTTGATCACCGAAACCCGTCCTGAGGGGCTTGACGAGAATTTCCAACCTGTCGACCCAGAAGAGGAACCAGAACGCGCTCCGTTGAAGCCGATGGACAAATACACTGCAGGGAATAAAATCGACGAAGCACTATCCTTCTTGTATACCGACATTCTCAAGGAAGATGCAAAGAGGCTGACACTCAAAGGGCGCTTGGCAGATTGCCGACACCTGGTGGAAATGGAGCTTTTTACCGAGGCGCAGGAGGCATACCACGCCGCGATCATTGAGCATCTGGATCCGCGCTGGACGAGTCAGCTATTGGAAGAAATCAACGCTGTTTTAAATGTAACAGTCGCCACTAAAACCGACTCTGAGCTCAATCCTAATCTCATTTTAACCAAGGCCAGGTGCAAAGAAGAAGTAAATGTTTTGCTCAAACCGCTGGTGAATCGCTTTGGTGAAAATGCCGTTTTCAAGCGAGGGATTGATTCAATCCACTACTTCATCGATCAAGGAAAGCGAGACGAAGCCATGGACGCCTTTCGTTCAACTTTGGCGAATTTCGCCCCCTCCGTTTGGACGGACCACAACAGCATGCGCTTCAAGGCAGTAATGGAACATACACCTACTATGAACATAGAGCAAAAGGAGGAAATCATCATTCCAGAAGGCGAGTTTCCTCCTATTCTCTACTTCATTGATAAAGTAGAAGGACGATCCGTTGAACGTTTGCGCATCCTTGAAGACAATGAGCTGAAGACCTACAAGAAGGTTACACACAATTGGGGAGGTGTCTTTTACTTCGTCAACGAAGATCCAACGAAGGATACGGAATGGCTGCGCGTATGGAAGCTTTATCAGTCTCAGCAGGGAATAGAAAACTAAGCCTTGCGTTCGCTTTCTATATCGATGATTGCCGCCTCAAACAAGCATTGACGTATAGCGTCAATAGGGGCTTTCTTCCAATCCTTCACCTCCACATAACACACGAATTTTCGTTCACCTCGCCGCAGAATTCCATGCTCATCGCTCAGCAAATTTCCTTGCATAAACCCGAGGCGTACGCCTTCATAGCTGCGTTTGCTCCCCCAGGCCACCGCGCCTGGCCAAATGAAACATATTCCGCGTCGCAGGCGATAGAATGGCACGTTGTAAGAAAGCCTTTCCTCTACATTTGGAATGCACTCAATTATGAGGCTCCGCAAGCGCTCGGTCATGAGCAATTCATCCTCCGGAAGAAAATCTAGCATCTCTTCAACGGATTGGAATTTTATGGGTTGCATTTTCGGCATGAAGGAATGGTGTCATTCACTTATTTGGCGGCAGAGGAAAGCAAACATTCGATGCGCTGTCTTCGCGTTTTAATCCTTCACGGACCATCCGTTCTCCTCATCGTAGGTCGGCAACTTGATCCCAAATCGATACGTAAGGTGGCGGATGAGGAAGATGACTACAATGGTGAGCGGAATATTGATTTCTTCAGGAACCGAAAAGGCTCTCAAAATAAAGAAGAGCAATCCCCCACTGGCTCCAGCAAGAGCGTAAATCTCCTTACGCGTCAAAAGCATTGGTTTATCTCCCGTGATCAAATCCCGAATAAGACCGCCAAATGTTGCCGAGATGGTGCCGAGCGAAATGCACATGAAAATGCTGTAGTCGTGTTCTAGCCCTTTCTGTATACCCGCCATGGTAAAGAGTCCCAATCCAGCAGCATCGAAGAGGTATACGAAATAGCTCAATCGATTCATGTAAGGATTGAGTATGATCGCAGAGACGGCGCCTACAATGATGGTAATGATCAGCGCGTTGTTGCCCATCCATTCTACGGGTGTATCGCCGATGAGCACATCGCGCAGGGTGCCTCCTCCGATTGCAGTGACAAAAGCCAAGACAAAAACTCCGAATAAATCAAAGCGTTTCTTGATGGCCAATGTGGCACCAGAAATCGCGAAGGCAAGCGTTCCGAGGGTGTCGAGAATGGAGAAAACAGAAATTTCCACAGGTCAAAGGTAGAAGGGTCTTCTAAAACACAGTCAAGCGCTGCATCTTGGTTCCAGCAGCTGTCTTCACCTCTACAAGGTAAATTCCGTTGGCAAGACCAGAAACGTCCATCACGGAAGCGTTGCTGCTAATCGCGTGACTAGCAACCTGCACCATCGTTCCAGAAACCGACATCAATCGAATCGCTTCGATGGCCGCGGTAGCTCTCACTTGAACCGCATCTTGCGCCGGGTTTGGATAAACCGTCACGCCAAAATCAAGTGGATGCTCGGAGATACCCGTTGGCCAATTGCTAAGACCTACGTCCTGAATGGTCACTTCGCCATTTTGAAGGACTACCCCTGTGACGATGGTCTCAAAGTAACCGTCAGCGCTTACACGCAGGCTGTAGGTACCTGAATCAATGACTGACGTAGCGTAGTTTCCAATGATGTCTCCATCTACCACCAAAGAATCCTCAATGATTTCGATGGTCGGGAAGAAAATCTCGTCGCCTGTATGGATGTCATACACTGAACCTTCCAAGTAGCATCCGTGCAAGTAGGTGGGCTTTAATACATACAATCCCATTTCAATATCCGAGATGAGCAACTTGCCAGAAGGCAACCAAGGGTAAGCGCCCCATGCACCGTGGTATCCGTCGCCATTGTAGTTGGGAGAAGTATCGTACCGACCTACTTCCAACATATTATTTGGTCGCAAGACGCTGAGAATGCTCACGCCAATCGTGTAATGAGACGTGATGAGAAAGTCATTCATGAAGTGCGTATTGTGCGGGATTACGTCTTCTTCAAGCGGTTCCCATACGTCGATCTCTGTTGGATTCATGACATCCGATACATCATAGGCACCAATACTTCCGTCGGTTACTTCGTCAGTGGTAAATATGTAGTTGTTGTCGTCCGAAAACCAAAGATTATGCGTGAAAGCGTTGGGTGTCTTCCAAGAAGAAATCAGCACTGGGTTTTCTTTATCACTAACGTCAATCACCTGTGCATCGCCAATGAAGATCGCTCCGCCCCACATCGTATCTCCGCGCACCACTCCGTCGTGCAAGTAGTGCTCATCGTACTTACCCAATTCCACAGGAACCATTGGATCATCGTTTAGGTCGAGGAAAATCGCACCACCGGCAGAATGGTTGGCACCAAAGATGTACGCGATACCATTTTCGTCGATGTAAATGTTGTGCGCACTTTGAAAATCGAAGGTGTCGCCAACCCAGTATGTATAAGGCAAAGATGTGCTCTGGGGCAGCGGAGAAAGATCGATGATCAACAGTCCGTTGCCGCAATTGTCACAAACGACATACGCGTGATCATTCCACACTTTGATATCTCTCCAGACGGTCCAATTCCCGTTGAACTCACCCACTGAATTCAGGTTAGCGGTATCGGTGACATCGATGATCGACACACCGGCATTTCTACCTACGATTGCATACTCATTGCCTTCTTCATCTACGTATCCCCAAACATCACTCAATTCTTGCGTGAAAGGGAGGTGCGCCATGAACTCGATATTGAAGTCATCAACGGTCTGGGCCTTCGCGGACACTAGGATCAAGCAAAGGAATGGGAGTATCAGTTTTTTCATGTATGCTAATTAGGGTTGCAAATAAACACAAGATCAGAGCTCAAGCGTAATCTGTGAGCCAGCTCCAAAGGTATCATTGTCGTCATCCTTGGAAGGCTTCTTTGGGTCATCCGCTGGTCTTTGTCCTTTTCCATCGGGCGCTTTTGGCTCCGTTGACTCCTGCTTGTCCTTTTCTTCAGACGCAGATTTTGAAGGTTTAGATGGGGTCGATGCTGACGATTCTTCCTTTTTGCCCTCTGTCTTTTCCGGCTCGGCCTCAGCTGGCTTCGTCTCAGGGGACTTCTCTTTCACTTTTTCATCCTCTTTCTCAGCCGCACCTTCTTCGTGATCGTCCATTCCCGAGGTATCTTCTTCGCTCATACTCTCTGAGCCTTCGTCATCACTCCCCTGGGGCTCAGGGTCATCATCGGGCTCTTCTTTGGAAAGATCATCTTCATAGGGAAGTGACTCCATCGGATCGATCGACTTCAGTTTATACTTGGTCAGTCGGTTGCCCAAAGCCTTCACTCCTTTTAGATTGATAAAGTCCACCAATTCGACGATTTCATCCTCTCTTTGATTGCTACGCTGGTCAAACTTGAGCGCAACGCGGGGTAACCAATCTGCAGACACGAATTCCAATCGCGCTCCCTCTTCTTCCGAGGTGAAATTCACGGGCCTATCGCTCTCCTCTGCAAGGAAGCGCTTTACGTATAGGTTGTCCTTTTCAGGGTTAAAATAAATGGCGCTGATCGGTTTTTCCGGATTCCATTTTTCGATCAGGATCATGTCGTCTTCAAACTTCGTGATGAGATCAATGCCTGTCATCCGGTAAGTGCCCGACTGCGCGATGGTCAAGATTCGGTCTTCGCCTTGGAATGCGCCAAGCAAGCGTCCCCTTCCGTCGTAATTCAAACGCTTTACTGAATCGTCAAACCACACCTTTCGCGCACCCAGTGTGGACAATCCTTTCTCTTTCAGTTCAATCTTGTTTACCGCATGTTTCGTCAGGATGTTGCCTTTTGCGTCGCGTCCTTTCACATCAACATCGGCAAAATCAAATTCGAACTTGAGCTTCTTTAGTTTGGCTTTCGCGCGGTGCACAACGGTCACCACTTCTGCCTCCCCATTAGGGTTAGCGGTCAGGTGGAGGACCTTCGACTTCGCTGTCCCTTTGGTCAAATCGTATTCCCTATCCCGAATGATCGATGTTACATTGAATCGCTTCACCATGATGTTGCCCCCGGCTCCATCTTGGTAAATCAAGTTGTAAATCGTTCTAGGGTCATTTTTCTTCCACGTGTTGACATAGCGTATGCCTTTGCCTACGAAAGCCTTATCCGCCATCTTAGTCACGACCAATACGCCATCCTCTCGAATCACGATGATGTCGTCGATGTCCGAAGCATCCTTGACGAATTCAGAAGCCGTGCGCTTCAAGCCATTCCCAACAAAGCCTTCCTCTCGATCAACATAGAGCTTAACGTTGTTGGCAGCCACCAAGGTGGTATTGATCTGTTCGATCTGGCGGATCTCTGTTTTACGTTCTTTACCTGTTGCGTATTTCTTCTTGAGCTCCTTGAAATAAGCAATGGCGTACTCCACCAAGTTTTCGAGGTGGTGCTTCACCTCTGCAATATCCTCTTCTAATCTGGCGACTAATTCATCTGCTTTGAAGGAATCAAATTTTGAAATACGCTTGATGCGGATCTCGGTCAAGCGCGTGACGTCTTCATCTGTCACTTCTCGGATGAGGTGCTTCGTATGTGGCTTCAGTCCCTTGTGTATGGTCTCGAGGATATCTTCCCAAGTCTCACATTCTTCAATGTCGCGATATACGCGATTCTCGATGAAAATCTTTTCCAGAGACGCGAAATGCCATTGTTCCTCCAATTCGCGCTTCTTGATCTCCAACTCCAACTTCAGCAGCTCCTTTGTTTGCTCCGCACTTTCAGTCAGCATGTCGCTAACCCCTATGAATCGCGGTTTATCATTTTGGATGACTACGGCGTTAGGGCTAATGGACACTTCACAATCCGAAAAGGCATAGAGTGCGTCAATCGTTTTCTCAGGTGAGACATTAGCACCGAGATGCACTAAGATTTCAACAAACTCAGAGGTGTTGTCTTCTACTTTTTTAACCTTGATTTTCCCTTTATCATTGGCTTTCAGGATGCTCTCAATGACCGAAGATGTGGTGGTTGAAAACGGAATCTCACTGATGCGCAAGGTGCTTTTATCGTCAATATGGATACGCGCGCGCACTTTGATCCTTCCACCACGCAATCCGTCATTGTACTCGGAGAAATCCGCCATGCCTCCTGTCGGAAAGTCGGGGAATATTTTCACCTTCTTGCCCTTTAGGTTGCTGATGCAGCCATCGATGATTTCGATGAAGTTGTGCGGCAACATCTTACATGCCAATCCAACAGCAATGCCTTCAGCGCCAGATGCAAGGAGCATCGGAAATTTCACTGGAAGCGTGAGGGGTTCTTTGTTACGGCCATCGTAGCTCAATTGCCATTGGGTCGTCTTTGCGTTGAAGAGCACTTCCAAGGCGAACTTGGTCAAACGCGCCTCAATGTATCGAGCCGCCGCTGCGCTATCGCCAGTAAGAATGTTTCCCCAGTTTCCTTGGCAATCGATGAGCAGGTCTTTCTGTCCAATCTGCACCAATGCATCTCCAATAGAAGCATCTCCATGCGGGTGGTACTTCATGGTGTTGCCGATGATGTTCGCCACCTTGTGGTAACGACTATCGTCCATTTCCTTCATAGAGTGAAGGATGCGGCGCTGAACAGGCTTGAATCCATCGTGCAAGTGAGGAACAGCACGCTCCAAGATCACGTACGAAGCGTAATCAAGGAACCATTCCTTGTACATTCCGCTGACATGGATGACCTTTTCTAGCTCTTCACCCTGTTCTTCCTGATCGGAAAATTCTTCGTCTCTTTCTTCGAGTTCTTCGTTCTCCTCGCTCATTTATTCAGCTTCCGCTTTTGTATTGACCGGTCTATGCTGCGAGCTGATCCGGTGTGTCTTTTTCAACTTTAAGGTTGTCAATGATGAATTCTTGACGGGTCGGTGTGTTTTTCCCCATGTAGAAGGACAACAATTCCTTGAGGGCTGCATCTTGGCCAATGACCACTGGATCTAGACGAATGTCTTTTCCAATGAAATGCTTGAACTCGTCCGGAGAAATCTCACCTAAGCCCTTGAATCGGGTGATCTCTGGGTTCTTCCCAAGTTTATCCATGGCCTGACGGCGCTCTTCTTCGGAATAACAATAAATCGTTTCCTTTTTATTCCTGACCCGGAAGAGCGGCGTCTGCAAAACATACATATGCCCTTGCTTGACGATTTCAGGAAAGAATTGGAGGAAAAAGGTGATCAACAACAAACGGATGTGCATACCATCCACGTCCGCATCAGTAGCGATGATTACATTGTTGTACCGCAGGTTCTCAATGCCGTCCTCGATGTTAAGCGCTGCCTGCAATAGGTTGAACTCCTCGTTTTCGTAAACGATCTTCTTTGACAGGCCATAAGTATTAAGAGGCTTACCCTTCAGCGAGAATACCGCTTGGGTATTCACATCTCGAATCTTGGTAATAGACCCCGAGGCGGAGTCTCCCTCGCAGATGAAGATCGAAGATTCGATGCTGCGCGCATGCTTGTCGTTATGGTGGACGCGGCAATCGCGCAATTTCTTATTGTGCAAGCTGGCTTTCTTAGCACGCTCACGAGCCAGTTTCTTGATGCCGGCCATGTCCTTCCTTTCCCGCTCACTTTGCAAGATCTTTCGCAACAAAAGCTCGGCCACCGCTGGATGCTTGTGGAGGAAGTTGTCGAGTTCTTTTGAAAGAAAGTCGTTGATGAAGGAGCGCATGGAGGGACCATCTGGCCCGATATCCTGAGATCCGAGCTTGGTCTTGGTCTGCGATTCGAAGATCGGCTCCATCACCTTCACGCTGACTGCGGCATGAATGGACGAACGTACATCCTGCAATTCGAATCCTTTGCCATAAAAATCTTTGATCACCCTAGCCAAGCTCTCCCGAAACGCGACTTGGTGCGTACCTCCCTGAGGAGTGAACTGTCCGTTAACAAAGGAGTAATAATCCTCCCCATACCCTTGTGTGTGGGTGATGGCTACCTCGATATCTTCCCCTTCCAAGTGGATAATCGGATAAAGGGGTTCTTCATCGATGTTTCGGTCGAGCAAGTCCATCAATCCATTTTCAGACTCGTAGCGCTCTCCGTTGAAATTGATGACCAATCCACGGTTCAAGTAGCAATAGTTCCAGAGCATTCGATCGACGTGCTCTTGCTTATAGGTAAAGGTCGGGAAAACGGTATCGTCCGGAATGAAGGTGGTGCGTGTACCTTTTCGAGCCGCGGTCTCTTCAATCGAGTGGTCCTCTTTCAAGTCGCCCCGGCTGAATTCAGCTACTTTGATCTGACCATCGCGGACCGACTCGACTTTGAAATAAGCAGAAAGCGCATTGACCGCCTTGGTTCCCACCCCGTTCAGTCCTACAGATTTCTTGAACGCCTTTGAGTCGTACTTACCACCCGTGTTGATCTTCGAAACGCAGTCGATGACTTTTCCCAAAGGAATTCCCCTACCGTAGTCGCGTATCTTCACTTCATTGCCCTTGATCGTAATGTCAATGGTCTTCCCATTGCCCATCACGAATTCGTCGATGGAATTATCGACGATCTCCTTGATAAGTATGTAGATTCCATCGTCCGGACTACTGCCATCGCCGAGTTTTCCGATGTACATACCCGGACGCATCCGAATGTGTTCGGACCAATCTAGCGTGCGTATGTTGTCTTCCGTGTATTCTACTGCCATCTTTAAAAGATTTCGGGTCGTTGCGAATTTAATCAGTCGGTGAGCGGTTTTCTACAGGAAGCCCGTCGTATTATGCACAGTGTTTTTAACAGCTAGTCGTTGATAGTATTCTCGTTATAAATCACTGCTTTCTTCATCTGTTCCGATCAATACATTTACTTTATAGCATTAAAGAACTTCCAACATGAAGCGGATCTACCTTGTCCGTCATGGAAAAAGCGACTGGGACGACCTGAATCTCAATGACATCGAGCGTCCGCTGAAAGAGCGGGGCGTGATGAACAGCCATGAGATGGGCGAACACCTAAAAGAACTCAAATGGGTGCCCGAGCTCATCATGAGCAGTCCGGCTGTGCGTGCATACGAAACAGCCAAGATTATCGCTGAACAGCTCGATATTACCGGCGCTCGATTCAAAGTAGACTCGAAATTATACTTACCTGACTTCCCTACCGTATTGAAGATCATCCTCTACCTGAGCGACGATCTTGAAAGCATCATGATCATCGGCCACGAGCCGTCTCTTTCTAATTTGATCAACCACTTTCTGCATACCCCAATCGAGGCGGTCGTGACAGGTTCGCTAACTGCTATGGATTTCAAGGTCAAGAAGTGGCGCGATATCAGTCCAGACAACTTAGCAAAAGCTGTTCATAAGAGTCGCCACGACATGAGCGGAAAAGAGCTGTCATAAGCGACGCACACCGTAGCTTTGCAGCATGCATGCACTGGCCGAAAGGATCCAAGCGTTAACACGTCTAGGTGAAGCGTTGCGAGAGATCCTCCAACACTATACCACACCCGAACAAGAAAGGGCTCGCGCCGCGGTCGCCTTATCCTTCCACAAGAATGGTTGGTTTACTGAACCGGAAGTTAAACGGTCATTGCACTACTGGTCTGAGGCTTTGACCCAAGAAAAATTGACTGCTTGGCTTGACCTTTACGACATCAAAGGCAATTCATCACTGGACGTTGGACTCATCTTGGCCGGCAACATTCCCTTGGTTGGATTCCATGATATCGTCTGCACTTTGCTTTCAGGACACCGGGCCATCATCAAACCTTCGAGCAGTGATCACGTTTTGATTGAATGGCTGATGGAATTGATGGTGGAGACCACTCCCAACTCGAAGGACTGGTTCGAGATCAGAACAGAGCGGATGAAGTCTTTTGACGCAGTAATCGCAACGGGGAGCAATAACAGCGCTCGCTACTTCGAGCAGTATTTTGGAAATGTACCGCACATCATTCGCAAAAACAGAACGAGCGTTGCAGTATTAGATGGAAACGAGAGTGAGAAGGAGATGCAGGGTTTGATAGAAGACATCTTGAGCTACTACGGACTCGGCTGCCGCAACGTAACCAAGGTGTTCGTGCCTTCGGACTATGCCCTCAATAAAATATTCGCGGCCTCGCTTCCGTTTGCGCATGCCATGAGCAATAATAAGTACGCAAACAATTATGCTTACCACCGCACCTTGATGATGATGGAACAAAAGGATGTTTTGGAAAATGATGTTCTCTTGATTACCCCATCTCAAAGCTTGTTTTCTCCTGTAAGTGTGCTGCATTATGAGCACTATGACAATCCCAAGGAGCTGAGCGTCAAATTAGAAGCACAGGCGGGGGATATCCAATGCATCGTTTCTAGGGACCAAACCCCCTTCGGAAAAGCACAGCGCCCGGACCTTCAAGACTATGCCGACGGTGTGGATACCATGTCATTTTTGCGTAATTTGAGCGCCGTAGAGGCTTCCAAATAAATATTTGTTCGTATTAATTATTAAAGTTTCTTTGCGGGTTAATACGTGAAACCGCTAGATGAATAAGGGGAATAGTACTATAAACATGGTCGGACGCTGGTTATCAATTTTCATTTTTCTCGCCCTTTCTCAAGCTTCTATTGGACAGATTTGGTCTGAGAATTTTGGTGCTGCGGCCGCATGTGGAGACTTTGACACCGCTGCCATTGCAACTACTGCAAATGGAGCGTGGTCCATCACCTTCCCTACTGCCAACAACAATATTGACACCACCAACAACTGGTACATCAGTGCGCGTGAATCCTTCATGGGACTCACCAATTGTGGCGATGGGTGTTCCAGTGGCGGTAATTTGAACCGCACACTTCACGTTTCTACGAATACTGTTCCTGGGGCGGTTTTCGATAACGACAGCCTCTCAGATATCATTGTTTGGACACCCGCGATCAACACTACTGGCGTGGAGCACATGTTGCTGGAGTTTGACTACCTAGAAGGTGGCGGAGCTGCAGACAGCGGAACGGTTGTACTTGGAGTGGGAGGCACAGGATCCCCAGTCACCATACTTGATCCTGCAAAGACTTTTACAGGTGGATGTGGCATTTCAGGTCAGTGGACACATGCTTCCATGTACTTGGATACCATTTACAACAATCAATTTCAGGTTTACATCGGTTTCAGATGGCAGAGCAACGGAGATGGTGCTGGTACAACCCCGTCTTTTGCGGTTGACAACATTGAGATCACCGACGAAGTGCCGGAGGCTAACTTCACCATGTCCGATGATTCGGTTTGCGTGGGTGACCCTGTTGACTTCAGCAACTTTACCACCAGTCAGAATGCGACGTATGCGTGGGCCTTTGGTGGTTCAGCTACCCCCACCACTTCTACGCAGGCAAGTCCGCAAAACGTTGTTTTCTCCACTCCTGGCACCTACGTAATCACATTGACCGCCACGAACACCAACGGTAGCGATGTGCACCTGGACACCATTGAAGTGCTCAACTGTATTCCTCCTGGAGCTGACTTCATTGCTTCTGCCACCAACATTTGCGAAGGTCAGTGCATCGATTTCCAAGACATCTCTACGGACGGAACGTTTGGCAAGGGAGCTTGGAACTGGCAGTTCCAAGGTGGATCTCCTTCCCTCTCGAACGTTCAGCATCCACAGCAGATCTGCTATGCCAACAGTGGTATCTATAATGTAACCCTTACGGTGACCGATACCGTCACAGGATTGGCAGACACGCTCATCAAAACGGCGTACATCAATGTAGACACCTGTTCTGTTCCTACGGCCACGGTTGCCGCAGACGACACTACGGTTTGTAACAACGACTTTATCACGTTCTATGCCTTGACCACCGGAAACCCTGACAGTATCCAGTGGATATTTGAAGGAGGTAACCCAGCATCAATCAAGCACACGGCAGATTCGTTGGACACAATTGATGTATTCTATCCAACTGCTGGAACCTACACAGTTACGATCATTGTTTGGAACCAAGCAGGCTCGGGAGTCGACACGCTGGTCAACTTTGTGACGATTTTGGACTGTCCTGTTCCCATTGCCGACTTTGATGCCAACGATCGTGTGATCTGTCCTGGTGCTTCAGTCGTATTTCAAGACAATTCACAGTTTGCCACGGAATGGTATTGGGAATTTCCAGGCGGACAACCCGGATCTTCCAACGATCAGTATCCCGTTGAAGTGAAATACACGACGCCTGGCATTTACCCGGTCATCTTGATCGTGAAAAACGTAAATGGCGAAGACACGTTGATCGTCGACGACTTCATTAAGGTTGACTCTTGTTTACCTCCTGACCCTCGCTTCGAAATAGAGCGTGATTCGATTTGTAGAAGTACTTGCGTTCAGTTCTTCAACACATCGTTGCGCACGGATAGCTTCTACTTCATCTTCTGGTGGCACCCGGACCCTGACTCGATTACAGGTACTGGTGCTGACACCATTACGCCTACTACTCCGGGCTATGCTTGGATGCTAGATGACACTTTATTCAACGACACCTTCTTCGTTGTGTGGAAAGACTACTATCCGGTAATGGCCAGGGTGACGAATGAAAATGACCCGATTTATTGTTTTGATGACAGCGGTACCGTTGGACTTCAACTATTCGCGTACAACGAATACGACGTATCTGTGTTAAACATGCAAGACATAAGCGTCTTGAATATTGGAGGCTCCTATCCGGAAGTAAGCGCTGGCCCGGATAAGGAACTGCTCATTGACAACATTGACAGTAGGTTCTTTAAGGAAGACACCGTAAGCTTAGAAGGAAAAGGAACCGCTCCTTTCTTTAAGTGGTATCCTGAAGACGGCCTTTCATGTGCAGACTGTCCAAGACCGATCATCTACCCTACTACTACGAGAAAGTACTACTTGACGAACTATGACAAATACGGGTGTCAGGCTTATGACTCTGTGGTCGTATACGTAGATAAAGGCTACCACATGGGTATCCCGAACATCTTCAGTCCAAATGGTGACGACAACAACGACATCTTGTGGCTGCGCGGAAACAACATTTCGAACGAAGGATTTGTGATGCAAATATGGAACCGTTACGGTGAGATGATCTTTGAATCATTCAGCCAAAACAACGGCTGGGATGGCACCTACAAAGGCGTCCCTGCTCCTGCTGGATCATACAAGTACTACGTAAGAGCTACTTTTGAGAACGGAGAGGTGGGAGAATTAAAGGGTAACGTAAGTTTGGTGAGATACTGATGCAAAGAATACTATTCATACTGGCTATTTCGGTCATTGCATCCAGTGCCATGGCTCAATCGGGACTCGATCCAGAGTTTTCTACCTACTATAAACATTCACTTAATGTCAATCCAGCCCTTGCTGGACAAGCAGACACCAAGTGGCAGGTGCAGACAACGGTGCGCGAACAATATTGGGTGGTATCTCAACCCTATCGATCTGGACTTTTCAATTTTGACATCAACCTACCCATCAATGCATGGGCTGGAAATATTTGGGGTGCTGGCTTCTCTGTGATCTATGACGACCAAGGCGATACGCGATTAAAGAATCAAGGTGTGACCTTTGACCTTGCTGTTGGTCAATACCTCGACCCTCGTGAACAACACAGTTTAAGCGTTGGCTTCCAGGCGGGCATGGTGCAGCGTAACATTGGCTATACCGATGTCTATTGGAACAACCAATGGGTCGGTGACGGATTTAACCTTCGACGTGACAATGGCGAAACCCTTCCTGGAGACGTTCAACGCTATTTTGACCTTTCCACTGGTTTTCAGTACTCGTTTGACGGTGACCTCATGGACATGACTGCTGGTTATGCTGCGTTCCACGCAAATCGTCCGGACGTTTCGCTTTACATTGACACGGCTGGGTATAAACTCCCAGTGCGACACACCATTCACTGGACGATGGAGCACCGTTTGAAGAAGGACAACATGATGTCTTTGAATCCTTCCTTCATGCTCACCCGTCAAGGAAAGACGAACAACATCATTTTCGGAAACGACTTTGTATTCTACTTCAATGAGCCTACCCGCGTAACCGGCAAGCGAAAGGAATACAGCATGTCGCTAGGAGTGCATCACCGTTTAGCAAAAGATATGATTGGTTCCATCATGCTAAACCTCGCAGGCTTTACGTTTGGAGGATCGTATGATATCTCAATCAACAACCTTAACCGCATCAACGACTATATGGGCGCATGGGAGGTCTACATCGGCTACCGTGCGGGCTACCGTAAGGGAAGCAACTCTCGTTACATGCCTAACCGAAAGGGTAAGCTCTAAGTCCTACGACCACATGCGGTCCGTCCTCCTTTGTTTTCTTCTTTTATTTCTCTTGGCCAGCAGTAACGCTTTTGCTCAAACTGTTAAGATCCAAGGACAAGTTTTCCATCCAGACGACCCCTCGTTTAATTTGTTGATCGTTAACAAGACGATGGGCAAAGGCGTATTCGGTGAGCAGGATGGCAGTTTCGAAATCACGGTAGAAAAAACAGACACAGTACTGGTCGGTGCATTAGGCTACCAAACCCGAAAACTATGCATGGCAGATAGCGTCGATAAATCGGTGTACACCGTAAAGATCTTTCTGCAGAACATCAGCGTTAACCTTCGGGCAGTACAAGTATTCCCCAAGCGCGAGTTAGAGACCATCCAAGAAGACATCCGTAAATTGGGGTATGACGACCGTGATTACATGGTGACGGGTATCGACGCCATGAGCTCTCCTCTCACCTACCTCTATCAGCAGGTCAGTAGAAAAGAGAGGATGAAGCGGCGCGCCTACGAAATCATCAACGCCGACAAGAAGCGAGACCTACTGAAAGAACTCTTCACCAAGTACATTGATTATCAGATCATCGACCTGCAAGAGGAGGAATTTGAAGACTTCATTGACTTCATGGGAGTGAGCGATGGACAACTCATCAGCATGACGCAGTACGAATTCATTCTCTTCACCAAGCAGCGTTTCAAGGTGTTTCGTCAGGTGCCACGTCAATACAAGCAAGACATCGATACCCACGATTGAGCTTTTCCACAAGCGATGGTGATTAGATTCTCCAAGCGTCCATTCAAACATCAAGAGAATACAAGACCTTAGACGGTATTAAACATGATCGTCATGAAGCATTTTCTCTTCACAGCCCTATTTCTTGCCCTTGCCGGCATCCTGCACGCCCAGCACAGCGTGGTGCTCAAAACAGGTGAAAAGGTAAAAGGCGTCGTCATAGCATTGAACGACGACGTGCTAACGATCTATGTGAACCGAGAGCCTAAGGAAATCCACCTGCGTGATGTGAGTTCGATCTTTTTCGATGAGTACGTGCCCTACGATGGCACCTTGAACGATGATACCCCCGTCAAGCGAATCAAGAGCTTAGACGGAGCTTACGTAGTTGAGTACCAAATCAAGGACAGAGACATGACCTTAGCTCCGAGGCTTTCCAACGCCACCCAGAAGAAGGGCACCGTGGTAGTTGAGGTTTTGGTGAACCGTGCCGGAACCGTGATAAAAGCCAAATCAGGCGTAACAGGCAGCACTACAAGCGATGAATACCTGCTCACCAAGGCAGAGTACGCCTGCAAAGGAGTGCAGTTCAGTGAACACATGACGGGACCCTTGGAGACCTCCGGGTTGATTACGATACATTATTGAAAGCGGCTGGCGGCTAGCTGCTGGCGGCTGGCTACTGGCTTGTTCTTGATCAACCTGGACTAACTCCTTTAAAGAGACCTTTTGTTCAACCTTGACATTGCAGTTGCTGTTGCTGTTGCAGTTGAGGTTGAAGTTGATTACTATCCGATATCCCATAAAAAAAAAGGCCGCCCACGGCAGCCCTTTCTCTCTTTAATCATCGTTTACGGCTCATTTCCCGAGGGTGGCGTATTTGTCGCCGTACTCAAGCATTTGGCCTAGGAAATCCTCTGGGTACTCCACTTTTACGTCGGTTACGAGGTCTCCTTCCATTACCGGAACCAATCTTGGATTGATGAAGCCTCCGTAGGGTGCGCTGTCCAACTTGGCTGCGCGCTCTAGCACCTCTTTGTGAAGGTCTTGGTCGACCTTAACGCCGTAGTTCTCAACGAGTGCGCTTCCCGCTTCGTAGTCCCCTTCGCTCTTGATGCGCTGGATTTCACGCAACAGCTCACCAAAGATGACGCGAAGCTTTTCGTAATCGTTCACTTCGAAGTAGGTCTTTCCTTCCACTACTTTCTTTTCGATGACGTTGTCTGCCATTCCTTTCTCATAGGCCCAAGAGGCTACGAGCTGTCGATTACGCATGTGTGCTTCTTCGATGTCTGCTCCTGGCTCCAATCGACGAAGCTGCAACATCATACCGTTGCGGATGTACGAATCGTATTCAGCCCTACCTACCTCAAGAGATGGTATCAATCCCAACTCAACGAGCTTTGGATCCATCAAGAAATACAGGGCAACGAGGTCCGCACGTCCCTCTTCCAACGTAGACGCATAGTTCTTCAAGGTCTCCTTTGGAGTACCAATGCCCTTGTTCAGCTTGCCAGAAGCGTGTCCGACTACTTCGTGTAAAGCGGTATGGAGTTTCCCTCCTAAGGTCCCGTGCTCCTTAATGCGTGCTCGAAGTTCTTCTGTACGGATGAATTCTTGTGCCGATCCTGTCCCTGCAGATTTATCGTATGCATAGACGATGTTGCCCAGGCTAACTGACTTTGAACCGTGGGTAGCTCGGATCCAGTTCGCGTTGGGTAAGTTCACACCAATCGGCGTTGATGGAGATGCATCACCTGCCTCACCTGCCGTATTCACTACTTTGTAGGTAACACCTACTACGCTTTCCTTTTTGTGCTCTGCCATGATGGAAGAATTGTCTTCGAACCATTGCACATTTTCCATCAATACATTCATGCGCGCTGAAGCGTCAAAATCTTTGATCTGCACGATACTCTCGTAAGAGCCCGTATATCCCTTAGGATCGTTGTATACCTCTACAAAGCCTTGGATATAATCGATGTCACCGTCCGTCGCTCCTGCCCATGCGATGTTGTATTCATCCCAAACCTCAAGGTCGCCGGTCTTGTAGAATTCTATCAGCAACTGCAATGCGTCTGCTTGCGCTTGGTTCTCTGCTACTCCAGCAGCTTTTTCTAACCAATACACCACTCGGTCGATGGCTGCTCCGTAGAGACCTCCGCTCTTGTAGACCTCTTCACTCACGGTGCCGTCTTTGGCTTTGACGAGCTTGCTGTTCAAACCGTAGCTGATCGGCTCTTGGTCTGCGGTATCGATGACGTTGCTGTAATACGCATCCACGTCAGCTTCGGTCATGTTCGGACTGTACATGTTTACTGCTGAACCTTTGACAAGACCTTTCTCTCTGTCGAGATTTACCTTTTTGGCATCAAACGCTGGATCAAACATGGCACGCATGGCTTCTTCGCTCAAACTTCCTCCGGTCGCATCTAGCAAGGATTGGAAAAAGTCTTGCGAAAATTCAGGCTTGAATTTCGCCATGCTGTAGTGGTGATGGATTCCGTTGGAGAAGAACACCCGCTTGGCGTAGACCACTAGGTTGTTCCAATCCGCTGCTTCCGTATCGCCCGAATAGTTATTCAACATGTTCTCAAGTGCATGACGGATCTCAATATTGTGGCGGTAGTTCTGATCCCAAATCATGTCACGTCCACTCAATCCTGCCTCGTAGAGGTAATACACATATTCCTTCTGCTTCATGGATAGATTGTCCCAACCTGGGATGCGATACTTGACAATTTTGAGGTCGGCAAATTGCTCAGCCAAGTATTCAAAACCCTCATCCTCCTCTACTGCAATCGTGTCATTCGCATTCTCCACGGGCTTCTCTCCGCCGCCGCATGCTTGCATCGTCATTCCTGAGATGATCACAGAAAATAGTACTAGTTTGATCCTTTTCATGTTGTGATTTGTGTTTTACAAGGGCTAAATGTAAAAAGAACCAATGAAGGGACTTGCCTTTCTTCCTGCGATATCGTCTAATGGAGTAAATTGCGCGATGAATAGAATTTTCGTCTATTCTCTCATTCATAAAATCCATTTTTAAATAGTTAGTATACTTGGTATGAAGACACTCTTACACCTTTCCTTTATTGCATTTCTACTGTGCCTTGGTCTTTCTGTTCAAGCCCAGTCTCAATTGTACATGGTCTCGAACCAGAACAGCACGCTTTACAGTGCTGATACCTCCTCTGGAAGTGCCAGCACGTTAGGATCAATGACTGCTACTGGAGGTGGAAGCATCAGCCAGTCAAACGGTTTGGCAGCTCACCCCTGTACCGGAGAATTATTTGCTGTGGTAAACCACGGTTCATCTTTCGGCAGATCGATCGCCATTGTCGACACCAACGCTAACGCTACCGTTTTGGGAAGTACTGGCGACCTCGTAGCGTCTATAGCCTTTGATGACAACGGTGTACTCTACGCAGTAACAGGTGACGGTGCTAATACATCAGAAACGATGTACACGGTAGACCTTTCAGATGGTTCACTTACCTTTTTCCAAACCTTGGGCAATGGCTCAGATGGAGAAGCAATCGCATACTGTCCAGACAATGGATTGATGTATCACTGGTCCGGATGGTCTACCCTATCTGGAATCACCTTTGAGTCGATCAACCTCAACAACAACACCGTTACCAACATCGGAATGACCGGTTCCGTTTCCCCTACCTCCATCATGTCGGCGACATATGTTGGTGGTGGACAATTCTTCGTCTCTTATCACAGCAGCAATGGCTTTGCTTTCGTAGATACTTCTGGGGCTATTGTGTACGCGGGGTATTCAAGCTCTGTGGGTATTAAAGGAATGGCCTTCCAAAATCAGGATCCAATTGCCGTTTCAAGCAATTTAGAAGGGCTTTGCCCAGGTACAACGGCTACACTGACCAGTACACTTGCGACCTCGTATCAATGGTACTTGAACGGGTCAGCCGTTAGCGGAGCAACTTCTCAGACGTATGCTACATCTGTGGCTGGACAGTACAACTGTTTGGTGACAAACGGAAGCTGCACGGATTCAAGTACGGTTGGCGTCTTCTTAGACTCTTTCGACCTACCTATTGTAAATGTTTCATCCAATGATTCAGGTTTCTGTCCAGGAAACGTCGTTACGCTAACCGGTTCTCAAGGAGGACAAAGTCAATGGTTCTTCAACGGTGATAGCATCTCAGGTGCTACGTCTAACTCCTACCTCGCAAACCAAGAGGGATGGTACAACATGGTGAAAACCAATCAAGATGGCTGCTCTGACTCGGCTTCTACTGGTGTTTACTTGGTTGAATACGAAATTCCAAACGTTGACCTAGGTGATGATGATGGCATTTGCCCTGGAGATTCGATTACACTCGACGCTGGATTCTTTCCTAATGCGACGTATTTCTGGGACCCATTTGCTAGTGGTCAAATCAACACAGTAGGAGATACCGGTACCTACATCTCTAACGTACAATCGCAAGACGGTTGCATTGGATCAGACACCGTCTTGATCGGATGGTTCCCTGAGGCAATTGTAGACCTAGGCCCAGACACACTGGTTTGTGAAGGAGAGGTTGTGACCTTGGATGCTGGCGCAGGTTTCAGCACTTATGCTTGGACCGGTGGTTCGGCTGCTCAAACCCTAGATGTGACAGGATTGCCAGAAGGCGACTCAACCATTTACGTCATGGTTCAGAATTCATTTGGATGTGAAGGAATGGACTCAGTTGTAGTGTCTTTTCAAATTTGCTCTGGAATCAACGAAATAGATGGAAGCCTAGCAACGGTCTATCCAAACCCAAGCAATGGTTTGTTTACTGTTAGCAGCAAAGAAGCATTGGCTGTTGTGACCGTTTACAACTTGTTGGGTGAAAAACTCAATGAGTACAAAGTCAACGATCAAAACCTTACGCTTCAAATCGAAGTTCCTGGTACCTACCTTCTGTCTGCAGAGGATGTAAATGGCAACGTGTCAACCCAGCGTCTGATCGTACAATAAGATCAACGCATACTCAACACATAAAAAAGCCCCGGCCTCATAGAGACCGGGGCTTTTCTTTTAACTGTATTTCAATCAATGAAGACCATTCTCCCCTAGGTAGCGTTCAGCGTCCAAGGCTGCCATGCAGCCTGTACCTGCCGCTGTAACCGCTTGACGGTACACTTTATCTCCCGCATCACCAGAGATGAATACGCCTTCGATGTTGGAATGAGAACTGTCTGGTTTGTGCTTCAAGTATCCAGTATCGTCCATGTCTAACCATCCTTTGAAGATGCCAGTATTTGGCTTATGCCCGATGGCAACGAAGAATCCGGTTACGTCGAGTACGCTTTCCTCATTGGTTTTGCTGTTCACCACTTTTACGCCTTCAACCACTTGGTCGCCGAGCACTTCAACCGTGTCTGTATTCCAAAGCACCTCAATATTGCCCGCGTCGAACACGCGTTGCTGCATGATCTTGGAAGCGCGCATTTCATCGCGTCGCACGATCATTTTCACGTTCTTGCACACCTTGGAGAGGTACAAGGCTTCTTCAGCGGCGGTATCTCCAGCGCCTACAATGGCTACGTCCTGACCTCTGTAAAAGAAGCCATCGCATACTGCACAGGCAGAAACTCCACCACCCAAATCACGGATGCGTAATTCGCTTTCCAAGCCCAACCACTTGGCGGTAGCTCCGGTGGAGATGATGATGGAATGCGCCTGAAGCTCTTCCTTTTCATCGACCCACACTTTATGTACGGGACCACTGAAGTCCACTTTGGTCACATAGCCTGTGCGGATATCGGTCTCGAAGCGTTCTGCTTGGGCGCGAAAGTTCATCATCATTTGCGGGCCATTCACTCCTTCTGGATATCCCGGGTAGTTTTCCACGTCTGTGGTATCCATCAATTGACCTCCTGGCTGCATGCCTTCGATCATGATGGGTTTCAATTCTGCTCTTGCCGCATAGATCGCTGCGGTGTATCCAGCAGGACCAGAACCGATGATCAAACACTTGTGAATTTTGTCACTCATTTTGTTTCATTTTTAACGCGCCAAAGGTAGTCTTTAGGGCCATTTTGTAGGTTTCGATTTCTCAATAGGACGATAGAGAATAGCTATGCTTACAAATGGGTTGAAGCATTCTCTTGTGTTGCGGTACTCTTGTTCAATATCAAAGTTGCGATGAGGCCCATGACTGCAAAACCAGAGATCAAGCCGAACACATAATGGTGCCCTTGGGCGCCGGGATAATGATCCAGCAGGAAGCCCATGGTAGGACTGATGAATATATCAGGCGTGTAGCCCAGCAAAGACATGATTCCAACCGCCGTCCCGGTAGCTCGGATGGAAACCTTGGACACATCCATCACCGCGAAATAGATACCGCGCAGTCCGTAGATCCCCATTACTGTAAAGACCATGGTGGCAAGCACGTAGAGGGTCCATACATCGAGCCAACCCGTAGCGATGAGCACTCCGCCGATGATCATGCACATGAAGCACGCGGCAATGGTACGGATGCCTCCAAAACGATCTGCTACTACACCCGCCGCAAGCGCAAAAACGGGCCTCAGCCAAAGCGCGGATGTGCCTACCCCAGCGGCATCCACTTCATTAAAGTCAAGTACCTCATTGGCGTAAAGTGAAAAATCATCGGTCATTTTATAGCCAACGTATGCGCAAACGATGATGGCTCCCTGCAACCATATGGTAGGATTTCGCAGCAATTCCATTACCTCCGAAGGGGCGATTTTATGCGCTTGCGCTTCGTTGGCACCGAGGTCTTTGGGCATCCAAAAGAACACAGCAACGCCGATGAGCATCACCAGCACGGAGGAAAAGAAGATCACTTCATGGATCGGCACACTGTCTCCTTCAGCGAATTGCGATGTGAGCGTAGAAAATGCAAACAGTGCCAGCGACCCGATCACCGCCGAGGTCAGTCCCCTGCCGCTCTCTAAAAAACCGAAGGCCCGACCTTGAAAGCCTTTGCCTCCCCACTCGCGCGTAGCCCTTATCATGGCCGCCCACAGCAGGAAGATCGTAGAAAACCCCCAAAAGGCGTACAGTGCGACCAATCCGACAAAGCCTGGATCCACTGCCAATGCAAATCCTCCCATACCAGTGAGGGCAAGGGATAAACTGATCAGCGTCCGAGCGGGAAAACGATCCGCCAATGGGCCTCCGAAGAAATAGGAAGCAAAGGCCACCAAGCCATACGCGGAAAATGCTGTACCCAATTCGAGGTTGGTCATGTCAAATGCCGATAGTAATGTTGGACGAAAGACCCGGGGCAAAACGAAGGGCAGGAAGAAGACCGACTCCCCAGCGAGGATCAGAAGAAACAAGGTCGCCGGGTTGTGCTGTTGGCTCTGCATGGTGAACAAAGATGAAAATCCTTTTCTGCTTAGCCAGCAGCCCCGCCAAAGCAGGACCGACCCTGCAAAGAACTCAACCCGGAAGGCCTACTTTAATTTTTCCCAAGTCGAAACGGATGATTCCTTAGTCGCGACTTGAAACAAATAAAATTCGCTTTCGCTTCTGCCCGAAAAAGTGCCGACCGATTCCCAAACCATTCTATTATTGCGCAACTCCACCAAGTAATATTTCCCTAGGAAATCAAAAGAGATCACTGCCTTTGACTTATCCGTGTCTAACCAATTCCAATAACCTGTGTAGCTTATTTCTTCGGACTCATTCTCATAGTTTGTGTCTGTCCAGATTTCTTCATACGTATCGCTCAAATCGTCGTATTCCCAACCTGAAATGGTAGCACTGATCAGTTCCACCTTTTCCGTGTAGGTGAAGGCGCCTCCTTTGTCAATGGAAAGAATAGACTGTAATTTGGCTTTTTGAACTATGGATGACTTATACTCTCCATCGTCGGTTATGTAACTAATAGTCAGGTAATCCCCATCATAATCTACGGAAATGTCACCGTTATTTAAGAAGTCGTCTGAATCGTTAAATTCTGCCTCTTCCTCAAACGTGAAACTCGCTTGCTTTTCCGTCATCACCCAATCCCCTATGACCTTTGCGTCCCGAGACCGAAGTGAAATAAATGGGTCGTCTTCCCCTCTTCTACAACCGCTGAGCACCATCATTAATCCAAGGCCCAGCATTATTAGTATTCTAGCTTTCATTTTAAAATTGAATTTAGTGTTGAGCAAACCTATCCCCGATTGAGTTCAGCGCATTATTGAATACCGTGCGGTCTCGACTCAATCAATTGCAGCAAATGCATCTCATCACGCTATCGTCCAATAAATGGCAAACATTGATTACGAATCATTGGCCGTAATGCAGGGTTCACAATTTCACGCACTTCTTTGGTGTGATCATCACCGGTGATATAAGTCAGTCATCGATCACCATTGCCTCAGCTTTCTTAATATTGTTACAGATCAACCTTACCACCATGAAGTTCATTTCCACTCTAGTCTCCATTTTTCTCGTTGCGGTTCTTATGAGTTCTTGTTCTTCTAGCAATGAGGTGGCGTCTAATAGCATTCTAGTGAAGCGCAAGCACAGGACAGGCTTTCACCTGAACATTCGATACAAGGAGCACCAGCAAGAAGCGAAGGTGGTAGATGCAGGAGCAAGCATCCGTTTGAAAGAACGCGTATTTGCGCTGGCACCGAGCGAAGTACGAGAGGTTGAGATTTCCAACACTCAGAACACCCAGCACACACGAGCAACTATAACCCGAGACGAAGCAAGCCAGAGGACAGCCCAGCATTCGGTAAGATCAAAAATCCAAGTGTCCGAAGGGATGGAGGTAATGGAGGATGCCCAACCGCAAGAAGCTGAAGGCAAGAAATTCACCAAGGCTTCCAAAACCCAGCGTCGCGGTAGATTAGCGCTATTTTTCGCATTTCTGCAGGGCGCGAGCTGGCTGATCAACCTCGCCTCTTTTATCATCACGCTAAGTCCGACGTTCTTGATCGTCAACTTGCTCTTTTTCTTCCTCTTCTTTTCACTGGCCCTGGCCTTCGGCTGGAAGATCAAGAAGCGCAACGATGCAGCGAAGTGGGCCGTGATTTTAGCCTTTGGCTTTTTGGTCCTCAACATTGCCGTATCGGTTGTCGGCACCATCATGGGAGTGGTCGCGTTGATCTAAGCAAAGTCATTCAAAAAGAAGCCCAACAAACCCTCCTTTCATTTCAGAATGGAATGCAATATTTGCACTCCGAAATCGGGATGTAGCTCAGTTGGTAGAGTGCTCGTCTGGGGGGCGAGAGGCCGCAGGTTCAAGTCCTGTCATCCCGACATAGAAGTAGAAAGGCTTCCAGGAAACT
Source organism: Flavobacteriales bacterium (assembly GCA_013204105.1). Taxonomy (GTDB): domain Bacteria; phylum Bacteroidota; class Bacteroidia; order Flavobacteriales_G; family Salibacteraceae; genus SHAN690. Next base: position 36,709 of record JABMOM010000002.1, read on the forward strand.
GGAGGCCTTTTGTGTTAAACCAAAGTTGAAATATAGGGGCGAGAGGCCGTCCCGCTTTAAGCGGGATCATCCCGACGCAGAAGTAGAAAGGCTTTCAGGAAACTGGAGGCCTTTTGTGTTTTTGGTCGGTTGAAACAAGTGATGTATTAATCATAGACCTAGCTTCAGATTCAATGACCTGGCGACGTAGCCCTTTAGCATGCTAGAGTCCATCTAAATCATCTTGATGGGCTTCTTCTTGATCATCCCGCCCCGAGCATCTTTTACCGATGCCATGACGATGAATGCTTTTGGATCAATCTTGTAGATCTCCGATTTCAATTGAGACATCTCCAAGCGGGTGATGATGACGTAGACAATGTCCGTATCCTTCAACGCCCAGCCTTGCTTGCCCATCCCCTTTTCGCCTTTAATGATGGTGCACCCCCTGCGCATTGTATCTGTCACTACTAATCTGATTTCTTCGCTGAAGTCTGAAATAATCGTGACGGACATAAATTCTTCAATGCCATCGATCACGAAGTCCACGGTTTTCGAGGCGGCATAATAGGTGAGAATTGCATAAAGGGCAATCTCCGTAGATATAATATAGGATGCTGCTAGGAAGATGACGAGGTTGAACAGCATGATCACATTACCCACCGTCAAGTTGGTCTTTCGGCTCAAGTATATGGCCAGCACTTCAGTACCGTCGATGATGGCACCTCCACGAATGGCCATTCCTATGCCGAGGCCCAGGAAAATACCGCCAAAAGCGGAGATCAGCAGCGGGTCCTCGGTAACCACAGGAAAAGGAATGAAATAGATCGCCAGTGCCAAGACACTGATTGCAAAGACGCTCCTTACCGCGAACCTCCTCCCAATGGCTTGATGGGCTAGTATTATGAATGGTAGGTTGAAGAGCACAACCAAGAAGGACAATCGAATATCAAAGATGCCGTGGGCGATAAGCGATACTCCCATTACACCTCCATCAATGAACCCATTGGGCATCAGAAAACCCTTGAGTCCAAATGCCGCAGAAACAACGCCGATCAGCAGGTAGAGCAAGGCTGAAAGCTCATGAATGACTTCGGATTCTATGTCACGCATCCTCTTTTCCGAGCGAGCGTCGTCCGGTTGCTCTTCAGGATGCACTTGCATGAAAGGACGTGCGATTTTGTGGATCGCCTGGCGGAAAAATGGAGTCATCGTCTAAATACTTCTGAGGTTATGCACGTGTCGTCTATATATGAATGCGTTCCACTCTGTACACTATTGCCAGCATGCGCTACTTGGTAGTAATAAACACCTGCCGCACGATGACTGTTATGAAAGGTGGTAGAGTGCTTCGTGACTCGCTGACTTAACATTGCACCGTTCCTAATAAAAAATGGCCAATTGACGAAATCAAGTGGCCATAGTAGGTGAAATCTTAGCAGAGCCTTTTAAAGCGTGTGCTCATTCCTTTTTGCTTCTTTTTTCGCCGCTTTGGCTGCGCGTTTCTCCATCAGATTTTTAGCCGGTGCCGTCTTGTCTGACTTCTGTTTGCCTTCTTTTTCCTTAGACATGGTGCTATCATTATGTGAGAAACAAATTTCGTTCAGTATTCAGGGAAAAACATTACAAAAGGAATGGATGTAGTTATATAATTCACAGGTCTTCCAGGTTTTGACTGCGCTTTTTCTTCAACTGTTTGAAATAAGTCGGAGTGAGACCGGTTACCTTCTTGAATTGGCTCGATAAATGGGCAACGCTGCTGTAATGCAGTCGGTACGAAATTTCCGTAAGGTTCAGTTCATCGTAGAGCAGGAGCTCCTTTACCCGCTCGATCTTGTGATGGATGATGAATTGCTGGATAGTAATGCCTTTTACTTCTGAGAAAATATTCGAAAGGTAAGTGTAGTCGAAGCCCAACTTTTCACTGATGTAATCCGAGTAATTGACCTTTGGCAACTCATCCGAATAGTGGATCATTTCGACGATGACCACCTTGATCCGTTCAATCAGAATGCTCCGTTTGTCATTCATCAATTCGAGGCCCGAAGCATGCAAATTGGCTTTTAAGGCCGCACGTTGTTCCGATGTAATGTCCTCTAGCATCTCGATCATGCCCAGCTCTACAATGACGAAGTGAAGCCCTAACTTCTTCAACTCTTCCTTGACCAGCGCCTTGCAGCGCAAACTGACCATGTATTTGATGTAGAGTTTCATTCTGGTTTTTCAGGCATACTAAATCCTAAAAGTTAGGACTTTTCATCGACCCTAGCTCGCTGATTCATGCTATTATTTTGATCACGAAGTGAGGTCGTTTCACTGCCAGCTCCAATCTCATCGAGCACATGTAGGGCAGGTCGCTCCATCAATTCACCGGCACGCATTCGCCTCCTTTTGATATCTTGTCCCGCATGTCAAACAGCACCCCATCAGCGACCAACGCGACGTTTCGATCAGCCTTCATCCTGCTGATCATGTTGTTCTTCATGTGGGGCTTCATCACTTCGCTGAACGACATCCTCATTCCCCACCTCAAGGCAGTCTTTGATCTCAACTACACGCAAGCCATGCTGGTTCAGTTTTGCTTCTTCGGATCCTACTTCATCATGTCGATTCCTGCCGGACGCATCATCGAAAAAGTAGGCTACTCCAAAGGCATCGTAATCGGACTGGTGGTCATGGGGCTCGGCTGCCTCCTCTTCTACCCTGCTTCTATCCTTGTTTACTACCCGCTGTTTCTATTCGCGCTGTTCGTCATGGCCTCGGGCATCACCATGCTTCAGGTAGCAGCCAATCCCTTTGTTGCAGCCGTTGGACCTCCAGAAACGGCTTCGAGTCGACTCAACCTTTCGCAAGGGTTTAATTCACTTGCGCATACCATCGCACCCGCCTTTGGCACCTTCTTGATCCTTACCGACAAATCGGAAGACTTAGCCATTCGGGCACAAGCAGTGCAATTGCCTTACATCGGACTAGCCGTCGCCTTGCTCTTGATCGCGGGATTGTTTGCATGGGTCAAGCTCCCTAGTATTCAGCATAATGCAAATAGTGAAGTCTCCTTAAACGACACCATCTGGCAGCACCGCAACTTGACCTTCGGCGTCTTGGCCATCTTCCTCTACGTAGGAATCGAAGTCTCCATCGGTGGGTTTCTGGTGAACTTCTTCGGCGAATCCCACATCGCAGGCATGCCGGAAGAAATCGCTGGGAACTATGTCTCCTATTATTGGGGAGGCGCAATGGTCGGAAGGTTCATCGGATCAGCCCTCTTGCAACGTATGCGCACGGAGCGCTTATTGGTGATCAGCAGCATTGGTGCGCTGTCGCTGGTTGGCATCACCTTATTTACGTCTGGTTACATCGCCATGGGAGCGATCCTCTTGGTCGGTCTCTTCAACTCCGTCATGTTCCCGAACATCTTCACGCTCGCCATCAAGGGCTTGGGCAAATTCACGAGCAGAGGATCCGGATTGCTTGTCATGGCCATTGTAGGAGGTGCCATCATCCCCGTTGTGCAAGGATTGCTCGCAGACCAATTCGGAGTACAAGCTTCGTTTGCCATCGGATTGATCTGCTATGGCTATGTCTTGTTCTATGCCCTCAAGGGCTATAAGGCGCAGTAAAGTGGTATCTGCCCGAACCCACGCGCAGCACTGTGCTTCCCGAGCGTTTTTCTAAGACTTCTACGCCTTCTGCTTCCAAAATGGGAAGCGTTCCCTCTCTCAGCGCTCCCAGGTCCTCAGAAGGCAGATATACTTCTGCAACGGTATTCGGCGGAATCACCACATCCAACGCAAAGTGCTCGTCCGTGACCTTCCAAGAAGAACGGATCTCGCCGCGAATGGAACGGTAGCTCGCCTGTGCCTCGGTCAATCCGCCACCCGGTTGTGGGTGAATCTCAAACCGCTTGTACCCTGGTGAGGTGGATGCAATACCCGCAATGGTAGAATACATCCATTCTCCAATCGAGCCATAGGCATAATGATTGAGTGAATTGGTGCTGTCTTCGTGGAAGCCATCCTCTTCGGTAAAGCTGTCCCAACGCTCCCATACGGTAGTAGCCCCTTGGTCGATCTGATAACCCCAAGATGGAAAGGTGTCGTTGAGGAGCAAGGTATACGCCAAGTCAAGTCGTCTGATATCCGTCAAGGTAGGCAACAACAAGCTCGTTCCCAAGATGCCCGTAGAGAGTCGATGCTCACGCTGCTCAAAGGCATCGAGTAAGTTTTCCTCTACTTTGACTTTGATGAATTCAGGCGTCAGGTCGAAAGCCAAGGCCATGAGGTACGCGGTCTGGGTTCTCCCTGTCACATGACCTTCGTGGTCGATGAAGTTCTTCTTGAATGCAAGCGCAATGCTGTCAGACAACTGGGTGTAGTGCGCAACATCCTCGGGGCGCTCCAACAAAGAAGACACCTCGATCATCAGGTCTGCACTCCGCTTGAAATAGGCGGTAGCAATCACGTTTATCGGTGTCTCGCTGTCTACGTTTTGCCAATCGCCGTAGCTGTCCATCATGCTGATATAACCATCGCTGTGAGACTCTAGGTAGTCCATCCAACGCAGCATGTTGGGGTACAAAGAACGGAGTAGCGTAGTATCATCATAGACCTGATAGATGTTCCATGGACAGATGATTCCAGCATCTCCCCAACCGGCTGCTACGCGCCAAAATACCCGTGGTGCCGTACTTGGAAATCGGCCGTCATCGAATTGACCATCGGCAACATCTACCATCCACTTCTTGAAGAAGGGGGCAATGTCCATTTGGTAGCTCGCCGTGGGCATGAAAAGCTGAGCATCCCCTGTCCACCCCATCCGCTCATCGCGCTGCGGGCAATCGGTGGGTACCTCGAAGTAGTTGGAGCGCTGGCTCCAAACGATGTTTTGGTGGATGCGGTTGATGCGTTCGTTTGAACAAGAAAAGGTTCCGGTTTCTCGCAGATCGGAATGCAACACTACTCCGGTGATCTTATCGCGGGTCAGCTCGCCGGGGTAACCCGTCACTTCAATGAATTGATAGCCGTGGTAGGTAAAGCGAGGCTCCCATGTTTCCTCGCCCTGCCCAGACAGCACGTAGCTATCCGTGGCACGCGCAGTTCTTAGGTTGCGGGTATGAATAGAACTATCGGCGTTGAGCTTTTCTGCGAAACGCATCGTCACTGAATCACCCAACTCACCATTGACCTTCAAACGCGCCCAGCCTGAAAAGTTCTGTCCCATGTCAACGATATATACACCAGGCTGGCGTTCAAAAACAGCCACGGGTGTAATCTCACCCGTTTTACGCACGGGAATGCCCGGATAGGCCTCTACGATCAAGTCGATTGAATCCGAGACATCTACGGGCAACCAATCGGCATCTGCATAGCCGTTTTGATGCCATCCTTCTATGCTCAATCGCGCGTCATAGGTTTCACCGCCCTGCATGTCGGCTTCGCGCATGGGTCCGAAGCTGGCCCGCCATTGCTCATCCGTCGCAAAGACCGCCTCCTCGCCGCTGGCCATGCCCACGCACAATTGAGCCATCAACCGAGGTTTATCTCCATAATAATGTTGCCCTACATCCGCTACGTTTCCTGCATACCATCCATCGGCTAGAATAAAAGCCATGGTATTGACACCCTCGTTCAAAAGGTCGGTCACATCGTAGCTGTTGTAGTAGACTCGCTTGCGGTATTCCGTCCAGCCCGGGGTGAAGTAATCCTCCCCTACCCGTTGACCGTTGATATAGAGCTCGAAGATTCCAAGTGCAGATGCATGCACCTTCGCATCGGCCACCGGCCCATCGATGGTGAACTCTTTGCGGAAGTACGGGGTTGGCAGTGGTTGGTAGACTTTCTTTTTCTTATTCTTCCAATTATTCCCCCACGGTTTCACAGGATAGGAAGGGTCGTTCCTAGCAGCATCCAATCCGATCCATTTGGCCTTCCAATCGGCGGCAGCTAGCAAACCCATCGACCAATGTGCACTCGGACTCCACTCCGAAGCCCTGCCCTTTTCATCCCAAGTCATGACTTTCCAATAGCACGTAGATTGGCTTGTCACCGCAGCACCTTCGTACGAAACGTTAGCCGTGCGATCGGACGGAACCACGCCTGAGTCCCACAAATCACCTACTTCTTGTGCAAGTTGCTCTTCACTGCTCGCTACCAAGATTCGGTAGGCTGTTTGCATCCGAGCCCTTCCCTCGCCTTCCACAATCCACGTCAAACGAGGTTTTGCTGCATCTATCGCAACAGGATTCACTAAGTATTCACAGCGCAGATCCGCCGGATGCAAGTCAGAAATTTCATCTTGACAAGCCGTTAAAAACAGCAAAAGCGCCATGGCAATATGGACGCCAATCGCTTTCATCGTTGGGCTTCTTGAAATGTCCCTGTTTCCGTAATGTGGTATTCCTTCTCGGTTTTCCTTCCCTCGACGAATACATCGATCGCAACCGTCCATTCGCTGGGCCCTGTGCGTTCTCCTGTGATCACGCCGCGCTCAATTTTATGAATCCCTTTGTCCTGACACCTGCAATCCTGCAAGTAGATCCCACCGTGATGCATGATCTGATCGTCTCGCAGTTCGAATCGATTTGAGCCCAATTCGGTCTCAAAAGTGATAATGGTAGGAGCTTCGGAGTAGTTTCCTAGGTCACCAGCGTTATTGGTGGTAAACTGAAAAACACGTTGATTACCCGATATCACCTCGTAGAGATTTTGCTTATTCAATTTTTCTGCATCGTACTGGATCGAAGCATTTTCCCAGTACTGGAAATCTTTCTTTTCCTCATTGACTTGGCCCATGGCAGAGGATAGGAAACACAGCATCATTGCACAGCATAATCCTATGTGAACCCGCATGTTCATTCCGTCAGGATCGATTGGGTTTGAGTGACCGAAGCATCCACATCTATGAGATTGGCCGCGTTGCCATTGGAATTGCATCTTTCTAAAACGATGCCTCGACTCTCCACTCCTTTCACACTTACCAAAGTGGAACCACCTTCTTCTGAATTGCATTCACGCAAAACGATGTCTTGACTATTGTTCAGCGCAATGATGGGGACATCTGAGTCCATGCGTCCTTGCCTACCAACGAATCGGCCGACTTGACCGCCGTGCACGTCCGATAAGACCAAGGCACTTTTCCATCCTGACTCGGCATGCGCGTCGTCCCAATTCACCTTGAAGCCTTCGATGGTTAAGTGCTTCACTTGCTCTATGTAAAGCGCATGATCGGCACGCTTGTCCAAATAATTCTCTTCGAGCATCGATATCTGAATGTCTTTCATGTAGATGTTTTCGATCTGCATTCCTGCTGTGCTTTCGATCTTGCTGGTACCGCGTGCCTTGGCTTTGATGTGTTCAAACAGCACGCCATCGATCGACCCCGCCTCCGAGGCTTCGTTCTTCTTGGTCAAGTAAACCCAGATGGGATCGCCATTGCCCCACCAGTTGAAATGCCTGCGACTGCACTGAATGTTGATGTTGGAAAAGGTGACATCCTTTACCGAGGCGCCGTCTCGGACCACGATGCTCAGTCCGCGGTTTGAATTGAGCACCGTGCAGCTATCAAAGCGAATGTTTCGAAAATCTCCGTGCGATTCCGTGCCAATTTTCAAGGCAGTGGAAGAAGAGGTGAGAACGCACCCTGTCACGCGAATGTTTTCGCAGGGGACCTCAAACCAAGATTTCAATGCAATGGCATCATCACCGGTGGAAACAATACAATCCGAGATCAGCACGTCGTTGCACGAGTTGATGTCGATGCCGTCAGCGTTTACACCTTTTTCAAGGCTTGAGAACACCTTAACCCGCTCGATGCGCACTTGGGAACTCTTCAGGATGTGCAAGGTCCAGAAAGACGACTCCTCCAAGGTAATGTCGGAAACGGTTACGCCTTCGCAGTCCGTAAAAATGACCAAGGCGACGTCTGGCTTTAGGACGTAATACATCTTCATCTCCACTCCGGCTTGCCGTGCGTTTTCTGTGATGTCTTCGATGAATGCGTCGGTTTTTCTGAGGTCTTCATACACGCGTTGCGCCCCGCCGTGGATGGTTCCGCCGCCTTTGAGTGCAATGTTTTTGGCGCCGTTGGCATACAGAAACACGGGCCGGGTGGCGTTTTCAAGGGGCATGCGATAGTCGTTGATGTCTCTGCTCGCATGCAAGGTGGCCCCTTCTTCAAGGAAGATGGTCACGTTGTCCTTTAAGACGATGGTACCCGCATGGTATTGACCCGGCGGGAAATAGACCATCCCACCTCCAGCCGCATAGGCACCATCAATCGCTGACTGGATCGCTTCTGTAGAAAGAACCGTATCGTTGACGACAGCACCGTAGGCCATCACGTCGTACTTGTCTGCCGATTGGGGCAATGCAACATGCGAACACCCCACATACGCCAGCGCAAGTAACCAGTGCAGTCTACTTACAATCTTCTTTTCAATCATAGCGTGGTCCCTCCAGTTTCATCTTCATCCAAGTGGCATCGTCGTCTCCTTTTCCGTAGATCAGCATGTGACCTCCGTATTCGCCTCCATCCGGATCGCAATGCACGATCATCATGCTGAACTCCAAGTCTTCGAATCCATCTGATAGATTCACCGAAGTCCCAAACGTGGCGCGCATGTTCACGCGTCCCTCAAAGATATAATCCGCCGAGCGCTCTCCCCAAGGGTTCATCCGCACGACGTATTCCACCGCACCAGCAGGAAGCGGCTCTTCTATATAGGCTTGCTCAGAAGATCCGTGTCTCCACCAAGCACCGTAAGCAGGTTTCTGTTCATCCATCACAAAGCAAAAGGCGTGGTCTCCCTCACCGAATTTTTCAGCTACGGTATCTCGAGGCGCTTCCATGAAGAAGGCGATGGCATCTTTGTAGTACCAACGTTTCGGTTCGTGTTTGGCATCCATTACGTCGTGTACGTTGTCGCGCACTTCTGCTCCAAAATAGAGGTATTCCCCTTCCCACCCCATGTAGTACTGCGCTTCGAGATCGACACCGCTTGTATCTTCCCCCTCGTCAACCATCAGTCGATTGCGTTTTGGCACGTACCATGGCGTCCTTTTAATCCGCTCCATGTTCCAGGTTCCGTCACTGAAGGCCGCAGCTTTCCAATCGTCAAGGTCTCCATCAATGTTGGGACTTTCGGATAGGTAAGGAATGGATAATTCCTGCACTTCTTGGGCCTTGCATGCGGAAAGACATAGGCCAATTGCCAAACAAAGCAATCCTGCGCTGCGTCTGTGAAGATTCAATGGATGTAAAGTGCTGGGATGTGTCAACCACTCGAAAATAGCCATTGCGAGGAATCGTGGCTATTTTCGAAGCACATTAAACGAATGGCGATAACTCGATCGAAATACTTCAAGCGACTGTTCCAATGGGCAGTGTTGTTTGTGCTGGGCTCACTGTTCAGTGCATGCAGCAATTCGCTCGCCTTCCACAACGCTGGCGGAGATTCCGCAGCGGTCGATTCGGTCGGTCCGCCATCCATGGGAGGGTTAATCTCCACGAGGTTCAAAGACCTGGACGCCTTAAAACGGGTGATCTCTATCGAATTTCTTGGAGACACCGCCGGGGGAAAGGATAGCAAAGCAGTGCGCCTGACGCAGCACAGCAATGGGATAACCGTAGTCAGCGAACTCGAGAAGGGAGTTGACGAGGACGATTTTAGGCATGCCCGAGACAATGGCTTCTGGGCGAAGGTGGCGCTCGCATTTGCATCGCCCTATGCCCTCGCCCACCGAAAAGACATCATGCGTGTCTTCATCTTGTCGAGGCGAAAGCATGACATCTACGGTCCTGGAGACATTGCCTTCTACGATTTTGCGGAGTTGATGACCCAAGGCATTCGCAAAGAAGACCGGCTGACAATCCCGCCGCAAGAACTGACCGAAAAAGGTTACTTGAATACCTTCAACCATATTACCGCTCAGGCTTTTGTGACTACGTTGTTTTCAGAAGAACTGGCAGAATACGTTGCAGAGGTACACGAGCGCCACAACATGCCCGAATTGATCAGCGGTAAGTTCACAAACGAACAGCTGCTGAGCGAGGAGAATAATCCTGTAGACAACTACGTGGACATGATCAACAATGAGTGGGGACAGCTGTTGGGTAAAACGCTTAAAGAAAAATACGGCATCGGCTCCGACACGGAATGGACGCCCCAGTTGCTAGCAGACTACCTAAACGATGTGCAGGCTTACTACACATGGGCCTTTCAAATCTCCTTTCAGCCCTTTGACACGGAGGACGAAGCAGTGGTGCGGTTTTCGAGCAAGCTCAACGCAGTACTCGGCGAAGTCAATGCGGTGCAGGCTGGGGACAACTGATGCCGAAAACTCAGTCCTCGCGAGGTACCACGTAAAAAGTGCTCCCTTTTGCGGATGGCGTGACCCTGTACTTGGATTGGATGGCTGCGACACCAATCGCGTGGACATCGTTCAAGGCTTGCATCCAGTTTTCTTCCTCTACGACCGCAGAATCTAGATCGGTATCTCCGAAGATGGCTTCGGTCAGCGCGGTTCGTGAAAACCGAGCCTTGCACAAGCGCACACCCTTCAAGTTAGCCCGATCAAACACAGCTCCTTTGAGGTTCAGTCCTTCGAGGTCCGCATCGGTCATTACCGCACCTGCAAACTGCGCCCACCGGACGTCCGCCTCACGCAGGTCAGCCCCATCCATTAGAGATGCATCCATGCGTGCCCCGTTCAGGTTCGCCTCATGGAGATTAGCCAAGGTCATTTTTGACCATCGCACATCGGCCCTTCGAACATCTGCTTTACGCAGGTCCGCCCGACTCAGGTCAGCATTCCAGAGATTAGCCTCTAAGAGGGATGCACCACTCAGATTACTTCCAGACAAGTTGGTATTCTTCAAATGGGCGTAACTCAAATCCGCACCGCTCAGGTCAGCTCCGTGCAAGTCGGCATTGTGGAGGTCTGCATAAGCAAAGGTTGCTCCTGCTTTGATCTTCGTGAAGTCAATCGAGTCCAACCCCATCTTTACCAAGGCAGCCAATAGCTGGCCCCTAGCAGGACTCAGTGGAACCTCAACCAAGCTATCTCCATCCGGATACCGAAAAGACGAAAGCGCCTTGGAAAGGGAGATAATGTCCGTGATGTTGCGTTCCGAAAGCCGGTGATCCTCTCCCGAATCCAAGTCTGCTTGAATCCGTTGTACAAAGTCGATCAACTGATGCGCTTGCTCGCCAGATTGGAGCGCGCTTATCTGTTCCGCTTGGCGTTCTAGGAGGTCGGTTTGCGCTTCAAATGCCCCATTTAAATCTGCGTTGGTCTCTGAAAGAGAATGCACCCAAAATCCCATTCCTGCAAGAAGCAAAAGGAAGAAAATCCAGAAAATGACGATCGATCTGATCATGTCGTGTTTGAAGTTGTAAGGGCAGCACCGCCTTGAGCAAATATCTTGTTTAAGTCGATACCGATAGATCTTAACAATGAGGATCCGAGCAAAAGCTTCATTGTAAAGTCGTTGCAGGCGCTATTCACAATGCACAATGAAAAACTGTAAAAACACGCCCTCGAAGGGTGCGGAATCCGAAGTAGTTTTAGCCATCTAACTCTTTAATACCAACGATATATGATCGCAGCATGGCAACAAGAGGTCGATACACTAAAGGCCTCACTGACAGGGGATCTGTTCCAAGACATGGAAGCCAGAGACCAAATTCACAACCTCGAAATGAAGATCAACGGCGTAAAGCCAAGCAGTTCTGAATTCGAATGCGTGGGATGCGGTAGCTAAGTCTACACATCTGATGGAGACCGACTCGCCAAGTGAATGCAAGTTCATTTCGTCAGTCGGTTTTTTTGTGCCTAAACGTTTACGCTCAGCCGAACAAAGCATAGCAAATCAAGCTGATCACCACCACCGAGATCATGTTCATCCAGATTCCCGCGCGGATCATTTCCTTCACACTCACGTATCCGCTCGAATAGACAACGGCATTGGGAGGCGTTGAGATTGGCATCATGAAGGCGCAGCTCGCTGCAAGGGTCACCGGAACGGTCAGAAGGAGGGCATTCACTTCCAGTTCACCCGCGATTCCGAAGACCACAGGAAGCAATACGGTTACCAAGGCCACGTTGCTCATCACTTCAGTCAGGAAGAGTGAAACAACCGTCAATCCGACCATAAGCAAGAACACCGAGTCAATGTCACGGCTCCCAACAAACTCCGCGATCAGTGCGATGATGCCTGCTTTCTCCAGGCCACCGGCAAGACTGAGTCCGCCACCGAACAGGATGAGGATGCCCCAAGGTAGCTTGCGGGCGTGCTCCCATTTCACCACAAATTCACCTTGCTTTAGGTTGATGGGGGTAACAAACATCAGGATACCGCCGAGCATAGCAATGCTGGTATTGTTGAGCACGCGCGTTCCGAGTACATCGTTGATCTGAACTGAAAAAACCCAGAGAAACACGGTCAACCCGAAGATGACCAACACGGTCAATTCCGGCCGCTTCATTTTACCAAGCGCCTTCCATCGTTCGTGCAATAGTTCGCTCACGCCCTCGATACGATCGGAGGATACGATCGGAGGATACGGGATAGATGAACTTGATCAGCACTAGGTAGCCGAGTCCAAGCAGCAATGCGCCGATGGGAATACCCACCTTGAGCCAATCTGCAAATTCGAAGTCCACACCAAAGGCATCGTAATAAAATCCGGCAAAGACCAAGTTGGGCGGTGTCCCAATCAAGGTCACCATCCCACCAATGTTTGCGGCATATGCTATGCCCAACATCAGCAACAAGGAAATCCGCTTTACCAATGCCTCATCCGTACCTTGTTCTTTCAGCAACTGAATGATGGAAATGGCAATGGGGAGCAACATCACGGCGGTAGCTGTATTTGAAATCCACATCGCTACGGCCCAGGTGGCCAGCATGAAGCCAAGGACGATACCTGCCGGTTTGGTTCCCGTTAGGCGCAACAAGCCAAAAGCGATCCGTTCGTGCAGGCGGCGTTCTTCCATGGCAAGGGCCAAGATGAAGCCTCCGAGAAACAGAAAGATGATCGGGTTGGCATAGGGAATGAATGTATCGGGCACGCTCATCACGCCGAGCATCGGAAAGAGCACCATTGGAAGCATGGCAGTGACATAGAGTTCTACCGTCTCCAGCACCCACCAAACCAACATCCAAGCGGCGACGCATAGCACCTTTGTCTGCAAGGCATCCGCTCCCGGGTCCAAGAGGAAAATTAACAAAGCCAATAGCGGTCCTGCGAAGAGTCCGATCTGTTTGTAGCGCTGCATTGCGGCTAAGGTAAGTGGGAATCCATAAAGTTGATGGATGCGCAAGGTTTCGATTTTAGAAGCTATCGAGATATAGAGCTCGTCGTCTTAGCCAAACGCCAGCAGCATTCATTATCTTCATCGGATGAAACAGCTTTTGTCTTGCCTTCTTGCGACCTTCTCCTTGATCGGGGTGGCTCAAGTCCATTGCGACGGCACGAGATACATCGAGCCCGTCTTTGCAAATGTTGATTCAGTGGTTGGTATACAGTTCGGATCAAACACTACGATTGGTGGATTTCAGAAGAATCTACTCATGGATATTTACCTTCCTCCTTCTGAGTTCTTCTTTGAGCGCCCGCTCGTTGTTTTCGCTCATGGTGGAAGCTTCATGGTCGGTTCACGCAAAGAAATGCGGCCACTTTGCATTGCCTTTGCCAAACGGGGTTACATAGTCGCAACCATAGACTACCGGCTATTTGATGCTTTTTCACTACCGCTCGATTCATTGTTGGTGTTTGATGTTGCGGTAAAAGCCACCATGGACATGAAAGCGGCCATTCGTTGGTTCAGAGAAAACGCAGCGGGAAACAATGACTATGGCATTGATACCCATTTGATCTTCGCAGGGGGTGTTTCAGCTGGAGCGATTGCAGCCTTGCACACAGGCTTTCTTGACTCAACCGATTTCGTAGGGCATCTAGCATTTGATTCTATACTTCAGGAAAATGGAGGCATACACGGCAACTCCTCCAACAACCATCAGTACTCAGATGCTGTGAAAGGCGTGCTCAATTATTCGGGAGCATTGAAGGATGCGCGTTGGATCGATCCGGGCGAGCCGGTCGTTTTCAGTGTGCACGATGAATTGGATGGTGTCGTTCCCTACCACCGTGACAACAGCGATGCTATGGGCGTCCCGGTAGAACTCTGGGGAAGCTATGAAGTCGATCAAAAGGCAAGAGCCGCAGGAATTCGTTCTCAACTCGTCACCATCGCTAACAGCACCCAGCACGTAAGTTACTTCTTGAACGGAACCAATACAGCAGATTACGCACTGGCAATCGACAGTGCTGGCATTTTCATGGAGTATGCCATCTGCGACCGGGCCTTGAGCGCGAGAGATCATCATAGATTGCCCAAGCCATCAATGCTCTATCCGAATCCAGCAGACAATACACTGCGCATCCGGGATGCTTTTGACGTGGATCAACTTGAAATCATAGATGCTGCTGGAAGGGTCGTTCAAACCTCTGCCGTGATGTCGTCCTCGAGCATAAATATCTCCAGCCTCCAACGGGGTATATACACCGTTCGGATGTTGCATGACAAAGCAGTCATAGGCAGCGAGCAAATCGTCAAGCGATAAAAGCGGAAGCCGTAAAAGGGAATGATTAATCCACCCATCCCTGCCTTTGAAAATGGAGCTTATTCAGGATGCATGACCACAGTCATGTAATAGTCAAGGCAATGGAAGTACCTTGGGCCTCAATAACATAACACATGCCCACCCCGTACAGTCCGCACTCATTTCACATTCCCGTAATGGGGACTGGTTATACCATAGACACACCCTTGAAAGTCGCTCATTTTGGCATCTCATCCGTGGTTTCCATCATTGATCACCGCCTGGCTGAGACCATGCGTGAATACCACAGCAGGCGCCTTGATCTTCCTTTCGAAGCAATTTCCGATTCAGATCCAGACAACCGCGCCAAAAAAATAACGGCTTTTCTAAACTTCATGCACGATGAGGTAAATCGAAACTTCGAACGACTCAAGACTTCCTCATTTTCTGCCGGTTCTGAAATAACCAAGTACTTCGAAATGCTTCCAGATGCTTCAAACCTAAAAGTCGCGTATGATAGCATGCTTCTATCCGCAGGAGAAGAAAAACTGAGACTGCAAACTTGGTTGAGGGACCACATCAGTCCAGGAGCGATCGACGTCAACATCATGACCAAGATTGACGGTACGAATTATACCGAAGACAAAGTGGCCCAGGAGTCAGCATTCAACGATGCGCACGCAGCCTTGCGCGGATTTGCACTGAGCGAACTCGATTCGTCCGTGGTATTGAGCGCAGGACTCAATCCTCGCTTGTTCGGCTATATGGCGAGCTTTCGAGATTTCTTTGCCGACGCAACCGGGACATTTAAAAAGAAAATCACCCTGAAGGTCAGCGACTTCCGATCCGCGCTTATTCAAGGGAAATACCTTGCGAAAAAGGGACTATGGGTAAGCGAATTCCGAGTGGAGTCTGGTTTGAACTGCGGAGGCCACGCCTTTGCATCGGATGGGCATTTAATGGGGCCAATATTGCATGAATTCAAGGAGAGACGCGATGAATTAAAAGCCTCCTTATTCGAACTATACAGCACGGCAATGCTTCAGCTGGGATGGACAGTACCCAGCACACTGCTAGAACAAAGATTTTCCGCGCAAGGGGGGGTTGGCAGCATGGAAGAACATCAGCTATTGTTGGAAGAGTATCAGTTGAACTCCATCGGATGGGGGTCTCCCTTTCTGCTCGTTCCAGAGGCGGTCAACATCGATGCTGAGACGGTAAAAACCCTTTGCGAAGCAACGGAAGATCAATACTACCTCAGTGATGCATCACCGCTGGGCGTTCGGTTCAATACGCTACGCACAACGACAGCCCATGAAGAAATCGAAGCCCGCATCGCTGCAGGAAAACCAGGATCCCCCTGTTATAAAAAACACTTGGTTTCGAATACCGAATTCACCAAGTCCCTGGTATGCACGGCTTCACGCCGTTATCAATCCCGCAAGATCAAAGAGATCAATGAAAGTATGCCTGAGAGTTCTGAACGCAACAAAGCCATCGGGAAAGTCACCGAAAAGATGTGTTTATGCGTCGGCCTCGGAAACGCTGCATTGATTCGCTCAAACGTCACGTTGCATAAGGGCGTGAACGGGGTAGCCATTTGTCCTGGCCCTAATTTGGCCTACTTCTCAAAAGAAGCCTCGCTGCGTGAAATGATCGACCACATCTACGGTCGCAGCCAACTCATCGACCAAGCTAAAAGGCCGCACATGTTTGTGAAAGAGTTCAGTATGTACGTCGACTACTACGAAGAGAAAGTGGCGTCTTGCAAGGAGTATTGCACAGAAAAGCAAGAGGCTTATTTGGATGCATTCCAATCCAACCTGAATGCCTGCGTTGACTACTACGATGCTCTGGCTGGGGAACTCCCTGCATGGCTCGGCAATGCGGAAGGGAAATTAATGGCGGAAATCTTCCCCCTCCAGGCGCGATTGAACCTTGCAAGGGTTTAAAAAGAGTTGTGGACAAACGTATCATCCATCAATAAAAAAAGGCCTCCCATGGTGGAAGGCCTTTCATAAGCGTTGATCGCAATAGCTATCAGTTCTTAGAGAGGTAGTCGGCCACACCTTCGTGTGTATCCTTCATTCCTTCTGATCCTTTCACCCAGTTGGCTGGACAAACTTCACCGTTTTCTTCGTTGAACTGCAATGCGTCTACAACGCGAATCGCTTCGTCTACGTTTCTTCCCAATGGAAGGTCGTTCACCAATTGGTGACGCACAACCCCTTCCTTGTCGATCAAGAAGAGACCACGGTAAGCGATCAATTCGCCTTCTGCCTGAAGCATGCCTTCTTCATCGTAGAAGAAATCGCCAGCGAGAACGTCGTAGTTGTGTGAGATGGTCTTGTTGGTGTCGGCAACCATTGGATAGGTGATGCCTTTGATTCCTCCGTGGTCCTTGCTCATTTGAAGCCAGCCCCAGTGGCTTTGCTCTGTGTCTGTGGAGACCGCAATTACTTCCACTCCGCGCTCCTTGAAATCATTCAATCGCGCCTGAAATGCATGCAGTTCAGTTGGGCAAACGAACGTAAAATCCTTTGGATAGAAAAAGAGGATCACGTACTTACCTGCATATTGCTCGAGGGTGAAATCCTCTACGATCTCTCCTCCGTTGATCACCGCTGAAGCGCTGAATCCTGGTGCTTTCTTTCCTACTAATACTCCCATTTTATTGTACTTTTCTAGTTGTTGATTTGAGTCCACGAAATTACTATACCTGCTATCGATAGACAAGCGAAGGAGTATGACTTTTGTCTATGCATGCATAGCCCAACTCAATACCGCACCGTCCGTATTCCAAGACTCATCACAAGCACTTATTATTGCACTGCATGGGAAGCATTGACTTTTTCGGATTCCTGCCCTTTGGCATCCTCGACCTGATCGACATCCTCTTGGTCAGTTTCCTGCTGTACAAGCTGTATGAACTGATTCGCGGCACCATCGCTATTCGGATCTTTTTTGGCGTGTTGAGCATCTACTTGCTCTGGCTCACGGTTACTGCACTCGAGATGGAGCTCATGCGTCAGATCTTTCGTCAATTCATCAACGTCGGCGTCATCGCGCTCATCATCGTGTTTCAGCAAGAAATTCGTCGTTTCTTGCTGGCTATTGGCAATTCAGGATTTTTTAGAAACATCGGAGCGCGCGGCGGGCTGTGGACCTATTTGGGTAAATCCGATCAAAAGGTGTCTACCAACCTACACTCCCTTTCCGAAGCCATCTACAACCTCGCGAAACAAAAAATGGGCGCACTCATCGTCATTGAACGCAACGCAGACCTCCAGTCGATCATCGACAGCGGTCGAAAGATGAATGCCGACATGAATGCGGCGTTGTTGGAGAGTATTTTCTTCAAGAACAGTCCCTTACACGATGGAGCCGTAGTGATGCGTGCCAATAAGATTGTCGGAGCCAGCTGCATGCTTCCTTTGACCCAAAAGCACAACCTACCATCCGCCTATGGTATGCGCCACAAAGCGGCTATCGGCGCCACGGAAGAACTCGATGTCGTGGCCATCATAGTCAGCGAAGAGACCGGCGAGATCAGTGTTGTGCATTCTGGCATTGTAGATACGCCGAGCGATAAACTCGCCTTCAGGAATCGTGTACAGGAATTGTTGACGTTGTGATCACTTCGCAGCCGCAGCTGCTGCCTCGTTCTTCTTCCTAAACTTCTCCAGCATTTCTTCCTCGCTCATGCTCAGGTTTTCAATCGAAGCGCGTGCGTCTGCTGCCAAGCGGTGATTTGGGAACCGTTCCAAAATGACTTCGTAGGTTTTAACGGCTTTGGCGTGATCGTTCAGGAAGGTCTCATAGATGAATCCTTTGAACAGCCACATCTCTACGTTCTTGCGAAAAGTGGGGAAATCGGTATTGAGACGGTTCAAATGGTTGATAGCTCCTTCGTAGCGTCCAATTCCTACGCTCAGGTCAGCTGCCTTGAATAAGTATTCTGCGGTGATTGAATCACGCGGATTGGCGCCGATGTAATCGCGGTAGCGCTTCAGCAATCGATCTGCTTTTGCATCCAAGACATCCTTGCGCTCACTGCGAATGAGCCCCGAGATCTCCTGCTCCATCGAAGCGATCTCCGTCTGTCGCTCCTCTTTGGATTGGTCGCCTTTTACATAATTGATTTCTTCTTCGTTCGCATTCTGCTCTTTTCCATTCTCCCCTGAACATGCCACAACTATGAGCGGCAACGCACAGATCAACATCCATCGTTTCATCATCTATCTTCTTGCTTTCGGAAATTTCATTTTATAGTCCACGTCTACGATCCCTTTCGTAATGTTCTCCAGCCTTTTCCTCAATAATTGCTTGCGCAATGGATTGAGTCGGTCGGTGAAAAGGATGCCATCGACATGGTCGTACTCGTGCTGAATCACACGGGCCATCAATCCTTCGTAGGTCTCTTCCTTCAATTTAAACGCTTCGTCGTAGTATTCAATGGTAATTTTTGGTTTGCGACTCACGTCTTCACGGATACCGGGAATGCTGAGGCAGCCCTCATTGAAATTCCATTTCTCCCCCTCTTCGTCTAAGATGATCGGATTGATGAAAACCTTTCGAAAACCTTTGAGTTCAAGCACCTCTTCATCATCTTCTTCATCGTCCACAAAGGGCGAAGTATCCACAATGAACAGACGGATCGAGAGACCCACCTGCGGAGCAGCCAGTCCAACACCTGAAGCCCCCTCCATGGTCTCGAACATGTTTGCAATCAATTCCTTGAGTTTGGGGTAGTCGGCAGAGATATCCGCGGCTTCCTTTTTCAATATTGGGTCACCGTATGCTACAATCGGTAAGATCATCTAAATCGAATTCAAATATTCCTGCAAAATTAAGGTAGCGCTCACCTTATCCACATTACCTTTCTCTTTACGTTGTTTTTTCGTCGCTCCCGCTGCCACCAAGGTCTGCATGGCGATCTTACTCGTAAAGCGTTCATCAAAGCGATGGATTCCCACCCCTGGATAGCGTTCCCTGAGCTTAGTGATTGCCTTCTGAATATCACCCTCAACCTCCGACGCTTCCCCAGAATGCCGCAGCGGTAAACCAATCACGATGGCATCGAAACCAGGCTCCTTTCGGATGGCATCCAACTGAGCGAATAGCGACTGGGTTTCTGCGGTGGGGAGACCGTTTGCAATCATCCCCAACGGATCGGAAATGGCCAAGCCACAACGCTTTGTTCCATAGTCGATCGCGAGTGTTCTTCCCATGGAGTCAAAGGTACGTTATGAAAAATTCATAGTATGGCCAAGGTCAACGCTTACTTTTGCAAGGCATTAGAAACTGAGCAAATGGCCATGAATAGACAAGAAACGGAAGCGGTAATCAATGCGGCTTGGGAAGATCGAAGCCTTCTCAAGGAATCCAACACTATTGCTGCCATCGAAGCCGTTATCAAGGCACTGGATGAAGGAGAATTGCGCACAGCTGAACCTACCGCCTCTGGTTGGAAGGTCAACGACTGGGTCAAAAAGGCCGTCATCCTTTACTTCCCCATCCGCAAGATGGAGCAGATCGAAGTGGGACCCTTCGAGTTCCACGATAAAATGGCCTTGAAAAAGGACTATGCTGCGAAAGGTATCCGTGTCGTCCCTCATGCCATTGCGCGATATGGAGCGTACATCTCACGCGGCGTTGTCATGATGCCGTCATACATCAATATCGGCGCGTACGTAGACGAAGGCACCATGGTAGATACCTGGGCTACGGTAGGAAGCTGCGCCCAAATTGGCAAGCATGTCCACTTGAGCGGTGGAGTCGGCATCGGTGGTGTGCTTGAGCCCGTTCAAGCTGCTCCTGTCATCATTGAGGACAATTGCTTCATCGGCTCCCGGTGCATCGTTGTAGAAGGAGTCAAGGTAGAAAGTGAAGCGGTCTTGGGCGCCAATGTGGTATTGACTATGTCGACCAAGATCATCGATGTGACGGGCGACGAACCCATCGAAATGAAAGGCCGGGTACCGGCGCGATCTGTTGTCATTCCCGGGAGTTACGCAAAGCAGTTTCCCGCCGGCGAATACAATGTGCCCTGTGCATTGATCATTGGAAAACGCAAGGCGAGCACCGATAAGAAAACCTCCCTCAACGACGTCCTCCGAGACTTTCAAGTGGCCGTTTGACACCTCCTCGATCCATACTCGTCATTCAGACCTCATTTTTAGGAGACGTGATCCTCGCTACCAGCGTGTTGGAAACCTTGCACGCACAGTTTCCTGATGCCCAGATCGACATGCTGGTTCGAAAAGGAAACGAGGAACTCCTAAAAGGGCATCCCTTTCTGCGAGAAACCTTGGTTTGGAATAAAAAAGACAAGAAGTATGGCGACTTACTTCGCCTGATGAACCGGATCCGTTCGAGTACCTACGACGTAGTGGTCAACCTCCATCGCTTCGCTAGTTCCGGGGCTCTGGCTGCTTATTCAGATGCGCCGATGAAACTCGGTTTTCGGAAGAACCCGATGAGTATGCTTTACACACACGCGGCTGAGCATTCATTCAATGGGATGCACGAGATAGAACGCAATGCTGGCGTCATCCGCCCTTTGATCGGCGATGCTACCATCTCTGCGCCTCGACTCTATCCATTGGCTGATGATGAAAGGGCGGTTGCTTCGATGATGGGCACAGTCTATCACTGCATTGCTCCTACGTCGGTATGGCATACCAAGCAATGGCCGGCAGAAAAATGGATAGCGTTGATCAATGGACTTCCGCAGGCAGAACAGGTGTACCTCCTTGGAGCTCCTGGGGACAAGGCACAATGCGAAGTCATTCAAGAAGCCAGCGTCCATCCGAAAGTCTCCGTTCTCGCAGGTGAGCTATCGCTTTTACAAAGTGCTCAATTGATGCGCGGATCGAAGATGAATTACGTCAACGATTCTGCGCCGATGCACCTTGCTTCTGCCGTGAACGCTCCGGTGCGTGTCATCTACTGCAGCACTGTGCCTGAATTTGGATTTGGCCCCCTCTCCGATGATCGCAAGGTCGTTCAGACTGCAAAGCCACTCGATTGTCGCCCCTGCGGACTCCATGGCCATACAACTTGTCCTAAAGGCCATTTTGATTGTGCCCTGACCATTGATGTAAACGAAATCCTGAAGGATGCTTGAATTGAAAGGCAATGAGGCTAAATGTTTGCGGGAAGGTGGGACCTTGAACGGTCTGTCCTTTTCCATCTCCCCTTTTATCGGGCAGGCAGCGGATGTGATTCTCTGCGGCACCGATCAACAAGTGCAGGGCTTACTCTCAGATGCCCATCGATACGATGCCCTGCTTCAGATCATGGACAGTGGAGAACGCTTGCGGTTAGAGATTGAGACAGAGAACGACCGTTGGTTATCGATCATCGCCGACTTGGACCTCGCCCTCGGACAACTCGCATTGCAGGCACGAAGACCGCTTGCGATCGTTGACTTAAGCAATGCATCGGGGACAACACTTCCTTCGGAACAAGCAGATAAGACCTTACCTTTGCACCCCCGTTTTGAGCAGGAATTGTTGGCAGAACTCGAACGTTACGCCGACCGCTTTCAGCAGTTCAAGGACGGCTCGTTTAAGCTCATCCGCCAAAAATGACTCCCAAAGAGATACGCGATTTTGTAGACCGCCCGCTCTACCACACGATACGTGAAGTAGCTGCGGGAATGGACACGCGTGCCTACATCGTTGGCGGATTCGTGCGCGACCTCTTGCTAGATCGTCCTTCCAAGGACATCGACATCGTGGTGGAAGGCAGCGGCATCGACTTCGCACACGCCTTGTCTGACAAACTCAAGGGCACACAGGTTTCCTTTTTCAAGCGGTTTGGAACAGCCATGTTCAAGCACGACGATGTAGAGTACGAGATCGTTGGAGCTCGGAAGGAATCGTATCGCTACGATTCTAGAAAACCAGCCGTTGAGGATGCTAGCATCGAACAAGACCGCGAGCGACGTGACTTCACCATCAATGCCCTTTCCATCGGTTTGAATGCAGATGATTTTGGGGCCATTATCGATCCTTTTGGAGGATTGAAAGACTTGGAAGAAGGAAGGCTCATCACTCCGCTCGATCCAGTGAAGACCTATTCCGATGATCCATTGCGCATGATGCGCGCGATACGTTTTGCGGCACAACTCGGCTTCCAAATAGAGGAGCAATCATTGGCAGCGATCAGCTCTCAGAAGGAACGCATCCAGATTGTCTCGCAAGAGCGCATCACGAGTGAACTCAATAAGATCATCGAAACCAAACGACCAAGTTTGGGCTTTAAGTTACTCTTCAAGACAGGGCTCCTCCACTACGTATTCCCTAAGATGGTCGAATTACAGGGTGCGGAAATCAAGGAGGGCGTCGGCCATAAGGATAACTTCTTCCACACCTTGCAGGTTTTGGACAACGTGGCCGATCGGAGCGACGACCTCTGGCTCCGTTGGTCAGCTATCCTGCACGACATCGCTAAGCCGGATACGAAGCGCTTTGACGCCGAGCATGGGTGGACCTTTCACGGCCACGAAGACTTGGGCGCTAAAATGACACCCCGCATCTTCCGATCATTAAAGCTTCCGCTCGATCACAGGATGAAATTCGTGCAGAAGATGGTAAGGTTGCACCTGCGCCCTATTGCACTGAGCAAGGACACCGTCAGCAATTCGGGCATCCGCAGATTGTTGTTTGACGCCGATGAGGATCTGGACGCGTTGATGATCTTGTGCGAGTCCGACATTACCTCGAAGAACGAATACAAAGTGCAGCGCTTCCTTCAAAACTTCCAGCGCGTGCGTGAAAAATGCAAGGAAGTTGAAGAAAGCGATCGCATCAAGAACTGGCAACCTCCCATCGGGGGTAAAGAGATAATGGATACCTTCGGGTTAAGGCCTGGACGAGAGGTTGGTGTGATCAAGTCCGCGATACGTGAAGCGATCCTCGAAGGAGAGATCAAGAATGAGTATGAAGCTGCCAGAGCCTATATGATGAAAAAAGCCAAAGACCTCGGCCTAGCCGAAGCAAAGACATCAAAGCAATGAAGAGAGTCATACGCCTCAGGGTATTAATGGATCACGAGGATGTGATCTTCCGCGATCTGGAAGTTACCTGTTCAGGTGCCTTTTCTGAATTACACGAACTCATCCAAGAGGCATTTGGCTTCGATAATTCTCAAATGGCTTCCTTCTACGTCAGCAATGAAGAATGGGAGAAAGGCCAAGAGATCACCCTGATGGACATGGGGGAAAAGAACGAGAATGGCGAGCCCATTTTGTTGATGCACGATACCCCGCTGAAGGACGTGATCTTCGAATCCGGCCAGAAACTCATCTATGTCTTCGACTTCTATCTGATGTGGTGCTTTTATGTTGACGTGGTAGACATGAAAGAACTGGACGAAACAACCATCACTCCGCGCATCGCTCAGAGCTTTGGAGAAGCACCTGAGCAGTATTCGAAATCTCCAGAGATCAACTTTGAAGCAGAAGATGCGGCTAAATTCTACGAGGATGAGGACGACGAAATTGGCGATATGTTTGATTTATTCACCGTGAACGAAGACTACTCCGAAGACCGAGAATTCTGATCGCCTGATGCCGCACCTGATCGTCATCGCAGGCCCGACGGCTTCAGGGAAAACCGCCTTATCCCTACACCTCGCTCACCAGTTTCACGCGGAGATCCTGAGCGGAGATGCCCGGCAGTTCTATAGAGGCATGGACATTGGCACCGCCAAACCAACCGTCGCAGAGCGCGCGCAAGTTCCCCATCATTTCATCGATACTCTTGACCCTTCCGGCGAATACACCGCAGGTCAATTCGAAAGGGATGCGCTCGAGTTTCTGGAGAATTACTTTACCTCCCATGACGTCGCCATCCTGGTGGGAGGATCTGGGCTCTACATCAAAGCAGTAACGGACGGCTTCGATGACCTTCCCTCCACCCCACCAGAAGTACGGGCCAAATTCGATGCGCTGCGCAATGAACAGGGATTAAGTGCATTGGTGAACCTGTTGAAGGCGCAGGATCCAAGCTACGCTGCCACCGTCGACCTCGATAACCCACAGCGCGTGCAGCGTGCCCTTGAGGCTATGGAGACCAGTGGTAAATTGTTTTCAGCCATGCGGGCTGCGCAAGCCAAGGCACGACCCTTTCAAGTACACCGTATTTTGCTCCATCCTGAACGTGATGCGCTGTACGATCGGATCAATGCGCGTGTGGATGCAATGATCGAAGCGGGATTAGAGCAAGAGGCCCGAGGCTTGTATCCTATGAAAAGCTTTAACGCCCTGCAAACGGTAGGCTATCAAGAATTCTTTGATCACTTTGATGGGGAATTGACGAGGGACGACGCAATCGACAAGATCAAGCAACATACACGAAACTATGCCAAGCGCCAATTTACTTGGTTCAAAAAGCAAGACGGGTTTAAAAAGTTTACCCTAGAAAAGGAAGATGATGTACTCAGGCATCTCCGCGACCAAATGAACGTCTAACTTTGTGTTGAAACCATTTTACTATGAAGACGCTTTTCGCCCTTTTGTTTATTTGTTCCCTTTCTAGCCTTCAGGCGCAAGGTTTGACTGAGGAATACCAAGCCTCCTGTGAGTGCTGGGTCGTGACAAACCATTACGATGACGGTCAGGTATCTGCCGTTCACCATGAGAACACTAACCGCCAAAAGCATGGCTCTTTAAAGCAATATTCCTCGGATGGAAAGTTGTTGAAAGAAGAAGATTGGAACAACGGGAAATTGGACGGTATTTCAAGCTCCTACCACTCTGATGGAAGCGTATACCTCAAGGCTTCCTTCGAAAATGGCAAGAAGGTTGGCAAATGGACATTCTTGGATCCCGATGGAAGTCCATCCCAAGAGATCCTCTATTCAGGCAACAATGCAGATGGTACGTATGCCCATTACTATGCTGGAGTGCGCTACATAGAGCAAGTGATAACAGGCGGTAAGCTCGTCGATACGCACATCCTGAACCAAGAGATCTACGACATCGTTCAGGAAGAGGCCGCGGCCACCAAAAAGTAAATTAGAAATGATGCTCGATTCGGTAGGTTCCGTTATCGACATCCACGCTGTGATCTTCAGGAATAGCCGACCCCGGCAAAATCCGCGTTAACTTGTATTCGATCAGTTGATTTCCATACACCGGACAGTTGAAGATCGTATCAAAAAGACCTTCGTACAATCTCCCTTGCTGATAGTCACAACAGCCCTTGCAACCAACGCTGTTTTCAGAGAAACTCAGCAACAATTGGGCGGTCGGTTTGGTAGTGTTGATCAAGTGGAATTCAAGCATACCCGATTTGTACATGACCATGTCTTGGAGGTTTTGATCCTTCGTACTCCACGTATCCGCATTCACGATCTCCTCAGCCAGCAAGTAGCCATCCTTGCGTGCCCTGATTCGAAAAGTGGCCGTTGACACGACGTTAAAAGAAAGCGCATAGTCTCCAGATGCATCACAAATAGCACTGGCTACCTTCTCGTAGCCGCCCGAGACACTGCCGTATCCTATCGGAGCATAGGCCACCTCCACTTCCGCGCCACTCACTCCTCCAGCACCGTAGAATTCTGTAACCAAACCACTTACTTCATAGCGACTGGGTTTCTTACAACCCACTTGCAGCAGTGTAATCAGGGATAGGATAAGAATGATGTAACGCATCAATATTAAAGGTAGGCACAATGTAGAAACAATAGAATTAAACATATTTTAGCCGCATGAGTTTTCGCCCTATTTCATTTACCATCGCTGCATGGAGTTTGACCTTATTGAGTGCATGCGGAGGTGGTGCTGAAGAACCCATAGCGGGCGATGAAATGGCGAACGTTCCTTTCACCCGAGAAGTCAGTATTGACACCTGTGTGGTCATGATTTCTCAATCGGTTAATTATTGCGATTGGCGAACCGCCAATAAAGACATGGAACACCAGCGCAACGACCACATGATCACACTGCGGGAAGTATATCACGGCATGCTTGATTCAAACTTGGTCATGAGCCTGAGCGATGTGTCGGACTTGGAAATGGCAAAAGACTTTGTGAGTTCGGATGTGCACATGGCCCCGCTAAAGCAAGTCAGTTCTGATCAGACGATCAAGACCATTTTCTTAGACCAACAATTGGAATACACGGCAGCAACAATGGACACCTTGGTGTTTTACATGAGCTTTAAAACCTTGAACTACGAGCGCTGGGAGAAGGCCTTTTTGGATGATTACCGCGCGAATCCTGCACATGAATTTGAGGTCACACGCGTCTTCCGGGGCATCGACGAACCGAACCATGTACACATGATCTTTCAGGTGAATGATCCGGACTACGTGCAGAAAATGGAAAAGAATAATGCCTTCAGAATGAAGATGTTAGCCGCTGGCGTAGTGAGCTATCCGGTTACTTATCGGTTTCTTCCTACCAAGGCCTGACCCGCCAGCTCGAAGCGAGTTATCCACATTCCTTTTCCATTCCGATGGAGCATATTACTTTTCACAAAATTTCACCCCAATGACCAACGAGCGTCTGAAGCTAATCAAGGAAATGCTTGAAACGAATCCCGATGATTCGTTCTTAAAGTACGCTGCTGCCTTGGAATACGAAAAGGATGGCAATCGCAAGCAAGCGATTGTAACGATCCGAGACCTCTTGGCCAACGATGCAAACTACCTCGGTGCCTATTACAAATTGGGCAGACTACTGGAAGAGGAAGGCAAAGAGAAGGAAGCGATTAAAATTTACCGCCAAGGACTGGAGGTATCCAAAAAGATCAGCGACCTGAAAACAGAAGGTGAGCTCACCGAAGCATTGATGTTGCTCGGTGCAGACGACGACATCACCTGGGCGTAGATGCTGTACTGAACAGAAAACGGTTAGGGCTGATCAAGTTCTCTTTAACGGCATATATGATCAAACCTGCGGTGTTGTTCAGGCCCAACTTTGCCATCATGTTCTTGCGATGCGTCATGACCGTATGAAAGCTTAGGTGTAGCTTTTCAGCGATCTGCTTCGTGGTCATCCCATCGGCGATATACTGCAGAATTTCCAATTCACGTTCGCTGATGCTGATCGGTTCACACGTATGGATCGGATCCTCACCCTCGCTGACGTTCAGCTTATCCAACACTTGTCCGCAAAAGAATTTTTCCCCTTTGGCGCAGGCCAGCACCGAACCAATGATTTCGTCTTTGTCACAATCGTTCATCAAGTGCCCGTTGAGTCCGGCATGGATCAATCGCTTGGCATCGGTGACGTTACAGTCATGGGAAATGCCAATCACGCGAATGGAGGGATAACGCTTCATGATGTCCAAGACCTCAAATACAGAAAAGGTACCCGTAGAATAATCAATGACGAGCACGTCGGGTGTTTGCTTGGCTATACCCGAAACAAGCTCTTTCGCATTGGCGGCTACACCGATCACGTCGATCTCTGGACGGGTCGATAGGATGTTCCTGAACCCTTCAAGGATCAGGACACTGGCGTCCGCGAGGAATGTTTTGATGACGGGTTTCATGGTCGCTCGAAGGTATCAAGAATCATTCTAAACAAGGCCCGATACACTTAGTTTATTTCAACCTCCAATCCCTCTTCGGAAAGGATCACGTCTGGGAAGATGCTTTTAGCCTCGCTAAGATGCTCATACAGTTGGGTGTAGCGCGCAGAATAATGTC
This sequence comes from Flavobacteriales bacterium, assembly GCA_013204105.1. Lineage (GTDB taxonomy): Bacteria > Bacteroidota > Bacteroidia > Flavobacteriales_G > Salibacteraceae > SHAN690. The sequence continues at coordinate 64,960 of JABMOM010000002.1, forward strand.
CGAGCATCAGTCGCTTCACCCCTGCCCTTTTCGCGACATCCGCAGCCTCCTTTGCCGTAGAATGGTAGGTTTCCTTCGAGCGTTGTTGCTCTTTATCTAAAAAGGTGGATTCATGGTAAAGCAGATCTGCTCCCTTGGCGAATTCCACCGTTGAGTCGAGAGGCAAGGTATCGGTACAATAGGCGTACGACCGCTGAGGAGGCGGTGGAAGGGTATACATCTTATGATCGAACGAGGTCCCATCTGTACGGACTACATCTGCTCCTTGTTTCAAGACTGGAATTTCCTCCACCATGATTCCGGCTGGACCGCCCTTTTCGGGTAAATAGCTGTATTCCTTCTCCGTTTCGGTAAATCGAAAGCCGTAACAGGTAATGCGATGCTTCAGGTTAAAACACTCCACCTTCACTTGCTTGTCAAGATGTACAGCGATACTGCCCGACTCAAAAGGTGCTATGCTGTGAAAGTGAATCGGATACTGCAACCTTCCTCCTGAAGCATCGAGTTGAAGGTCGATGATCGCTTTGAGCTGAGGAGGCGCATAAATGCTCAGGGGTGCCTTCCTTCCCAATAGATGGAGGCTGTTGAGCAGGCCTACCAATCCAAAGTAATGATCGCCGTGCATGTGGGAGATAAAGATCGCCTTGATGCGTTGCATCTTCAAGTTGTAGCGCCGCAATTGCATCTGCGTGCCTTCACCGCAATCGATGAGATAGTAGTGGTTGTTAACGTTCAGCAACTGGGCCGTTGGATGCCTTCCATTGGCGGGCAGCGCAGAATTAGAACCGAGGATCGTAACGGTGAATTTTGTGCTGTACGCCCCCATGAATCACTGGACGATAAAACGCAGGGACCGGGTGTATTGGCCTTGATTGATGGAAATGAAGTACACGCCTGGATCCTTTGAGAAGTCAGCGAGTCGAAACACATTCTCTCCTACACGGCCCCTATCTTCTCTGTGCGCTACGCTTGTGCCTAGCAGCGAATAGATGTCGAGTGAATAACGCGTTGCACGTGGCAAGTCAAAGACAAGTTTGGAAGCCGCAGAAATCGGATTGGGTTCGATGTAGAACTTCAAGTTTTTCATCTGCGCTTCACTTAATCCAGTAGCAAAGGCACTGTCTAAGGTAATCGTATAACCTGCGAGGTTGTACGGCAGTGTGATGGCTGGTTGCTTGAGGTAAAACTCAAATGCCGCTTCAATATCCCACGTCTTGGCATGGGACTCATCATCGGTAAATCCGTTCACTTCGATGCATCCGTGGGCTCCACCCGGGAATCCACATGAAGGAGGATTGCAAGTATAAGAGAAGCCTGGAGGCAAACCTGTTACATCAGAAAGCACCATGCTATCAATGACGGCAGAAAGGGTGAGGTAGGTTGTATCCGTAGGGACGTTCACCGTCAACACGGTGTTGTATTGCACCCCCACCCTACCATCCGGTAGACCTGTGGTCAAATTAGGGGCAAAAAGTGCTGAGATGCTGGAATCCGGAATGCACTGAGAATAGATGGCACCGTTCAGAAAAAGTAGAGCTGAAAATAGAAGTAGGGTAAAGCGCCTTCTCATATACGACTCAGTCATTGTCCAAATCGCGGCTTACTTCCTCCATCAATAGGAAATCGATGGCCTCCTGTTCTGTAGAAGTGATGCTTAGAATGGATTCCAATTGAGAGATCTGAATGAGCTTGCTCACCATTTCGTTCAACTTACAGATGACAAAGCTGCCATCTGAGTTCTTGCACAAGCGGTTGCCGACCAAAATCGCACTCAATCCAGAAGAATCGCAATAACGCGCCTTGTGCATATTGAAAACAATGTTCCGCACCCCCTGGGCGTTGAGCTCAACAAACTTAGCCTTCAACTCTGGGGAGATGATGCCGCCTACCTTCTCCGCCTCTACGCGAACGATGGTGTATTTATCAAAGGACTCGATCGAAAAATTCATACCGACAAGTTTAGCTGCGAATTCTAACAAATATAGTCAAATCAAGAGCTGGACTTCGCCCGTCCTGCAAGAAGATAGAGTACGGCCATTCGCACCGCAACTCCGTTCTCCACTTGGTCGAGAATGATGCTGTAGTCACTGTCAACAAGATCGGACGTAATCTCCACTCCTCGGTTGATGGGACCTGGATGCATGATGATCAGGTCCTTCCTTCCTACCTCTTCCAGCAAGGCCCGGTTCAACCCGTACTGCATGCTGTATTCGCGCAGCGTTGGGAAATATTGTATGTCTTGGCGCTCCAACTGAATCCGCAGCATATTCGCCACATCGGCCCAAGCGAGCGCTTCTTTCAAATTGAGCATCACCTTTACCCCCAGGTCCTCGATGTACCGAGGAATCATGGTTGCCGGGCCGCACACGCGCACCTCTGCGCCCAATTTCTGTAGGCAGAAGATGTTAGAAAGAGCCACACGTGAGTGCAAAATATCCCCTACTATCAAGACTTTCCGTCCGGTAAGATCTCCCAATTTCTCGCGCAGTGAATAGGCATCAAGCAAGGCTTGCGTCGGATGCTCATGGGCACCATCGCCGGCATTGACAATGCTGCAGTCTACGTGGCGCGCAAGGTGCACACAGGCACCCGGGTTTGGATGCCGCATGACCACCATGTCCACTTTCATCGCTAGGATGTTGTTTACGGTGTCGACCAAGGTCTCTCCTTTCTTCACGCTGGAAGAGGACGCCGAGAAGTTCACCACGTCAGCCGAAAGGCGCTTTTCAGCAAGCTCGAAAGAGAGTTTGGTTCGGGTAGAATTCTCAAAAAAGATGTTGGCAATGGTCACGTCGCGGAGCGATGGCACTTTCTTGATCGGGCGGTTGATCACTTCTTTGAAATTGTCGGCGGTCTGGAAGATCTGCTCGATGTCCTCGCGGGTGATGTTCTTTATGCCCAACAGGTGCTTGGTGCTCAGTGTGCTCATTGATCGTCGCTAAATAGGATCACTCTATTGTTTGAATCGTCTTCTGTCCACTCCACCTTGACGCGTTCGTCGCGTACGACGTCCACGACTTTTCCAGTGTAGTCAGGTTGTACAGGTAGTTCTCTGCTGAATCTCCGATCGATCAATACCAGTAGCTCCACATGCTTTGGACGACCAAAGTCAAGCAAAGCGTCCAGACCGCTCCGCACGGTACGTCCAGTAAAGAGCACGTCATCTATAAGGATGATCTCCTTGCCTTCGATGGAGAAATCAAGATCAGTACTTGAAGGGACGAGTACGTCGTCTCTTCTGCGGAAGTCGTCGCGGTAAAAAGTAACGTCGAGGGTGCCGTGTTGGATGTCTTGCCCTTTGACCAAGGTCTTCAACTGGGCCACAATGCGTTTTCCTAAGGCTATGCCACGAGGTTGGAGGGAAATGAAGGCAAGATTGCTGAAATCGGTGTGCTGCTCATATACTTCGTATGCGAGTCGATGGAGCGTGTAGTTCAACGCGGTGTGATCGAGCAGCGTTTTATCTTTCATTCGACGGTGCAAATATAGCGTGCAATGGGGCAAAAAAAATCCCCTCCGACTAGGAAGGGGATCTTTTCTTTATTTGAAAGAGCTGGCTTACTTCTTCTTGCCGTATTTTTCGGCTTGCTCCATCTCTTCTTTCAGGCCAGAGAGAACTCCGAGGTCACCGAGGGTTGTCTTCTCTTGTGACTCGTTGATCTTTTTGATCGCCTTGTTGTCTGCCTTGCCTTTACCAGAAGGCTTACGCTTCTTGTCACCAGCAGGTGCTCCACCTGTTGCCGGTCTGCTGTCCATATCGGCTTCAAACGTCTTGGTGTGCGAAACGATGATCTTCTTGGCGTCCTTGTTGAATTCGATGATTTCGAACTCAAGTGTCTCATCGGCAGCAGCCTTAGATCCGTCCTCTTTTGCAAGGTGACGACTTGGGGCGAAGCCTTCAACACCGTAAGGCAAGTTCACAACACCGCCCTTATCGTTGCGGGTAGTGATGGTTCCTTGGTGAGCCGAACCGATGGTGAACACGGTCTCAAATACATCCCATGGGTTTTCTTCGAGTTGTTTGTGTCCGAGGCTCAGTCGGCGGTTTTCCTTATCGATCTCGAGTACCACTACCTCCATGTCTTCACCAGCCTTGGTGAATTCAGATGGGTGGTTGATCTTCTTGCTCCAAGAGAGGTCAGAGATGTGCACCAATCCGTCGATGCCTTCTTCCAATTCAACGAATACGCCGAAGCTTGAAAGGTTGGTAACACGACCGGTATGCTTGCTCTCCACTGGATAGCGCTTCTCAATGTCTGCCCATGGATCTGGAGTAAGTTGACGTGTACTGAGTGAAAGTTTACGCTCTTCACGATCGATCGCGATCACTTTAGCTTCCACTGCGTCACCTACTTTGAAAAATTGATCGGCAGTACGCAAGTGCTGCGACCAGCTCATCTCAGAAACGTGAATCAAACCTTCTACACCAGGAGCTACTTCAACGAATGCTCCGTAATCGGCAAGAACTACCACTTTTCCTTTGATGACATCGTCATCCTTCATCTCGGTATCCAATGCATCCCATGGATGAGACTCAAGCTGCTTCACGCCCAATGCGATACGCTTCTTCTCGTCGTCGAAATCCAGGATAACAACATTGATGGTTTGGTCCAATTCCACCACTTCTTCTGGGTGGTTGATACGTCCCCAGCTGAGGTCGGTGATGTGGATGAGTCCGTCTACGCCACCCAAGTCGACGAATACGCCGTATGAAGTGATGTTCTTGACGGTTCCTTCCAATACTTGACCCTTCTCGAGCTTCTGCATGATCTCAACCTTCTGTTGTTCGATCTCTGCCTCGATGAGTGCTTTGTGGGAAACGACTACGTTCTTGAATTCTTGGTTGATCTTCACCACCTTGAATTCCATTTTCTTTCCAACGTACTGATCGTAATCACGGATCGGCTTAACGTCGATCTGCGAACCTGGAAGGAATGCCTCTAGACCAAATACGTCTACGATCAAACCTCCTTTGGTACGACACTTCACTTGACCGGTAACGATGGTATCATTGTCACGGGCGTCGTTTACACGCTCCCATGCACGCGTCATACGCGCCTTCTTATGTGAAAGTACCAATTGGCCTTCCGCATCTTCGGTCTTCTCTACATATACCTCAACACCATCACCTGGCTTGAGGTCTGGATTATGTCTGAATTCACTTGTTGGGATAACACCTTCACTCTTGTAGCCGATGTTCACAACAACTTCACGCTTGGTCATCGATACAACCGTACCGTCCAATACTTCGTGCTCTGTAATAGAAGTAAGGGTCTCATCGTACTCCTTCTCCATCACACTACGCTCGTCGTCAGAATAGACTTCCGTCTTCTTGTTCAACTTTGTCCAGTCAAAGGAATTGCGCTGCTCTTCGAGGTCAGCCAAACGCTCTTCTCGTGTCTGCCTCACAACCGGCGCCTTCTCAGGAGCAGCCTTAGCCTCCGCTGCAACTTCAGTAGCAGCCTCTGCAGGAGCTTCCTCCGTCTTTGGAGCTACTTTCTTACGAGCACGAGCAGGCTTCTTCTCAGCTGGTTCAGCAATAACTGCTTCAACCTCAGCTGGCGCCTCTTCTTTGGTCTCTTCTTTTTTCGTGGTCTTCTTGGCGGCTGGTTTCTTTTCAGCTTTGGGGGCTGCAGCTTTCGCCTTTGGTGCTGCTTTGTCAGCAGCTGCTTCTTTCTTCTCTGCCATGTGGCAATTCGCTTTGTATCTCATCCAAATCGATGCAGATGAGAGATTTTATTATGAGCGGGCCATCGATAACCTCGCTTTAAAAGGGGCGCAAAGGTAGAATTTATTTATTGGTTATGTGCTTGGTTTGGAGGAATTTGTTTGACGTCAATTGGGAGGCTGTGTAGAGTGCAGAAAGATTAAAGGTTAAAGAGGAGTGGGCTTTTGGGTTGCCGAATGATTGAAGAATCTACAATCGTTTGAACTCCGAGGAGGGAGAGATTCAATTGCAACTGCAACTGCAACTGCAACTGCAAATTCAATGTGCTCATGTGCTAATGAGCTAATGGACTACTCCCTACTCCCCAAAGAAAGTCGCTCCAATCGCTTCAACACCGGCGGATGCGAATAGTGCACAAACACGTACCAAGGGTGTGGCTTCAAGTTACCGAGGTTTTCGGCGGTGAGCTTCTTCAGCCCCGAAGCCAGGGGTTGGCCGTCATACGTGTCTCGCGCATATGCATCGGCTTCAAACTCATTCTTGCGACTCAAGGCATTCATCGCTATCCCAATCACCGTAGAGATCGGTGAAAAGATGATTCCAAAGGCGATGATGCCTACGTGGAAGCTACCCTCCGCTGCGCCGAGGGCCATGGAGAATGCCGGCATTCGTAGAAAGATTCCGAGCAAGAACAACATAACGCCAGACTGAAGCACCGAAAGCACAAGCGATTGACGCGTATGCTGCTTCTTGTAATGTCCAATCTCGTGCGCCAGCACCGCTACAATCTCCTCGGTCTCCATTTGCTCAATCAAGGTGTCGTAAAGCGCTATGGTCTTCTTTGGACCCAGCCCACTGAAGAAGGCGTTCGACTTCGCGCTTCGCTTTGATCCGTCCATGACGAACAATCGGTTCAACTTGAATCCAACCTTATCGCAATAGCCCTCTATGGCCGTGCGCAGCTCACCATCTTCCAAAGGAGTGAACTTGTTGAAAAGAGGCATGATCCAAGTGGCTGCGAACATGGTCATGAAAATGCTGAAAATGCTCATCACCGCCCATGCGGCCAACCAGAAATATTCACCCAAGGCATAGTAAAGCCAAATGATCAAGGCACCCAGCGGGGCTCCGATCACCAATCCCAAGGCGGCTCCTTTGAGCATGTCTAAAATGAATGTCTTCACCGTGGTCTTGTTAAACCCGAAGCGCTCTTCGATGACGAAGGTGCTGTAAACGCTAAACGGCAAGGAGATAATGCTCGACCCAAAACCTAGCACTCCAAAATAGACCAGTCCTAATACCACCGGTCGTTCTACCCATTGCTGTAAAAACGTGTCCAGCCATCCGAAAATTCCAAAGATCAAAAGGGCCAAAGACATCAGAATGCTGACCGAAGAACTCACCATCCCCAAGCGACCGTTCGCCTTATCGTAGGCCAGCCATTTAGCGTAACGCTCTTCATCGTAAATCCCCTCCGCCTCCTTGGGCATCACGGGGGACTTCGCGCGGTCATTCAAGAGATCCAGGAACTTGTCGAACAGAAAGTCAGCCGCAGTGATGCCGATCAGCGCGTACAGAATGACCTCAACCATGGATCAACGTTCCAAGAATTCCAACACAACTTCGAGGTAAGGATCATATCCCATTACGGCCGGTATATCGCTGTGATCAGCCCCTTCTACCCGATGGGCTTCGGAGTAGATCCCTTGATAATTTTTATAGACCACCTCTCCATGCGTCTCAATGTTCAGGAAGGCATCGTCTGTGCCGTGAATCCAGAAGAAGGGGACATCTACTTTCTTGATTTCATCCGCATTGTTGATCTCAAGACCGGTGAAGTAATCTCCCGGCAAGGACATGCCGCTTCCGTCCTGCACCATCACTTCATCCGAGGCAAAAGGAGCTTCGAGCATCAGCTTTGAAGGCCGAAAGGTTCTGGGATTAGCGGTCAATTCCGTTGCAGGAGCACCGCCGAGGCTATATCCATACACCACCAATCGATCGTCCGTCAAACCGTTTTCCTTCAACCATTTCATCGCAGCATCGGCGTCTTCGTACAAGCCCTCCTCCGTGGGAGGACCTTCAGACAATCCAAATCCACGGTAGTCTATCGCCATCACCCCAAAGCGGTTCTTGTGCCCCGCATTGGCCAGTAGCTTGATCCGCGTCCAGTAAAGGTCCATATGACCTGTATTGCCGTGCAAGTACAGGATGACGGTATCGGTAGCAATCTCAGATATATCGCCTACATACAGCGCATAGATCTCCTTGGCATCTCCTTCTGGATCGCTGCTTAGGGTGAATACATGCAAATTGGAATCCGGGATATTGTAGGCCTCTCCGACCGCAATCTCCTGACGCCCTTCGTAGTCGTCCAACAGGTATTCTTCAATGTCGGTGTAGGGACTATAAATCAATGCGTCGAGTTTAATGCACGCAGTACTTACCAATGCTACGAGCAACAGGGGAATAAGCTTTCTCATTTCTTTGCGAGTTTACGCGTGACACCTACATACAAACCGGTGGTTCCATTAGGGAACGGACCGATATAATCCACTACGATGTTGTCGTTGCTGTTATTGAACCCGATGTAACGGGCTTCTGCTTGCCATTGCCATTTTTCGCCGGCAAATTGATGGCCCAAAGTCAGGTAAGGCATGAGTTCATTTTGCTGTACCTCTCCATGCGCCTTCTCTCGCACCAATTCTACCCACGTTCCAAGTCCTCCATAAAGCAGGTTGTTTTTCTCGCCATACTGCCACCAGCCGATGCCTTCCAATTGTGGGTATGCCCGGAAATCATTTCCTCTAAATCCGTACAAGAGATGTACCCCTGGACTCGCCGTTATCCCAAAGCGTTCGCTTTTGGACTCATAGACCTTGATGCCGAGCGAAAGATCTACCTCCGCATCTCCAAAGAGCAGCGCCGAGGTGTGCAATCCAGCCGCGAGGGTTAGTCCTGTATCCAATCCTTGCGCGTAACTAATCGACGTCATCGGCAAAGGAAGTGGCACGCCAGCGTAAATGATCCCGGGTCCACCAAAGGACGCCCCGATCTGTTTCTCCCCTTTTTCGAGGGGTTTGATCACGCGGGTCGTATTGCACGACGCCAACACGATGAGTGCCGATAAAAGCAATAGTCTATACATATCCTGTGTATTTTCTGACGAACCACTCGGCCGACAGTATGAGTATCAAAGTAAACAACAACCACTTCCATTCGATCACGCTGCTCCAATCTTTTGAAGTATGGATCACCGGCTTTGCGCTTTCCAATGCCTCCAGCTCCTTCATCAACCCTTCGGCAGCGCTCAATTGAAACAACGCTCCACCCTTGCGGGTAGCCAGGTCTTCGAGCAGGCCATGGTTGGCCACTAAATTCACGTACTCTGATCGGTTTTCAGCCACCGTGAATACGCCGACTTCAGAAAATTGCTGCCCCTCCGAAGAGACCATCGCCTTCCAACTGTATTCTCCAGGCGGCAAGGCTCCCAAAGAAGTGCGATACGCGTTAGAGGTTGTCCTAAAACGGAAGTCGAGTGCATTGCCTTCTGGATCGGTGACGGTCAAGTTGACTTCTGGGTCGTTGTTGAGTTCATACGACTCGTTGTAATATTCTGCGTTAAAGACTACATCCTCTCGTTCCTCAAGTTGCCTTGGGGCAATCACGTTGAGCCTGGTGCGCTTTTGCTTGATCGCTAAGTATTGGACACTTTTCTGAATGAGCTGCGCGGTCCAACCTTGCTCTCCGATGCTGGATTCAAACAGGTTCCACTTCCAAACGCCATCGGCAAAAAACATCCCCGACTTACGCGTGTCTTGTACCGTAAACAACATCAAAGGCTGTTCGGTAGTAATATTGCCAACGCGCTGGTAAAGCGCAATTTGATGGTCCGCTTCCACTAGGTAGTTTCCAAATGGGGCGTAGAGCGGCGGATAACGCTTCAACTCGTTTTCTTCGTTCACGTTGAACAGCTTGAAGTCGGTGTTCAACAACCCACCTACTTCATCCACCTTGCCACGCGCCACTTCCAACGTAATGCCAAGGTCCATGTTGTTGAAGTGCCGGAAGCTCACCTCAGGTGTGACAGAGGCAAAGACCGGCTTTCCGTCCACTACGATGCGCTTCACCAAGTTCATATCGTTCGCATCCGTCGGAAGGCCATGCAGGATGAACAAATCTGCCGTGGTCGTGCGACCATCCCAGTCGTCGATCATGGCAACCGACACTTCGTATTGGTCGTTTCGCTCGACGCTCCGTTTGATGAAGGCGATGTCAGGGTGAGGTGCTCGCGCGATGATCTTGACCTTGGTTCGGTTGTCGAGCACCTCGATGTAGGCGTCGGCAGTATTGTTGATCGTGTTCTTCTCTCCCTCTAGTACTTCGATGGAAACCGTGTACTTGTTCAAGCCAACGCTCGTCGCCTTGGTCAGGAATTGAATCTCTTTCGAAAAGATACCCGTGCGGATATCCAAAGATTGACGCGCCACTTCTTCCCCATCCTTTAGCAAAAGCACCGCCGCTTGCCGTCCTTTCAATTTATGGGCGATGATCCGTGCTCGAATCTCAAAGTCGTTGTTCAAGAACGCGAAACGATTATTGAGCAATTGATTGAGTTCAATGTCTGCACGCACCGAAGTATCACCCAAGGCCAATGCATAGACATTGGCGCGACCTTTTAGGCTAACATAGCGTGGATCCGTGCCTTTGTTTTGGATGCCGTCTGAGGCGACTACTACGGCGCCAATGTTCTCGCCGTAAAAATCTTCGTTGGCGCTGGTCATCACCGCTCCGAGGTCGGTGTACAAAGAATCCAGTGGACGCTCACTGTTCTCTGGCAATGGCGCTGCACCGAACGGCATATGACGTACCTCGTATTTTTCAGCAAGACGCGTTTTGGCGTTCTCAACGAACGCATCCACGGCTGCTCTTTCAGCCGAAGGAATAGAAACTGAAGCATCCGTATAGAGGAGTAGTCTCGGACGTTCCTCCTCTTCCAGGAGTCGAATGATGTTGGGAAGCAGCAGGAGGATGCACAAGGCGGTGATCACTGTCCACCGTGCCGCCGCAAGGGCATAGCGCAAACGCTGAGACCACTCTCCTTCCTTGTTTTTAAAGAAGTAGAGCCAGCCTACAAGAAGGACCGTGATGGGTAGGATTAACCACAACCACGCCAGGGAATGTTCGAATGTGATGCTCAAGCTGCGCTTTATCTATGCGCGAAGATATCAGGTAAGCATACCACCGTCAACGTTGATCGTTTGACCAGTGATGTACCCCGCCATATCGCTTGCGAGAAACAGGGCCAAATTGGCAACATCCTCGGTAGAACCGCCTCGCTTCAATGGAATGGCCTCGCGCCAGCTTTGCACAGTAGCTTCGTCTAGCGCACCCGTCATTTCGGTTTCAATGAAACCCGGAGCGATGGCATTGCAACGGATATTGCGCGATCCGAGCTCCAGGGCAATAGATTTCGTGAAGCCGAGGATGCCTGCCTTGGATGCTGCGTAGTTTGCTTGGCCTGCATTTCCTTTCACGCCAACTACAGAACTCATGTTCACAATGGATCCTTTGCGTTGCTTCAGCATGGTGCGCTGCACCGCCTTCGTCATGTTGAATACCGACTTTAGATTGGTATTGATCACCTCATCCCACTGCTCCTCGCTCATGCGCATCAAGAGGTTGTCGCGTGTGATGCCCGCATTGTTCACCACCACATCGATGCTTCCAAATTCCTCTACTACTTCAGCAGCCATCTTTTCGCAGGCGGCATAATCGGCCACGTCAAACTTGAAGCCTTTCGCCTTCACTCCTTTCGCTTCCAACTCACCTTCCAAAGCCCGAGCCTTCTCGTCGGAAGAGACGTAGGTAAAGATGATGTGCGACCCTTGATCAGCAAACAATTCTGCAATTCCTTTCCCGATGCCACGCGTTGCTCCAGTGATGATGGAGACCCTGTCTTGAAGTAGTTTCATATCGATGTTTTGATTGAGGGTTCAAATAAAAGACAATTAGGGGATTAGACAATTGGGAGATTAGATAATTAGAGGATTAGACAATTAGATAATTAGCACATTGAGGGAAGCGCTCAATAGCAATCCGTGGCTGTTGTAGTTGCCTAGTCAACCTACTCTGCGTCCTCCGCGACCTGAGCGAAGCGACTTAGCGCTCACTGCGTGCACTCAGATTTACATTGTTTCACGCAAAGTGCGCAAAGGGAAGGCGCCAAGGACGCAATGAATGGAGCTGAGCTTAGCTCCCTAGTCACTGCTCAACTGCCCCGCTCCCTAGCGCCTAGCGCAAAAAAAAATCCCCACCTCATCGGCAGGGATCATAATAAATTCTTCAGAAAAAGCAACCAACCTAGCGCCTAGTTCCTAGCACCTAGCCCCTCTACGCCGTTACCCCCATCACCTCCGCCATCACCTTTCCGATGGTAGCTGGTGAATCAACAACGTGGATGCCGTTCTCTGCAAGGATGCGCATTTTAGCTGCTGCGGTATCTTCTTCTCCGCCTACGATGGCTCCGGCGTGACCCATGGTGCGGCCTTTTGGAGCTGTTTGTCCGGCGATGAACCCTACTACCGGCTTCTTGTTGCCGGTTGACTTGATGTACTTCGCGGCTTCTGCTTCAAGGTTTCCCCCGATCTCTCCGATCATTACAATGCCTATCGTCTCAGGGTCGTTCATGAACATTTCAACCGCTTGCTTGGTGGTAGTTCCAATGATGGGGTCACCTCCGATGCCAATGGCCGTGGAAATTCCCATGCCCGCTTTCACTACTTGGTCAGCCGCTTCATAGGTCAAGGTACCTGACTTAGATACTATGCCGATGTTTCCTTTCTTGAATACGAAGCCTGGCATGATGCCCACTTTCGCCTCACCTGGGGTGATGATGCCCGGACAGTTAGGTCCGATGAGTGTACAGTTTTTGTCTGCGATGTATTCCTTTACCATCACCATGTCGTTGACCGGAATACCCTCCGTGATCGCAACGATCACTTTGATGCCTGCCTCCGCTGCCTCCATAATGGCGTCTGCTGCGAATGCTGGTGGAACAAAAATGATGGAAACGTCAGCGCCCGTTTTTTGAACGGCGTCTGCGACGGTGTTGAATACAGGCCTGTCCAAGTGTGTTTGACCACCCTTGTTAGGGGTCACTCCGCCTACTATGTTCGTTCCGTACTCGATCATCTGACCTGCGTGGAACGTTCCTTCGCTACCGGTGAATCCTTGAACGATCACCTTCGAATCCTTATTGACTAATACACTCATGTTGCCATTTTTTTGGAGCCCCAAAAATAGACATCCTAGCATCGGCTGCAAGTTGAAAATCCACATTGTGAAAAGCGTGCGGTCCTTACCGCTACTTTCGTCTCATGGCGCGTCTGATCCTGCTCATTTCTGCTGCGTACTTCCTTTGCCTACCGCTGAAAGGCTGGTCACAGCTCTCGGCTTATGAGGTTGGAGGAATGACGGGAAACATGCTGGATATATACCCCGGCATGCCCGTCCATGCCCCCCAGAAAAGTGCCTTTGGGGCGGTGCGCTGGGGAAACCAAAGTCCGTACAGCGAACTATTTGGGAGCCCAGAACACGGAGTACTGGCCTCCTTCCATGATCTAGGAAACCGATCCGTGTTGGGATACGGCATCGGATTGCAATACCAAGTCTCGTTCAACCAATACCTATCAAGGCGCTGGCGCACCTTTGAACGCATCAACGTCGGCGGCATCTTCGTCACGAAACCCTATGATTTTCTGGACAATCCGGACAACCTCGTTTTCGGTTCTCATGGCTCTGCGCTCATTGCTATCTCGGCGGGGGTTCGGTATAAGCTCGGGCAAAATGCCTTGAACCTGCAAGCCTCCTATTGGCACAGCTCCAATGCACACACCGTGCTGCCCAACGTCGGAATGAATACGCCCATGCTCATGCTTGGCTTTGAACATTTCTTCTACATCGAAGACATCTATATCGTGGATACCACCCATGTACCCTTTAGCCTACCAGCCCAATGGGGTATGATCGCTCGCATAGGATTGGGCCGCAACGAAGCGGGAGGAACGGTGCGCCCCACCAACGGATCTAAGTACCACAAACAAGTCCTTGCACTTGGAGCGAGCTACCGCTACAAGACGATCCATCGGCTCAGCTTTACGCTTGAGGCTTACCACGATCAAGCCTACGCCCTTTGGAATGAAACCATGCAATGGTCGCAGAACCGTCGCTTTCTTGGAGCAAGTGTATTGATGTGTATGGTGGGGCATGAATTCATCTTCGGCCATTTCGGAGTGGTGATTCAAGCAGGGGTGAACGTGTATAACCCTACGCTGGACAGGCTGATCGGCGAAGTGGAACGCCCAACCTTTTCGAACAAACTCAAGCGCTACGTACCCGGTCGTTTTGCAGTACGGTATTACGTCAACAAGGATGAAACCAACCTCGGAAGCCTCTTTCTGCAGGCAGCCGTAAAATCCAACATGGGTCAAGCAGACTTCCTCGAACTGGGGCTTGGGACGATCATTTCAGGTCGTCAAGCAGAAAGGTAATGAGCTGTCCGCCGTCAGCGGCAATGTAGCATCGTCCATTCCAGATCAAAACATCGTTCAAATCGGACGATCCTTCGATCGATTGGACTTTCCAGTCCGCGCCAGTATTTGTACTGTAAGCGACGGTACCGCTTTCGCCCACACATACCATGAAGTCGCCAGCCACTGCCATGCGCGACATGAAGGGAAGTTTATCCGATCTTACTGCATCCCAAGAGCTCCCGCCATCCGTGGTGGCCAAGACGGCGCCCTTTTCGGTCAATGCCCACCCCGAGATTGCGGTGGTGAAGTGCAAGTCGGTAATGAATCGATCTTCGAGGGGCAAGCGCTCCCACACGCTACTGCCCCATTCTGAGCGCATCAAAATGCCATTCCCACCTACCCACGCAAATCCGTCGCGCACATGGGCGCAGCGCATTTCATTCTCGGGTTCGATGGGGTCCCATCCCTCACCACCATCGTAGGATTGATAGACTACACCAAAGGCCAATTTCCTACCGGCGACCATGAGGATGCCCGTGCTGTCTTGGGCCATGTCTCGGATGGGGTGGTTGGACAAGTCACTTACCCAGTCTTCACGTTTCCAATAATATTGGGGCATATTCCTAAGCTGCCTTCCTCGATACATCAAAAGGGAATCTCCTCCGATGTACCATCGTTCCTTGTGGAAATTCAAAGAATAGATCTCGCGTTTGAAGTCTGAACGCAGCAGGTCGAAGTCTAACGTATTCAGCGCTCCAGCGGCTACGTATCCCTCTTGGTCAAAATTGCCCCCGCCGACGTACAAGCTATCGCCTTTCAGAAAGAGGCAGCGCGCATCCGCATCGGTGGGAAAGGCAATGCGCGTGAAGTCCGCATCAAAAGCATCCTTTCTGCATCCCATCGCAGTCAACAAGACGAGCGCCACGGAAATATGGAGAATGTACCTGAACATGGTGCGAGCGAAAGTAATGTCGAAAAGCCAAACTACCTTTGGCGTTCATGTCGGCAAACGATACCATAGTAGCACTCAGCACCCCACAGGGCGTTGGCGCCATCGGCGTGATTCGCCTTTCGGGACCGGAAGCGTTTTCGGTTGTCGCCGAGCACCTCGGTGCATGGATCACAGAGGCAGAAGCAAATACCGTGCACTTCGGACGCTTTACGACTGGGGACAAAGTCCTGGACGAGGTCGTGGCAACGGTGTTCCGCGCTCCCCGATCGTATACTGGAGAAGACGTGATTGAGCTTTCGTTTCACGGTTCGCATTTCATTCTAAACGAGGCACTCAGTGCGCTCTTGACCTCAGGGGCCCGGCTTGCCAATCCTGGAGAATTCACACAGCGCGCATTCTTAAACGGAAAGCTCGACCTAAGTCAAGCCGAGGCCGTAGCGGATTTGATCGCTTCGGAGTCGGAAGCAGAGCATCGCTTGGCCATGCACCAGATGCGCGGTGGCTTTTCAAAGGAAATTGCTCAATTGCGGGAAGAGCTGATCCATTTTGCCAGTCTGATTGAACTCGAACTCGATTTCTCGGAAGAAGATGTAGAATTCGCCAACCGGGATGAGCTGGTGGAGTTGGTCCGTACGATACAAGGATTCGTGCAGCGTTTGATCGATTCCTTTCGCTTTGGCAATGCCATCAAGCAGGGCGTTCCCGTAGCCATCATCGGCAAACCCAACGCGGGGAAGTCTACGCTGCTCAATCATCTGTTGAACGAAGACAGGGCCATCGTATCGGACATCCCAGGCACTACTCGAGACGCCATTGAGGACATAGCGGTCATTGAAGGAATTCGCTTTCGATTCATTGACACGGCCGGGATTCGGGAGACCGAAGACATCATTGAATCCATGGGCGTGAAGAAGAGCCTTGAAAAGATGAAGAGTGCATCCGTGGTACTCTATCTGTTTGATGCCGTTGAGCCTTGGGATATCCACCAAAAAAGTATCGTTGGGCTGATCGAAGAACTCGACCAGACGCAAGCGGAAGTCATTCCGGTTGCCAACAAAACAGATCTCTTGGCGGCCGATACAAGCTTCCACGAAGCCGTCGTTCCTATTTCCGCTAAATCTGGAGTGGGCATTGAGGCTTTGATACAAACGATACTAAGCCGCATCAACACGACCGGTGCAGGGCGTGGCGATGTAGTGGTGACCAACGCGCGTCACTTGCACGCTTTGAAAGCTACCGACGAAGCCCTGAAGCAATCGCTCCACGCCATTGAATCAGGCCTCTCTGGCGATCTCATCGCTGCAGACATTCGTGAGGCGCTGCACCACTTGGGCAGCATCACCGGCGACATCACCACAGACGATCTGCTCGGGAACATTTTTGGGAAGTTTTGTATCGGAAAGTAACCCCTTGTCTCCACTTCCCTAGCATTGCATAAATGCTCAGGCTTGTTCGTCTATACTTTGATTTTCGTGTAGATCAGCGAGCCAGTGAGCAAGGTGTCGTTTTGAATCTTAAACTCTCTGCTTAACACACCTAATTCACCAAGATATTCCTCACCTTCCGTCTTGTAAATTGGGCCGTCTAGCTCTCCCCAACGCAGGATCATGTGATCAGCCTTAGCTTCTACCGTAATTGTAGGCCATCCTAAATCATTCTCATACACCCCCAGCATTGATTCACTTTCTGTATTAAGCTCTAGGAGGTCCTCTTCATCAGAGTAAACTATTTTGTTTTTCGCTTCGAAACTCTTATTAAACGTCTGTTCTTCTTCCTTAAATAAGCTGTCGGCTTCACTTGAATTTATCACGTTGTACGCGTAGTTTGCCATCAAGTGAGGCAGCAGGCTTGCTCGGTTATCAGATGAAAATGCAATGATCCCCAAGTTCTTTTCTGGCATAAAGGAGATATGAAAGCTGATACCACCTAAGCCGCCGAATCTGGTCAAAATTGCTTCATCATTGTATTCGGCAATATCCCAGCCTAAACTATAGCCCGTTCTTTGGTAGGTGAAATAGGTCTTGTCTTGTGTTGTAGTTGAAGTGTGTAATGCTGACCACCCTTCTTTGCTCATTAGGTTTTCGTCTTGTTCGATGTTAGCCTTTAACCATGATGAGAGGTCGTTGATGGTAGAGATTACTCCACCCGAAGCATGCATTGTAATGTCCTTTTTATAAAATCCGGCTTCAACAATTCCCCTTTCCTGGGAAGCCGTAACAGAGGGTCTGATTTCATCAAATTTAAAATCACTTACGTAGGCACTCGTATGATCCATGTGAAGCGGTAGAAAGACATGTTCCTCTAGCTCTTTTTTCCATGAACTTCCGCTTGTCTTGTCAACGACCATACTGGCAATGATTGGCCCTACGTTTGAATATCGAAATGTACGTGATGGGTCGACTATAAAATCATTGTTCAAGTCACTGATCAATTCCGAATTCTCGCCACCATACCCTAAGAATGCTGATTTCCAGGTAAAACGAGTGCTGAACGTTCCGTGGGTGTGGTTGAGCAAATCCTTCAATCGGATGGTTTTAGTATCAACGCCATCATTGTAGTTCAATTCAGGCAGATTTTCTGCAAGCGAACTATTCAAATCCAGCTCCCCGTTCTCTTCCATGATTTTCAATAATGTTGCCGTGAATGATTTCGTGTGGGAAGCGATGTAAAGCGGGGAATCATTATCCAGAGAGGATTCTCTACCTTCAAGAATATCTCGGTTCATGGCAAATGAATATGCCAAACCATCCTCGTTCACTACAGCGAAAATAAAATCACCGTAAAGCTCTTTTTCTTTATAAATTTTAGTGATTTGTTCTTCAAATTGAGAAGACATACTTGGACTTATTGTCTTCATTTCAGATGGATGCTGAGCAGATCCTGATAAGGAAACTGGAATGATGAAGGCCAATGCCAAAAGGAGATTAAGTGCTTTATTCTGTGTCATGATAATGAAATTTGATCATTTGACGCCGATGCGCTGAAGTGGTTACAGAATTCCGGCCAATTCGCTGCTTGGAGTTCTCGAAAGAGTATCGTCTTTCATGCTCCTTAAGGGGATATAAAATCAACCGAAGCAGTAGATATCTCCCCCTAGCATGTCCCGAACCGTTGACATTCAGAGAAATAGATGAATGAAATTTATTCGCTGTTTAAGTAGGTATGATTGCTTCTAGAAGCGGCATACTCCTTAGAATTCATGAAGAAGTTCTTAGACCTGTAATACTTGAAACCCGCGCCCATGTTGTGCAAGAAAGTAAAAACCAACTTGTTCCTCATGTCCTACCTTTGACCAAATCATCGGATTTGAAGGGGATTCATCTTGCCATCGTTGACGATCACATTATGTTCCGCCAGGGGCTTGCGGCGGCTATTTCCTCTATTGAGCACATGGAGGTGAGCATGGAAAACAGTAAACCGCTTCAATCCAAAGTGGAGGTAATCTATGGAGTATGGACAGAGAAGATCTTTCTAAGTCCATGAACAGTAGAAAACCTCAGAACCTGCATCATGGACAAGTGTGGCCAGCGCAACACGGCTTGATTGGTAGTATTGGCTCTAAAAAAACAACCTAGTGCATGTTGGATAAACTCAAGGAAATGACGGGTGGCGATGAAAAGCGCATGGCGCTGTATCTCTCTACTTATCAAAGCGCGGCAGAAGATCAAATCCTATCGATGTCGATGGCGCTTGAAGACAGCAACTACCCCGAAATCCGCATCATCGTTCACAGCGCAAAACCCATTCTGAAAGTATTAGGGCTGGACGAATTATGGGAATGCGCGAATGAAATCGAGGTTTCAATAGACACCAACATCGGACTGGAATTGCTCACTGAAAACTGCGAAGAGTTTTTGAGCCTTACGCAAGATGCACTGAATGAAGTCAGGGCGCACAGATTAAGCGCTGATGCTTGAATGTGCTAAGCCTTCGTGTAGAATCTTTCTAACACTTTCAGTAAATCTTCTCTTTTAAACGGCTTGGGTAAGGCATCGTTCATCCCTGCCTCCAAGCATTTGTGGATTTTCTCGTTGAGCACGCTGGCCGTCAAGGCGATGATAGGAATGTTGCGCCCAGCCTCCCTGATCCGTTTGGTGGCCTCTATTCCATCCAAGATGGGCATGTGCGCATCCATCAACACCACGTCAAAGTCTTCTTCCATCCTAAATAATGACCGCCGGCACTATATAATAAGAGGGATGCGAAACCGCATCCCTCTTTGCATACTTATTTAATTAAGTCTCAGTTAATCATCAACTTACGAACTGTAGTTGATCCCTGTGACTCAATGTTTACGGTATAAACTCCAGACGACAGGCTATGTACTGACCAGCGCTCAAGGCCAGAACCATCTAGCTTCATGGTCTGCACAACTGAACCTGTCAAATCCATTAGTGTTACCGTTGCTGTTCCTAGTCGCGTATCATAGGCTAGGTTCAACACGTCCTGAGCAGGATTGGGATACAAGCTAAATGAATAAGCCTGAAGAGACTCAATTCCTGTAGGCCAGATCTCGACGTAAATCTCGTCTGTTCCCTCGCAGCCAAATTCATTGGTGACTGTCACCATGTATGTGCCCGTTGTAGTTACTTCTAGCGTTGGTTCGGTGCCACTTCCGGCTCCACCCCACTCATAAGATGTGTGCGTTCCTGCATCAAGCGTGTATGTTCCTCCTGCGGTGAGTATTGTATCGGCACCCAAATCGACCGTCGGTAGCGTTCCGCTAGGAGTGAACGTAAAGCTAGTTTCAGCTTCACACCCGTTGTCATCTGTAACGACCAACGTGTGAATCCCTTCTCCCAGACCTGTCGCAGTCGTACCGGATTGCCCACTGGGTTGCCAATCGTACACATACGGAGTTACCCCACCTACTACCGTTGCCATAGCAGATCCTGTTGAATCTCCTGGGCAAGTAACGCTGTCAAGAATGGACAGTGTAAGTTCTAGTTCATCTGGTTGCGTAACAAAAATGGAGTTCACTTCAATGACACAACCTACACTGTCTTCAACGGTAACCGAATAATATCCGGGTCCTACTGTGATGGTAGGTGTAGTTGCGCTGTTTGACCAGAGGTAACTCAAAGGCAAAACGCCACCTGTAATTCCAGGATCGATCGTCCCATTGGCTTCACCGTGGCACAGCACATCGTTCGCCATAACATTTGAAGCGAGATAGCTGATGGCTGAATCGATCATCACTGAAGTTGAATCGACACATCCACTGTCATCTTGAAGCACTACGGTATAGGTACCTGCACTTAGCCCCGTTGCCGTTGCGCTGTTTGAACCTGAACTCCATGTATAAGAATAGAGACCTGATCCACCTATTCCTGTAGCCATGACTTCTCCTAAATCGTAGTCACAAATGAGTCCTTGAGTGACAGAAGCAGTTACGTACATTGAATCTGGTTGAACCACGTAAGTGTACGAAGTATCCATCGCGCCGACAGAATCGGTAACGGTCACGGAGTAGCTCCCAGGACCTTGGTTGAACAAGGTATCATTTACTGCGCCCGTTGACCATAGGTATGTGTAGGGTGACGTGCCTCCTGTAGCAACTACGGGAATCATTGCGTCGTCACTTCCATAGCAGTTAGTTGATGTCGTATCGGGCGTCGACACATTCAACGGAGCTATGATGAATACGGAATAATCTTCCACTTCACCATACGTTGAACTTACGCAACCTCCTGAAGGCGCATAAGCATTATACGATTCAATGACCCGCATGCGCGTGGTTCCTCCAACTGCGCTTGCTGGAACAATCATGGTGCCTGTAAAGGTGTATGAAGACGAAATGGAGACTCCGCCGAGATTAACGCGCTCGGTAGCATCCTGAAAAGTTTCATCGTTGTTGTAGTCGATCCAAACGGATGCGTATTGCGTCCACGTTCCGTCTGTGCTGACCGTAACGCTTATTGCATAGGAGTTTCCGGCTGTAACCGTAGTACTCTGTGAAGTGTAGTTGGTATAGGATGCAGATCCCGTGGTATTATTAATGGATCCGAAGGTCACATTGCTAATCCAGTCGTCGGAAGTATTGGAATAAGTTGCTGTGCAGTATTGGGCAAAGCTATTCGTTGCGAGTCCTACGAATAGGGCCACTAGTGAAAGGGTTAGAGTAAAAGTGTATTTCATATTCATGTGGGTTTTATTTAAGAGGTTGTAAGATAAGGATTTAAAGATGAGCGCTCTGCAAGCTCGATTGAGCCTGCGCTTCTGAAACTCTGCTATGGCGTGGCTCTACTTCCCATCTCGCGAACTCGGATGTTCGATGCAAGAACCAGGCTTTTGACATGAGCGCTCGAATTCGCCAAATTACAGCGTGCAAACAAACCCCTTCCAGGCACAGTGACCGGGAACCGATGGGGTTTTTCAGAAAATAAGTAAGTGAAATAGAACTATTCTACAACAAACATTTTGATCGTCGTGCTCGCACTTGATAGTGCCCGCAGAAAGTACATTCCTTTAGGCAGGTCGAGACTAAATCGATTATTTCCATCATGCATCTGCAGGTGATATAAAGTTCTGCCAAGATTATCTAGAATAGTGACTTCGGATAGATCGCGCGTCCAACTCAGTTCGAATGCGCCTTTATTTGGATTCGGAATAATTTGCATTGTTGATTCAACAGACTCTTTGATGCCGACATTTTGCACTGAATAACAATCGCTGGTGTCTGTGCAATCTCCATCTGTGAGAATCACGGCATAAACGCCATTCATTAAAGGTTGAAAAGTCTGGGATGTTGCACCCGCAATTGGAGCGAATTGATTGTTACAGTCAACCCATTGATAGCTTATGCCTAAGGCGTTGGACAAAAGCTGATCGCCAAAAATTGATAGTGTGGTGTCGATGGTGTTGATACTAAGATTCAAATGAATCACCGAATCACAATTGGTGATGGATTGCAAAGAATCGACATAGTTTCCGGAGGCGGTAAGCGAATCTCCACCAGCCATGATGAAATAATCACAGGCTAAGACTGTATCATATTGAATCCAGCTAATACCTAAAGACAGGTCGAGTATGTGATTAGAATCGCAACCAAATTGATTCGCAAAGTTCAGCGTTATGGTGGTGTCATCTTGATAAACTTGACCATTGACGTTCCACAAGTAGCTGTCACATTCGTCGACAATGCTGTAGATGGATTGATCACATTCATTGCTTTCACATGCGCCAATATCACGCACAAATTGAATTGGGCCATTCTGCGCATCCGCTGAATCTTGTGGATTACCATTGTTGATGAGTGGGCTTCCTGCCAGTGGCATGTGTGTTCTGTTGAAACCACCATTCAATTGCAATGGCCCTAATTGAAGCGTTGTTGAGTCTATCCCCGTCATATCTGAAGCGAGTAATCCAGGATATGTATTACGGAGCAAATTATTTCCTTCAGAAATAACGAACGGAGAGTGACTGCTGACAATATCTGAGGCCCCGTTGTTGGCAAAAACGCTGCTTTTCATTCTCACATGGCAAGCATCCCAAGCGCGGCCGCCATTGAGAAACACCCCATTGGCGTACCCTCCAGACTTGTTAGAAACAATGGTCGAGTTGGTAACTTCAACTATTAAATCCGCAGCTAACGTGCCGGGCTCTCGAACTTTCAAATAGGCAACACCGCCAGTATCTGAGGCGTAGTTTCCGGAAATTGTAGAAGCGTTTAGACGGATGAAGCTCTCAGACCAAATGGAATAAAAAGCACCACCAAGGCTATCCGCATGATTATTAGAAAACGTCGACCTATTGATATCAAGAACAAGCACATCATCCCATGTTCCTATAACTCCACCAACATTAGCGCGGTTGCTGTCAAATGTCGTTTGATTGATGATGATTGAGTCTGCCCTATCGAGTATGGCTCCTCCAATATCAGCGGCCTCATTTCCTTTGAATACGCATCCTGAATCAATTAAGACTGTTCCTCCTGAGAGTCCCAGCGCCCCTCCATTTCCATTGGACATATTCTTCTCAAATCGTGAGCGATTTATTATAAGTCCTTGGTCGGATCCGGAGGAAACTGCTCCTCCTGAAACTCCAGCCTCATTTGCAATAAAGTCACACGAATCGATCAGCGATACGGTTGCCATCTCAATTGCCCCGCCTGTTTCTCCAGCGCTATTTGAGTCAAATACGCATTCCCTTACCGTAATATTACACCCACAACCACCACCATCCGAATCGTATATCCCTCCTCCACTTAAGCCTGCGCGATTTTTTAGAAAATGACTCCGTTCAAATAAGGCGTCATAGCCTTCGACACATACCGCACCGCCAAAATAATTTGACGAGTTTTCAAAAAACTCACTCTCTGATACATGAAGCCTTCCATCCCATCCCACAGCGCCACAGCTTGATTGCGCATTATTATTGATAAAACCGCAATCATTCAATAAAACACTTCCATATCCTGAAAGTGCCCCGTCGCTCGTCCCCGCGCTATTATCAACAAATGAAACATTGGTTAATATCACAGTATCAGACAAATTTGAATGTAAAAACATCGCTCCAGTGGACCAAACAGCGGCGTTTGAGTCGAATAACACATTGGTGACAAAAGCCTCATCAGCGCGTAGATACAATCCACCGACATATTCATCAGAAGAATTGCGAATAAAGCTTACGTTCTCAATCTTCACGACATCACTCGGCCAATTGATTATTTCAATGTACGCCCCACCGCCTTCTTCGTCTGCACTATTTCCAGTGAATATGCTTCCATGATCTATTTGTATCAGCAATGAATCAGCTGAGCCACCTGTGGTGAAATATAAACCACCACCATTTTGTCCTGAAGTGTTATCCACGAATCGAGTAGAATCGGTAATTACTACTTCTAGGTTACTATTCGTACTGAACGAATTAGGACTTAGATAGACTCCACCACCATTCTCTCCAGAATGATTTCCTTCAAACACGCTATTCGCAATCGAAACATACATGCCATTTCCAAAAAAGCAAATTGCGCCTCCACTTTCGCTGGCATAATTGCTCCAGAATATACAGTTGTCAACTAGGAGAGAATCTACCAGAGTAAAAAGCGCACCTCCATCGTCAACAGCATAATTATCATCGAATCTCGTATTTAGCAGATGGACGAAATCAGCA